>JAOPXD010000072.1 GCA_025965315.1 Marmoricola sp.
ACGGCAAGCTCTTCGAGGACCGGATCATCTTCCTCGGCACCCCGATCAGCGACGACATCGCGAACGCCGTCATGGCCCAGCTGCTCTGCCTGGAGTAGATGGACCCGACGCGCGACATCTCGATCTACATCAACTCGCCCGGTGGCTCGGTCACGGCGATGACGGCGATCTACGACACGATGAAGTTCATCCAGCCCGACGTGCAGACCGTGTGCCTGGGCCAGGCGGCCTCGGCGGCTGCGATCCTGCTTGCCGCCGGTACGCCGGGCAAGCGGCTGGCGCTGCCGAACAGCCGGATCTTGATCCACCAGCCGTACACCGAGGGCACCTACGGGCAGTCCTCGGACATCGAGATCCAGGCCAACGAGATCCTGCGCATGCGCGAGCTTCTCGAGGAGCTCATCGCAGAACACTCCGGCAAGACCAAGGAGGAGGTCAGTCACGACATCGAGCGCGACAAGATCCTCACGGCCGCCGGAGCGCTGGAGTACGGACTGATCGACTCGATCCTGGAGTCTCGTAAGGCGACTGCGCTCGTCTGAGCGTGGTCTGCGGAGTTTGTGTCGTGTCCATCCAGTCTTACGACCGGATTCGTCCTGGTGACGGAGTACGGTCGGGACGACGCACAGAGTCCGCGCAGCCTGCACGCGCAGGCATCGTGAACGACGCCGGTCCCAGACCGGCACGGATGAGGGAAGAGGTCGCCCGTGGCACGCATCGGTGACGGTGGTGACCTGCTCAAGTGCTCGTTCTGCGGAAAGAGCCAGAAGCAGGTCAAGAAGTTGATCGCCGGTCCCGGCGTCTACATCTGCGACGAATGCATCGACCTCTGCAACGAGATCATCGAGGAGGAGCTCAACGAGACGAGCGAGGTCGGTCTCGAGGAGCTGCCCAAGCCTCGGGAGATCTTCGAGTTCCTGAACTCCTACGTGATCGGCCAGGAGCAGGCCAAGAAGTCGCTCGCCGTGGCTGTCTACAACCACTACAAGCGGGTCCAGGCCGGCGTCACCACGGGTTCTGCGAAGAACAAGGAGGACGCGGTCGAGGTCGCGAAGTCCAACATCCTGGTGATGGGGCCGACCGGCTGCGGCAAGACCTACCTGGCGCAGACGCTCGCGCGGATGCTCAACGTGCCGTTCGCGATCGCTGACGCGACCGCGCTCACCGAAGCCGGCTACGTCGGTGAGGACGTCGAGAACATCCTGCTCAAGCTGATCCAGGCCGCTGACTACGACGTGAAGAAGGCCGAGACCGGCATCATCTACATCGACGAGATCGACAAGGTCGCCCGCAAGTCGGAGAACCCGTCGATCACGCGCGACGTCTCCGGCGAGGGCGTGCAGCAGGCCCTCCTGAAGATCCTGGAGGGCACCACTGCCTCGGTGCCGCCCCAGGGCGGCCGCAAGCACCCGCACCAGGAGTTCATCCAGATCGACACGACGAACATCCTGTTCATCGTCGGTGGCGCCTTCGCCGGCCTGGAGCACATCGTCGAGCAGCGGGTCGGGAAGAAGACCCTCGGCTTCACCGCCGAGATGCGCGCCTCCAAGGAGGCGGAGACCGACGAGATGTTCGCCCAGGTCCGTCCCGAGGACCTGGTGAAGTTCGGCCTGATCCCCGAGTTCATCGGCCGGTTGCCGCTGATCGCGAGCGTCAACAAGCTCGACATCCCGGCGCTGGTCCAGATCCTCGTCGAGCCGCGCAACGCGCTGATCAAGCAGTACCAGAAGCTCTTCGAGATCGACGGCGTCGAGCTCGAGTTCACCGACGACGCCATCACCGCGATCGCCGAGAAGGCGATGGAGCGCGGCACCGGCGCCCGGGGCCTGCGCGCCATCATCGAAGAGGTCCTCCTCAACGTGATGTACGACGTCCCGTCCCGCGGTGACATCGGCAAGGTCGTGGTGACCGGCGAGGTCGTCTCCGACAACGTGAACCCGACCCTCATCCCGCGCGAGCCGGAGAAGAAGGCCAAGAAGTCTGCGTAGCAAGAACGCGTCAGCAGCCTTGATCTAGGCGCGTGTCGAAATCTGGTGACGTGCCCGCTCAGGCTTCGAGCGCCGGGGCGAGCTCGGCGACCACACTGAGCTCGGTCGCGTCGGTTGCCGTGAACACCAGCTCACCGGTGATCTTGCCAACCTTCCTCAGGTCCCCCGATGCAGCCGCTGCGGAGTCCAGGAGTGCCGCCGGGCCGGAGATCTCGACCCGGGTGAGCTCGGTCTTCATCGAGACCTTGGCCTGGGACTTGACTGCCCGGATCCCCCCGAGCGCGGCCGCGACCGCAACCAACAGGGATGGATCGCCCGGCGGCGCCTGCCCGAAGGCGGGCCAGGCTGCGTGGTGCACCGAGCCCGGCTGCCACCAGGACCAGACCTCCTCGGTGACGTACGGCAGGAACGGTGCGAGCAGGCGCAGCTGGACGTGCAACGCGGTAGCGAGCGCGGCCTTGGCCGACTCGGTCTGAAGGCCGCCTGCCTCCTCGTACGCGCGTTCCTTGACCAGCTCGAGGTAGTCGTCGCAGAACTCCCAGAAGAACTTCTCGATGACTTCCAGAGCGGTCGTGTAGTCGTAGGCGTCGAACGCGGTCGTAGCTCGTTCGGTGACCTCGGCCAGCGCTGCGAGCAGAGCCTGGTCGACGGCCTCGGTGATCTGGGCCGGGTCCGGGTCGGTCGCGCCGACGCTGTCGAGCACGAACTTCGACGCGTTGAGCACCTTCATCGCCAGCCGCCGTCCGACCTTCATCTGGGCCTCGTCGAACGGCGAGTCCAGACCCGGGCGCGCCATCGCCGCACGCCAGCGCACGGCATCGGCCCCGAACTTCTCGAGGATCTCGGTCGGGACCACGACGTTGCCCTTGGACTTCGACATCTTCTTGCGGTCCGGGTCCATCACGAAGCCGGACATCATCGCGTGCGACCAGGGCACGACACCGTTCTCGTGGTGTGCGCGGACGACCCGGGAGAACAGCCAGGTCCGGATGATGTCGTGACCCTGGGTGCACAGATCCATCGGGAAGGTGCGCTCGAACAGGTCGGGGTCGGACTCCCAGCCGCAGGCGATCTGCGGGGTCAGGGACGACGTGGCCCAGGTGTCCATCACGTCCGGATCGCCGATGAAGCCGTTCGCAGCACCGCGCTGGTCCTCGGTGAAGCCCGCAGGCGCGTCGGTCGACGGGTCCACGGGCAGTGCGGCTTCGGCCGGCATCAGCGGGTGGTCGTAGTCCGGTTCGCCGTCGGCGTCGAGCGGGTACCACACCGGGAACGGGATCCCGAAGAACCGCTGCCGAGAGATCAACCAGTCGCCGTTCAGGCCGCCGACCCAGTTGTCGTACCGGTGCTTCATGTGGGTCGGGATCCACGTGATCGCGTTCGCGTCCTGCACCAGCTCGTCGCGGAGCTCGGCGTCACGACCGCCGTTGCGGATGTACCACTGGCGGGTCGCGACGATCTCGAGCGGCTTGTCGCCCTTCTCGTAGAAGTTCGCCATCCGCTGGGTCGGCTTCGGCTCACCGTCCAGGTCCCCGGTCTCGCGGAGCTTCGCCACCATCGCCTCGCGCGCGCTGAAGGTGGTTTTCCCCGCCAGCTCCTCGTACGCCGTGCTGGCAGCGGGTGCCGAGAGCCACTCGGGGGTCTCGCGCAGCAACCGGCCGTCGCGGCCGATCACGGCGCGGACCGGCAGCTGCAGCTCGCGCCACCAGGTCACGTCGGTGAGGTCGCCGAAGGTGCAGCACATCGCGATGCCGGCACCCTTGTCAGGCTCCGCGGCCTCGTGCGCGACCACCGGGATCTCGACCCCGAAAACGGGCGAGGTGACCGTCGTGCCGAACAGCGGCTGGTAGCGCTCGTCGTCGGGGTGCGCGATCAGCGCGACGCAGGCCGGGATGAGCTCGGGACGCGTGGTCTCGATGTAGATCGGGGTGCCGTCAGGCCGGTGGAACGCGACCCGGTGGTAGGCGCCGGCGTAGTCGCGGGCCTCGAGCTCGGCCTGCGCCACTGCCGTCTGGAAGGTGACGTCCCACAGCGTCGGCGCGTCCTGGAGGTAGGCCTCGCCACGCGCGAAGTTGCGCAGGAAGGCACGCTGGCTGACGGTCTGCGCCTTCTTGCCGATCGTCGTGTAGTGCTGCTTCCAGTCGACCGAGAGACCGAGCGTCCGCCACAACGACTCGAAGACCGCTTCGTCCTGGACCACGAGCTCCTCGCACAGAGCGATGAAGTTCGGCCGGGAGATCGGGATCTGCTTCTTGGGATCCGGCTTCTCCGGCGGGGTGAAGTCCGCGTCGTACGGCAGCGACGGGTCGCAGCGGACGCCGTAGTAGTTCTGCACCCGGCGCTCGGTCGGCAGTCCGTTGTCGTCCCAGCCCATCGGGTAGAACACCGACTTGCCCTGCATCCGCTGGTACCGGGCGATCAGGTCGGTGTGGGTGTAGGAGAACACGTGGCCGACGTGCAGGCTGCCCGAGACGGTCGGCGGGGGAGTGTCGATGGAGTACACGTTCGACCGGGGCTGGGAGCGGTCGAACCCGTAGGTGTCATCCGCCTTCCAGCGTGCCGACCAGGTGGCCTCGAGGCCCTCCAGCGCCGCCTTGTCCGGTACGACGACCGCGGCGGCTGCTGCGGTCGTCGGGATCTCGGACTTGTGCTGGGTCTCGGTCATGGGCGTCATGCTACGGGCGCACCGAGGGCAGCCGAAAACCAGTTCTGGTCGGTGGAACCACTGGCTAGCCTCGACGCGTGACCTACCTGCTGGAGTTCCTGGACACGCCGACGAATTTTTTCGCTGCCGCGGAGGATCTGCTTGCTGCGCGTCCGGTCGAGAGCACGGTCGTGGCGAGCGTCGCGGGGCGGATGATGCGCGACGGGACCGGCGGGATCCCGGTGGAGGCAGGCATCGCCGGATGGTGGCTGGTGGTCCGCGACGCGGCCGGTGACGTGGTCGGCGCGGGCATGCGTACCTCTCCGCAGGCTCCCTACCCGCCGTACCTGCTGGACATGCCGGTCGAGGCGGCCGCAGAGCTGGCGCGTGTCCTGTACGAGCGCGCCGAGCCGGTGTCGGCCGTCAACGGAGCGCTCCCCGCCGTGGAGGTCTTCGCCACCACGTTCGCGGCCGTCACCGGCAGGTCGGTGCGGCTCGGTGAGCGGATGCGGCTGCACGAGCTCGTTGACCTGATCGACCCGGGGCCCGTCGCCGGGCGGCTGCGGGTCGCGGTGGCCGCCGACCTGGACCTGGTGCACCGCTGGTTCGACGCGTTCGGAGTCGACGCCGCCGCCCAGGCGGGTCGGCACGACCCGCACCCAGCACCGATCGAGACGCGCGAGAGCGTGGCGAGGCGTATCGCCGCTGGCGACATCTGGATCTGGGAGACCGCCGAGGGAGTGCCCGTGCACGCCACCGGCTTCAACCCGGCGAGCTTCGGGGTCGCCCGGATCGGACCCGTCTACACACCCGCTGAGCACCGCGGTCACGGCTACGCGGCCGCGGCCGTGGCGGGGATCTCCCGCCGTCTGCTCGACGACGGTGCCCGGGTGTGCCTGTTCACCGACATCGCGAACGCCATCTCGAACGGGATCTACGCGCGGCTCGGATTCCGAGCGGTGGTCGAGATGGCGAACCTGGTGATCGAGTAGGGATCAGTCCAGCGGGTCCAGCACGCCGTGGTCCGCGATCGAGCCGGACAGCAGCGCCACCTGCTCGCGGCCGTCGCCGAGCCAGTGGCTCAGCGCGGTCAGCCTCGAGGTGAAGTGCCCGATCGAGAACTCGTCGGTGACACCGATGCCACCGTGCAGCTGGATCGCTTCCTGACCGATCCTGCGAGCGGCGCGGACCGTCTGCAGCTTGGCGCGCGCAGCAGCGTCGACCACGTCAGCGTCACCGTCGGCCGCCACCATCGTCGCCCAGGTGACGATGCTGCGGGTCAGCTCCAGGTCCGTGTACATGTCCGCGGCCCGGAAGGTGAGGTTCTGGAAGCGGTTCAGGGTGACACCGAACTGTTGGCGCGTGGTCAGGTAGGACGTGGTCAGCCGGAGCGCCGAGTCCATCGCGCCGAGCGCCTCGTGGCACGCAGCGATCCGGGCGCGGGCGAAGACAGGTACCAGCGCTTCCCGGGCATCGCCTCCGTCCCCGAGCGGCGTCGCCGCGGACCGGTCGAACTGCAGGCGAGCAGCGCGCCCGCCGTCGTGCGTCCGGTACGCCGTCACGTCGGCCGGGCGGTCGACGACGAACACCTCGCCGTCCACCTCCCAGATGATCGTCTCGGCACGGGCGCCCTGGACGACCGGCTCGGCGACCTCGCCGCTGGCGAACGCCAGCAGCCGTTCACCGGAGGCCAGCTCACCGAGCAGCTCGGCGCGCTGGTCGTCACTTCCGAGCGCAGCCACCACGCCACCGGCCAGGGCGACGGCCGCGACGTACGGCTCCGGGGCGATCACCCGGCCGATCTCCTCGGCGACCAGCGCCAGCTCGACCGGTCCGGCGCCCATGCCGCCGTCCGTCTCCGCGAACGGCAGTCCGAGCAGCCCCATCTCGGCCAGCCGGCCCCAGAGTGCCTCGTCGTACCCGGGATCGGCCGCGGTCACCTCGCGCCGGTGCTCGGAGTTCGTGGCCGGGTCGTAGCCCTTCAGCAGTCCGCGGACGGCGTCGCGCAGCGCGGTCTGCTCGTCATCGAGTTCGAAGTCCATGTCAGAGTCCTAGGATCGTTCCGGCGATGATCGAACGCTGGATCTCGTTGGATCCGCCGTAGATCGACGCCTTGCGGAAGTTCAGGTAGGTCGGCACCGTGTGCGCCGCCCACTCGGGCACCGTCTCGGAGTCCGAGGCGAGCGAGAGCGGTCCGGCGAGGTCGACGAGCAGCTCGGTGACCGCCTGCTGGAGCTCGCTGCCCTTGAGCTTGAGCACCGAGGACGCCGGGTGCGGCTTGCCGTCGGCGGAGTTGGCGACCACCCGCAGGGCGGTCAGCTCGAGGGCCAGCAGCTCGTTCTCGAGCTCGACGAAGCGCGCGGCCATCAGCGGGTCGTCGAGGACGCCGAGCTCGGTCGCGTGCTCCTTGGCGGTGGCCAGGGCACGTTTGGTCGCTCCGACCGGGGCCACCCCGACGCGCTCGTTGCCGAGCAGGAACTTGGCCTGGGTCCAGCCCTGGTTGACCTCGCCGACGAGGTTCTCACCCGGGACCCGGACGTTGTCGAAGAACACCTCGTTGACCTCGAAGGTGCCGTCGAGCAGCTTGATCGGCCGCAGCGTGACACCGGGGGAGTCCATCGGGAAGAGCAGCATCGAGATGCCGGCCTGTTTCTTGACCTCGGGATCGGTGCGGCACAGGCAGAAGATCCAGTCGGCGTGCTGGCCCAGCGTCGTCCAGGTCTTCTGGCCGTTGACGATCCAGTCGTCACCGTCGCGCTCGGCGCGGGTGGTCAGCGAGGCGAGGTCCGACCCGGCGTTCGGCTCGGAGAAGCCCTGGGCCCACCAGATGTCCAGGTTCGCGGTCGCGGGCAGGAACCGTTCCTTCATCTCCTGGGATCCGAAGTGCGCGATCACCGGCCCGATCATCCCGGCGTTGAACGCCAGCGGCGGCGGGACGCAGGCGAGCTGCATCTCCTCGTGCCACAGGTGCTTCTCCAGCGGGGTCCACTGCTTGCCGCCCCACTCGACCGGCCAGTTCGGCACGGCGATGCCCGCTGCGTTCATGGCACGCATGGTCCGGACGAAGTCGTCCTTGCCCAGGTGCCGGCCGGTCCGCACGTTCTCGCGGATGTCCTCAGGGATCTCGGTGGTGAAGAAGGTGCGCATCTCCTCGCGGAATGCGGCCTCCTCCTGCGTGAGTCGAAGCCTCATGCCGCGACCCTACTGGGCAGTCACCAAACCAGAACAGGCTTGACGACCTTCCCGGCGAGGACGTCGGCGACCGCGGTGTTGATCTCGCTGAACGGGTAGGTCGCGATCAGGCCGTCGACGTCGAACTCGCCGGCGGCGTTCAGGGCGATCAGCCGCGGCACCATCTCCTGCGGGTCGGAGTCGCCCTCGATGGAGGCCTTGATGACCTTGCCGGTCTGGAGCAGGTCGATCGCGTCGATCGCGTACTCCTCGGCGCCCAGCCCGAGGGCGACGAGGGTGCCGCGGACCCGCAGCGACTGCTGGGCCTGCTTGACGACCGCGGAGATCGCGGTGGTGTCGATCGCGTACGACGCCCCGCCCCCAGTGAGTTCCTTGACCTTGTCGACGACCGGCGAGGACCCGTCCATCGGGTCCACCGCGATGGCGCCGTAGGAGGCGGCGGTCCCGCGCCGCGACTCCAGCGGGTCCACCGCGACGATCGTGCCGACGCCCAGGTGCTTGGCGGCGGCGATGGCAGCCAGCCCGACGGCACCGCAGCCGAAGACGACCAGGCTGTCGGTGGGGGTCGGCTTGAGCACGTTGAGCACGGTGCCGGCGCCGGTCTGGAAGCCGCAGCCGTACGGCGCGACCTTGGTCAGGTCGACGGACTTGTCGATCACGACGCAGTTGTCGGCGTACGCGATCGCGTACTGGGACAGGCTGGACTGCCCGAAGAAGTTGCCGAAGACCGGAGCCCCGTCGCGCGAGTACGTCGTGGTGCCGTCCATCCGCATGCCCATGTAGTTGAGGAGCAGCGAGGAGTCGCAGTAGCCGACCAGGTCGTTGGTGCAGTTGTCGCAGGCGCGGCAGGAGCGGAACGAGAGCACCACGTGGTCGCCGACCTCGATGCCCTTGACGCCGTCCCCGACGGCCTCGACGACGCCGGCGCCCTCGTGGCCGAACACGTTCGGGAACATCTCACCCGGCAGGAAGCCCTTGAGGTGGATGTCGGTGTGGCACAGGCCGGTGGCGACGATCTTGACCAGCACCTCGTCGGCCTGGGGGTCGCCGAGGTCGATCTCCTCCAGGGAGAAGTCGCCGCCCTGCTCGTTCACCACAGCAACAGTCGTCTTCATGCGTCGTCACGCTCCAGCCAGAAGTAGTAGCGGTCGGCGGTCCCGAAGGCCGCCTCGAGCTTGCCGTTCATGATGCCCATCACCGTGGTCATGTCGACCCTCTTGAAGTGGTCGAAGACGGCCATCGCGTCGTACACCATCGTGGCGGTCACCTCGCCGCGGAAGCCGACGTTCCAGAGCGAGGAGTAGCCGCCGCCGGCGTACTTCGTGTTCGAGTACAGGGCACCGTCCTCGCCCCGGCAGATCAACGGGTGGCCCTCGGTCAGCGAGTCGAACCGCTTCCCGTGCCAGCCGACCTTGCCGAGCAGCGCTCCGGCCGGGTGCCCGGTCGCGAAGTCCCCGCCCCGCCAGGCGCCGAGCATCTCGCTCGCGTCGAGGACGTCGAGATCGGCCCAGAGCGCGTCGAGATCGGACGGACGGGGATCGGGGGCGGCGACGAGGTCGTCGAACCGCGTACGGAGGGTCACCCGCAGCACGATAGTGGAACAGGTTCTAGATGGCGGCCCACTACGCTTGGCACGCGATGACCGACTTCTCAGATGCACGCCCTGCCCAGACCGCCGCCGAGGTCGAGGACGCCCTGCTGTCCCGCTGGCCGGAGTCCCGCCTCGAGCCCAGCCTGGACAGGATCCAGGCGTTCACCGAGTTCCTCGGCGAGCCGCAGGCGAACTACCCGGTCCTGCACCTGACGGGGACCAACGGCAAGACCTCGACCGCCCGGATGATCGAGACCCTGATCCGTGGGCTCGGGCTGCGCACCGGCCGGTTCACCAGCCCGCACCTGGAGAAGATCAACGAGCGGATCGTGATCGACGGCGAGCCGCTCGACGACGAGGCGTTCGTGCGGGCGTTCAACGAGGTCGCGCCGTACACCCACCTGGTCGACGCCGAGAGCGACCACCCGCTGTCCTTCTTCGAGACGGTGGTCGGGATGGCGTTCGCCGCGTTCGCGGACGCTCCTGTCGACGTGGGAGTCATCGAGGTCGGGATGGGCGGGTCCTGGGACGCCACGAACGTCGCGGACGGACAGGTGGCCGTGCTGACCCCGATCGCCGTCGACCACACCCAGTACCTCGGTGACACCCCCGTGGTGATCGCCCGCGAGAAGGTCGGCATCATCAAGCCGGGCGCGACCGTGATCTCCGCGGAGCAGGAACCCGATGTTGCCGCAGTGATCAGCGAGAGGGCCGCCGAGGTCGGCGCCGTCGTGGTCACCGAAGGGGTCGACTTCGGGGTCAGGTCGCGGGTCCCCGCGGTCGGCGGACAACTGCTGTCCCTCCAGGGCCTGCGCGGCGAGTACGACGACGTCTTCCTGCCGCTGTACGGCGCCCACCAGGCCCAGAACGCCGCACTCGCGCTCGCTGCGGTGGAGGCCTTCGTCGGGGGCGACGAGCCGCTGGGGACCGAGGTCGTCCGGGATGCTTTCGCCGAGGTGACCTCCCCGGGCCGGCTCGAGATCGTCCGGCGCTCGCCGACGATCGTGCTCGACGCGGCCCACAACCCGCACGGCGCCGCGGCACTGGTCGAGGCGCTCGAGGACTCGTTCACCTTCAGCCCGCTGATCGGTGTGGTCGGGGTGATGGCGGACAAGGACTACGAAGGCCTGCTGTCGGTCCTCGAGCCGGCGCTGGCGCACATCGTCTGCACCCAGAACTCCACTCAGCGATCGATGCCGGCCGCCGAGCTCGCCGAGGTCGCTCGCGGCATCTTCGGTCAGGACCGGGTCAGCGAGCAGCCGTCGCTGGTCAACGCGATCGACGAGGCCGCAGCGCTCGCCGAGGTCGGTGGGATCTTCGGCGAAGGGCTCGGCTCCGGCGGGGTGCTGGTCACCGGCTCGGTGATCACCGTCGGCGAGGCGCGTGCGGTGATCAAGCCCCGGGCCGACGCATGATGAAGCGTCGGCTGTGCTCGGCGATCCTGTTCCTGCAGGCCATCGTCCTGGGGCTCAGCGCGCTGGTGCTGGTCCAGTCGAAGGACCTGACCAACACCCAGGCGCTGTGGATCGGGCTCGGCCTGTCGGGAGCCTGCGTCCTGGTCGCCGGGATGCTGCGCAGGCCGTGGGCGTACGTGCTCGGCTGGCTGATCCAGGCCGGCGCGCTCGCCCTCGGGATCTACACCCCGGCGATGATCGTGCTCGGGGTGCTCTTCGGGCTGCTCTGGTTCACGGCGTACCGGTTGGGCGCCACGATCGACCGCGACAAGGCCGTGCCGGCGTCCTAGTCTGGACAGCATGGAGTCCTACGCGCAGGGCGAGAGCGAACCACCGCTCCTGACCGAGACGATCGGCGCCACCTTCGAGCGCACCGTCTCCCGGTACGCCGACCGCGAAGCGCTGGTCGAGGTCGCCAGCGGTCGTCGCTGGACCTGGGCCGAGCTCGACGCCGAGGTCGACGCGGTGGCCCGAGGCCTGATCGTCGCCGGCATCGCGAAGGGCGACCGGGTCGGCATCTGGGCGCCCAACTGCGCCGAGTGGACGATCACCCAGTTCGCGACCGCGAAGATCGGTGCGGTCCTGGTCACGATCAACCCGGCGTACCGGACCCACGAGCTCTCCTACGTGCTCAACCAGTCCGGCGTCACGCTGCTGATCTCGGCGACCTCCTTCAAGACCAGCGACTACCGGGCGATGGTGGCCGAGGTGCTCGACCGGACCCCGGTCAACCGCGTCGTCTTCCTCGGCACCGAGGACTGGTCCGGGCTGATCGCCGGCGGCGAGGGTCAAGACGGGCTGGCTCCACGAGCCGCCGAGCTGGACCCGGACGATCCGATCAACATCCAGTACACCAGCGGTACGACCGGCTTCCCCAAGGGAGCGACGCTCTCGCACCGCAACATCCTCAACAACGGCTACTTCACGACCGAGACGATCAACCTCACCCACCGCGACCGGCTGGCCATCCCGGTGCCGTTCTACCACTGCTTCGGGATGGTGATGGGCAACCTCGGCTGCATCACCCACGGCGCCACCATGGTCATCCCGGCTCCCGGGTTCGACCCCGAGATCACGCTCGGGACGATCCAGGACGAGCGTTGCACCGGCGTGTACGGCGTCCCGACGATGTTCATCGCGATGCAGAACGCACCGGGTTTCGCTGGCTACGACCTGAGCAGCCTGCGCACCGGGATCATGGCGGGGTCGCCGTGCCCGGTCGAGGTGATGAAGCGCTGCATCAACGAGATGAACATGGCCGAGGTGTCGATCGCCTACGGGATGACCGAGACCAGCCCGGTCTCCACCCAGACCCGTGCCGAGGACGACCTCGAGCGCCGTACCGCCACCATCGGCCGGGTGCACCCGCACGTGGAGATCAAGATCGTCGATCCCGCTGGCGCCACCCTCGAACGCGGCGTGACCGGCGAGCTCTGCACCCGCGGCTACTCGGTGATGCTGGGCTACTGGGACGACCCGGACAAGACCGCGGAGGCGATCGACGCGGAGGGCTGGATGCACACCGGCGACCTGGCGGTGATGCGCACCGACGGGTACGCGGTGGTCGTCGGGCGGATCAAGGACATGGTCATCCGCGGCGGCGAGAACGTCTATCCGCGCGAGGTCGAGGAGTTCCTCTACACGCATCCCGATGTCGAGGACGTCCAGGTGGTCGGCGTACCGGACGAGAAGTACGGCGAGGAGCTCTGCGCCTGGATCCGGGTCCGCGAGGGAGCGGCGCCGCTCGGGGTCGAGGAGGTGCGAGCCTTCGCGGAAGGGAAGCTGGCCCACTACAAGGTCCCGCGCTACGTGCTGGTCGTCGACGAGTTCCCGATGACGGTCACCGGGAAGGTGCGCAAGGTCGAGATGCGCGCGGAGTCCACCCGCCTGCTCGGGCTCGACTCCGACTAGGGCCCGATAGGGTTTCGCCCATGACTCAGCGAACCCTGGTCCTGCTCAAGCCAGACACCGTACGTCGCGGCCTCGTCGGCGAGGTCCTGTCCCGCTTCGAGGCCAAGGGCCTGACGATCGTGGCGCTCGAGCAGCGGCACATCGACGGGGCTGTCGCCGACCAGCACTACGCCGAGCACGTCGAGCGCGACTTCTACCCGCCGCTGCGGGCGTTCGTGACCAGCGGTCCGCTGGTCGCGCTGGTCCTCGAGGGCGACGAGTCGATCGAGGTGGTCCGGGCCCTGAACGGGGCCACCGACGGCCGCAAGGCCGCTCCCGGGACGATCCGCGGCGACCTGTCGCTGTCCAACCGCGAGAACCTGGTGCACGGCTCGGATTCACCCGAGTCGGCCGCCCGGGAGATCGCGATCTGGTTCCCCGCTCTCTGACCCGCGGTAGAGGCGTGTCGCCCCCGCGAATCGGGCATCTCGCCGCCTAGGCTCGTGACTGGTGAGGCGTGTGTTCTCCGTGTGACTGGCGGGAACAGCACGTCGCGCTCACTTCCCACGATGTGCAGCTGCGAGGAACGATGGCGAACAACCTGATCGGCCGTGACATGGCGGTGGACCTCGGCACCGCCAACACGCTGGTCTACGTCCGCGGCAAGGGCGTCATGCTCGACGAGCCGTCGGTGGTCGCCATGAACACCCGGACGCACGAGATCCTGGCCGTCGGCACCGACGCCAAGCGGATGATCGGCCGCACGCCGGAAGGCATCACCGCGATCCGGCCGCTCCGCGACGGCGTGATCGCCGATTTCGACGCCACCGAGCAGATGCTGCGGCACTTCATCGCCCAGGTGCACCGCCGCCGGTACTTCGCGAAGCCCCGGATGGTCATCTGCGTCCCGAGCGGGGTCACCCCGGTCGAGCAGCGGGCCGTCAAGGAGGCCGGGTACCAGGCGGGCGCGCGCAAGGTCTACATCATCGAGGAGCCGATGGCCGCGGCCATCGGTGCCGGGCTGCCCGTCCACGAGGCCACCGGCAACATGGTCGTCGACATCGGCGGCGGCACCACCGAGGTGGCCGTGATCTCCCTCGGCGGGCTGGTCACCACGCTGTCGGTGCGCACGGCCGGGGACGAGCTCGACCAGGCGATCATCGCCTACCTCAAGAAGGAGCACTCCCTGATGCTGGGGGAGGGCACCGCCGAGGAGATCAAGATGACCCTGGGCTCGGCGTTCCCGATGGCGACCGAGCTCACCGCCGAGATCCGCGGCCGGGACATGATCTCCGGTCTTCCGCGCACGGTGCCGATCTCCAGCGTCGAGATCCGCGAGGCGATCGCCGAGCCGCTGCACAACATCGTCGACGCGGTCCGCGCGACCCTTGACCAGACCCCGCCCGAGCTCGCCGGCGACATCATGGACCGCGGCATCGTGCTGACCGGTGGTGGAGCGCTGCTCCGCGGTCTGGACGAGCGGCTGCGCCACGAGACCGGGATGCCGGTGCACGTGGCCGACGACCCGCTGAGCTCGGTCGTGCTCGGCTCCGGCAAGTGTGTCGAGGAGTTCGAGGCTCTCCAGCAGGTCCTGGTCGCCGAGCACGGACGGCGAGGCGCCTGATGGCTCGACGTCGGCTGGGCACCAGGCCGGGTTCCGGGGACGACCGTGCCCGGCGCACCCTGGGCCTGCTCGTGCTCGCCTGCCTGACGCTGATCACCCTGGACGCGCGCGCGGGCAGCAGCTCGCCGCTGAACCCGGCCCGGTCAGCGATCGGTTCGGTGATGGGCCCGGTCGAGGACGCCACCGCGACGGCGACCCGGCCGTTCCACGACCTCAGCGGCTTCGTGCACAGCAACAAGTCGCTGCGCGGCAACATCGCCACGCTGACCGCGGAGAACTCGCGGCTGCGGGGCGAGGTCGCCACCGAGCCGATCGACCGGCAGCGCCTGGCCGAGCTCGAGGGCCTGACGAAGACGGCCTCGGACACCGGCTACTCGATCGTGGCGGCCCGGGTGATCGCGATGGGCCCGGAACAGTCGTTCTCCCGCACCGTCACCATTGACGCCGGTACCTCCTCGGGGGTCCGCAAGGACATGACCGTCCTCAACAACGACGGCCTCGTCGGCCGGGTGGTCGAGGCGACCCGCAGCACCGCGACCGTGCTGCTCATCGTCGACACCAGCTCCGTGGTCGGGGGCCGGCTCAGCACCAACCTGGAGATCGGCTTCCTACGAGGTCGCGGCACCGTCGGTGACTCCGGCCGGCTCGACCTGGACCTGGTCGACAACTCGGTGATCCCCTCGAAGAACGACGTGGTGGTCACCTGGGGCTCCAAGGACGGCGTCCCGTACGTCGCGGGTATTCCGATCGGCACCGTCGACTCGGTCGTCTCCTCGCCCCGGAACAGCTCGCGGATCGCGGTGATCAAGCCGTACGCCGACTTCACCGCGCTCGACGTGGTCGGGGTCGTCGTACCGAAGGGCACGCACGGCGACCGGAAGGTCATCACTGCCGGAGGTGGCCAGTGACGCCGGCGCGCAACGCCGCGATGGTGGCCCTGGTCTGCGCCGCAGTGGTCGGTCAGGCGGTCGTGTTCCGGTTCCTCGCGATCGACGGGGTCGTCCCCGACCTCGCCCTGATCGTCGTGGTCGCCGGCGCCATCGCCCGCGGCCCCGAGTTCGGTGCGCTGCTCGGCTTCGGTGCCGGCCTGCTCGCCGACCTGGCTCCACCGGCCGATCACGTAGCCGGCCGCTGGGCGCTCGCCCTCGTGCTGGTCGGCTATCTCGCCGGTCGGGTCCGCCAGGACGCCCGGTCCTCGCCGCTGATGGCGGTCGTGGTCGTCGGTGCTGCTTCGTTCATCGCTACGTCCGTCTTCGCGCTCTCCGGCGGCCTCGTCGGGGACGGCTCGCTCCCGGTCGGCCCGATGCTGCGGGTGATCGTGATCAGCATGCTGTGGGACCTGCTGCTGGCCCCGCTCGTCGTACCGGCGCTGCTGCGGTTCTTCGACGACGTCCGCCCAGCGCGTCGGTTCGCCCGGTCGCGGTGACCGCCTGATGGCCGCCGTGCTGTTCCGTCCCGACCGGCAGAAGAGCCGGTTGCGGCTCTTCGTGATGCAGGTCGGGATGCTGTCGCTGTTCCTGACCCTGTTCGCCCGGCTCTGGTACCTGCAGGTCTTCACCGGCGAGGAGTACCAGGCGCAGGCGGCCTCGCAGTCGATCCGTGAGGTCGTGGTCCAGCCCGCGCGCGGGCTGATCGTCGATGCCGAGGGCCGGCCGCTGGTGGCCAACCGCACCAGCTGGGTGGTGAGCGTCGACCGCTCGGTGATCGGCAACCTCGGTGACGACGAGCGCGCGACCGTGCTGCACAAGCTCGCCGCCGCCGTCAGCACCTCGTACGCCGACATCGTCGCCAGGACCCAGCTCTGCGGGACCCCCGGCGCCAAGAAGAAGCTCTGCTGGAACGGCTCGCCGTTCCAGCCGGTCCCGGTCGCGAACGACGTCCCGCAGGCCACCGCGGTCCAGATCTCCGAGCAGACCGAGGACTATCCCGGAGTGCTCGCCCAGGCGCAGAGCGTGCGGTCCTACCCGTCGCCGTACGGGATCAACGCGGCCGGGATCCTCGGCTACCTCAGCCCGATCACCGGTGACGAGCTCGCGGAAGCCAAGCGCGACAACGTCACCTCGCTCAACGGTGCCTCGGTGGTCGGGCGGGCCGGCCTGGAGAAGACTTACGACCAGTGGCTGCGCGGCGTGCCGGGGGAGACCCGGGTGACGGTCAACTCGGCAGGCAAGGTGCTCGGCACCAACGGCCCGGACACCGGTGGTCAGGTCACGGCCGTCCCGGGGGACACCCTGGTCACCTCGATCGACGCCAAGGTCCAGAGCGTGGCCGAGAAGCAGCTGCACCAGGCGATCATGAACGCCCGCAACACCTACGACCCGGTCTCACACAAGAACTACGTCGCGGACAGCGGTGCCGTGGTGGTGATGGACGCCCACAACGGCAACATCATCGCGATGGCCAGCCAGCCGACGTACGACCCGAGCGTGTGGGTCAACGGAATCACCACCAAGCAGCTCAAGGCGCTCTACTCGAAGAAGAGCGGGGAACCGCTGCTCTTCCGGGCGACGCAGGGTCAGTTCGCGCCCGGCTCGACCTGGAAGCCGTTCGAGACGATCGCGGCCTTCAATAACGGCTACGGCCCGCAGAGCCGGCTGGACTGCTCGAGCGGGCTGCAGGTCGGCAACCGGATGTTCAAGAACTACGAGTCGGAGTCCTACGGCTCGATCGACTTCGCGAAGGCGCTGCAGATCTCCTGCGACACGTTCTTCTACCGGGTCGGCCTCGGCTTCTGGCAGAGGTACGGCTCGAACCCGGCGAACGTGAAGGCCAAGGACCCGCTGGTCGCGGAGGCGAAGGCCTTCGGCTTCGGCTCCAGGACCGGGATCGACATCCCCGGTGAGGCCAGTGGGCGGGTCGCGGACCGACGGTGGAAGCTCGAGTACTGGAACGCGATGAAGGGCTACTACTGCAAGATCGACCGGCAGAACACCTCCGGCAAGCGCGACTTCCTGCACCTCTACGCGCACGAGTTCTGCCTCGAGGGCAACCTCTACCGGGCCGGCGACGCGGTGAACTTCTCGATCGGTCAGGGCGACACCCAGGTCACCCCGCTGCAGCTGGCCCGGGCGTACGCCGCGCTGTCCAACGGCGGCACGCTGTACGCGCCCCGGATCGGAAAGGCGATCATGGATCCGAGCGGCAAGCTGGTCAAGCGGATCGCCCCGGTCGTCCAGGGCCACGTGAAGTCGAAGAAGTCGGCGTTCGACTACGTGAACACCGCCCTGCTCGGCACCCCGGAGACAGGAACGCTCGCGTGGAAGTTCGGCGGTTTCCCGCTCGACAAGGTGAAGATCCGCGGCAAGACCGGGTCCGCCGAGGTCTACGGGAAGCAGAGCACCTCACTGGTCGCGACGTACACGAAGGACTACGTGGTCGTGATGATGGTGACCCAGGCGGGAACCGGCTCCGGTACGTCGGGACCGGCGGTCCGCAGCATCTGGGAGTCGCTCTACGGCATCACCGGCGAGGACGTGAACTCCCAGCACGCGGCGATCCACGGCGTCACACCGCCGAAGAAGCTGCCGCTGTTCGCCACGAACGGGTCGATCCTGCCGCCGAGCGTCGGAGGGGCCCGATGAGCATCGTCCTGCCCGCCCGTACCCGTCCGGCCCGGGTCTCGTTCGAGATGCCGAAGCCGCGTACCGATCTGGTCCTGATCGGCGCCAGCGTCGCGATCCTGGTCGTCGGCACTCTGCTGGTCTGGTCCTCGACGTCGTCCAACGACCTGCTCACCGGTGACCACCCGACCGCGTACCTGCGCAAGCAGCTGGTCAACATCGCGATCGGCCTCGTGCTCGGGCTCGCGGTGTACTTCACCGACCGGCGCTGGGTCCGGATCCTGGCCCCCTTCGTGTACGCCGGCTCCGTGGTCGGCCTGCTGCTGGTGCTGGTGATGGGCTCGACGATCAACGGCTCGCGTTCCTGGCTGCTCCTCGGCGGCCTCTCGATCCAGCCGTCCGAGTTCGCCAAGCTCGCGGTGGTCGTCGGGATGGCGCTCTTCATCGCCGAGCGCCTGGAGGTGACCCACCGCCACGCCCTGCGCACGCCGGACGTGATCGGCATGCTGGTGATCGCGGGACTGCCCGCGCTGCTGATCCTCGCGCAGCCGGACCTCGGCACGATGCTGGTGCTGGCAGCCACCATCTTCGGCGTCCTCGCGGCCGCCGGCACCTCGAGCCGCTGGCTCGGGGGTCTGGCGCTGGCCGGCATCACCGCAGCGACCGTCGCGGTCCGCGGCGGTCTGATCAAGCAGTACCAGCTCGACCGCTTCGGCGCCTTCACGAACCCGGCGCTCGACCCGCGCGGGGCCGGCTACAACACCGCCCAGGCCCGGATCGCGATCGGCAACGGCGGTCTGTTCGGCCGCGGACTGTTCGCGGGATCCCAGACCCGCTCCGGCTTCGTCCCCGAGCAGCACACCGACTTCGTCTTCACCGTCGCCGGCGAGGAGCTCGGCCTGATCGGCGCCGGGGTCCTGATCCTGCTGTTCGCCGTGGTGCTCTGGCGGGCACTGCAGATCGCCCTGCGCAGCGAGGACATCTTCGGGCGGGTGGCTGCCGCCGGGATCGCCTGCTGGTTCGGTTTCCAGACCTTCCAGAACATCGGGATGTGCCTGGGGATCATGCCGGTGACCGGCGTACCGCTGCCGCTGGTCTCGTACGGCGGTTCCTCGATGTTCGCCTCGCTGATGGCGATCGGGCTGCTGCTCAACATCCAGCGTCAGTCGGGCGCCCGCCGCACGATCTGACGGCTCCCGCGCCGACGCCGTACGATTGAGGCTTCCCCCACCAGTCATCGAGAGGTTCTGTCGTGCCCGCCGCCACTGCATCCGCGCCTGAGTCGGTCTTCCCCAGGCTGGAGCCGCACCTGCCCGGCGTCCAGAAGCCGATCCAGTACGTCGGCGGCGAGCTGAACTCGGTGAGCAAGGACTGGGGACCCGACGACCGCACCGTGCGCTGGGCGCTGATGTACCCCGACGCCTACGAGGTCGGCCTGCCCAATCAGGGCCTCATGATCCTGTACGAGGTGCTCAACGAGCGTCCGGACGCCCTGGCCGAGCGCACCTACGCGGTCTGGCCCGACCTCGCCGGGCTCATGCGGGAGGCCGGGGTCGGCCAGTTCACCGTCGACTCGCACCGTCCGGTCGCCGCCTTCGACGTGCTCGGCGTCAGCTTCGCCACCGAGCTCGGCTACACCAACCTGCTCGAGGCCCTCGACCTCGCCGGGATCCCGCTGCACGCGGTCGACCGGGACGAGAGCCACCCGGTCGTCGTCGCCGGTGGGCACGCCGCCTTCAACCCCGAGCCGGTGAGCGACTTCGTCGACTGCGCGGTGCTCGGCGACGGCGAGCAGGTCGTCGGCGACATCACCGACGTGGTCGCCGCCTGGAAGGCCCAGGGCCGTCCGGGCGGCCGGGTCGAGCTGCTGGCGCGGCTGGCCCGGGTCGACGGCGTCTACGTGCCCCGGTTCTTCGCCGTCTCCTACGCCGGTGACGGCAC
>JAOPXD010000094.1 GCA_025965315.1 Marmoricola sp.
CCTCGGCCCACTACTGGCTCGACCTGGCCGGGTTCGGCGTGGCCGGGTTCGACCCGACGATCCCGTTGATCGCCCTGGCCTGGCTGCTGCTCGGCGTGCCGCGCCGGACGATCACGGCCTTCGTCGCGACGGCCATGCTGGGCACCTGGGCCTACGGGGTGGTCCTGGCCCTGACCGTCGGACATCTGGGGATCGTGACCACGGCGGCCCACCACCTGCAGGCCGGACCGACCCGAGCCGTGCTGGAAGGCGCGACGCTGGTGGCGGGCGCAGGATGGCTGGTCGTGCGGTGGCGACGCGGCCCGCAGCTTCTCGCCGATGAGAAACCTCGGACGACCGTCACCGGCGCGGTGCTGCTGGCGCTCGCGCTGGTGCTCTGGTGGGTCGCCGACCCGGGCTTCATCGGCGGCGTCGTGGTCGCCGGACGTGGCCACGGCCTGATGACGATCGTGCTGGGCCTGGGGCTGTGGGTGCTCTGCGCCCAGTGGCCGTTGGCCCTCGTCGCCGCAGGACTGGTGATCGGTGCGCCGGATCGACCCGCCCGCGCCTTCGAGGCCTGGTGGGACCGGACCGCGCCCTACCGCTTCGCTGCCCTCAACGCGCTGATCGTGCTCAGCCTGCTCGCGGTCGTCGCCGACGCCCTCGGTTACGCCTCAGGCGGCCGGTACCTGGTCCTGAACCGGCACCACCACTGACCGGTCAGCTCTTGCCGATCGCGTCGGCCGTGGTGAACCGGGTCAGGTCCGCCCCGGTCTCGTAGGCGCGCATCCACGCGAACGCCAGCTCGGGCAACGGCTGGTCGGCGGGATCGTGCTTCGGCGTCTGCGAGAGCGCGAGGTGCCAGAGCATCGACCGCAGGTCCTTGCGCGGTACGCCGTGCAGCATCGACGGCGCGCGACCAGGGCCGCCCGCGCGCTTGGCGGGGCGGGCCAGCTCCGAGCCGACCAGCCCGATCGACAGCGTCTTCGCGGCACTGACGACCCGGTCGGCCTCGGGCACGTGCTCGTCGAAGCCGGCGACGATCTCCATCATCGTCGAGGTGATGTGCCGGAACGTCTTGGGCATCCAGCGGGTGCGCTGCCACGGCTTGTCGCACACCGCGTTGAAGACCACCAAGCCCGAGCTGCGGTGCTCGATCTCCTCGACGAAGTGCCAGGTCATCAGACCGGCGACCCGGTCGTCTCCTCCGGCGAGCAGCGAACCGCTGTTGTTCAGCATCATCGTGAACAGCGGCGTGAAGGTCGCCTCCAGGTTGGCGATGTACGCCGCGTTGAACTCGACCGACTCGGTCTCGACCAGCTCGTCGTACCGGGCCAGGGCGCGGTCGTAGACCGCCTCGAGCCCCGGGTAGCGGGCGATCAGGGCGAGCATGTGCCGTCGGTGCGCGGCCGAGTGCTGGGCCTCCTGGCGCAGGAACGCCTCGGCCTCGGCGGCGGCCTCGGGATCGGTGATCCGCTCCTGGGCTGCACGCACGACCTTGATGATGTACTTCTCGAACGGCACCGCGACGAACGTGAAGGCGTTGCAGAACACGCTGAACTGCGGGTTGGCCGGCTGCCAGTTGAAGTCGACCGGCTCGTCGAACTCGAAGCCCATCTTGCGGATCACCAGGTCGGTCATTGCGGCCCCTCACTTGATCCGGGGCAAGGAACCCTTACCCGTGCGGCGAATTCTCGCTCCCGCTGGATCGATTATCAACCGCGGCACCGCCACGTACCGATATAACTGCCGAATGAGCGACCTCCTCTACAGCATGAGCCACCGGTGGTACGTCACGCTGTTCCTGGTGGCGTTCCTGATCTACAGCGGTCTCGAGCAGGGCCTCAAGCGGACGTTCTTCTGGGTCGTGTCCGGGTACCTGATCGCCTTCGCCGCGGAGTGGTGCAGCATCAACCACCACTTCCCGATGGGCAACTACCAGTACCACTACGGAGCCCTGAGCAAGGACCTGGTGATCAAGGGCGTCCCGTTCTTCGACTCGTTGTCGTTCGCGTTCATGAGCTACGTCGCGTTCTCGTTCGCCCAGACCTTCATCGCGCCGATCCGACGACGCTGGCTCGACGTCCAGCGGCTCTCGACGCGCAAGATCCGCAACGGTGCGACGGCGCTGGTGATGGGCGCGTTCTTCATGCTGGCGATCGACTGGGTCACCGACCCGGTCACGGTGCTGGGCAAGTACTGGTTCCTCGGGAACATCTACTACTACCCGAAGCCCGGGTACCACTTCGGCATCACCATGAACAACTACTACGGCTGGTTCCTGACCGGCATCGCGGTCATCTTCGTGAACCAGCGCTTCGACGCCTTCCTGGCCAGGCGGGAGCGTGCGGCCGGCACCCCGCAGAAGCTGCGGCACATCCCGATGATGGGCCTGGTGGCCCCGGGCTTCTGGACCGGGATCGTGCTGTTCCAGCTCGGCATCACTGCCTGGCTGGGTTGGAAGTACGACCTGCACGCCGTGGCGGTCGGCGACCGGCTCGCGTTCACGAACCACGTCCGCACCGTCTTCGTGGCCGGCTGCTTCGTCATCCTGCCGATCCTGCTGCTGACCTGGGTCACCGTCACCCGGGGATCAGGCGAGCCCACCCCCGAGGAGACCGAGGCCTACCGCGCGGACTACCCCGCGGCCGAGGTCGCTCAGGGCTGAGGCTGGGCCTTCGGGCACGCCGTACCCCGGTGCAGGTTGTACGGCGTCGAGATCCGGTAGGTGCCCGCGTGCGGAGCCTCCAGGACTGCCCACTCCTCCTTGCCGCCGGCCGGTGAGGCCGGGTCGAGGACGGTGGTGAAGCAACCGTCGGCCGGGGTGCTCAGCACCCGGCCCTCGTCGTCGATCACCGAGAGCCACGGCGAGCTCGGGATCCGGAGCTCGAAGCTGCCGGCCCTCGGGACGGTGAGCACGAGCAGGCTGGCAGCGAACTCGTCCACCTTCGCGGGCGCAGTGACCAGCGGTGCCGGCGCCTGGACCTGGAACAGCCGCCCGCCCGAACCGGTCCATACCAGGTGCAGGTACGGCAGACCGTGCGCGACCAGGGTCGCCTCGCCGAGAGCGGCCGGGTCCGGCTCCCCGTCGGGCAGGAACACGTAGTGCACCGCCCACCGGTCGAGCCAGGTCCGGTAGGAGCTCTCGGTGAGCAGCCCGGGTGCGTAGAAGAGCGTGTTGCGGCCCGCGTCGGCCTGCCGGTTCCAGCCCCGCGCCAGGTTCAGGTACGGCGCGAGCGCGGAGGCCTCCCGGTGGCTGCGGGACGGGACCACCTCGACCCGGGCCAGGTCGGCGTGCCGGTAGCGCAGCTCGGTGACCAGCGGACCGACCGCCGAGGTCCAGGTCGCGGCCGACCGGGTGTTCACCACGTCGGCGGTGGCGGTCGCGACCTGCCAGCCGGTGGCGACGAGCACCGCCGCGGCCAGCACCGACCGGGTCGTCCGGCCGCCGTACCGCCAGGTCTCGGCGGCGATCGAGACCAGCACGACGCCGCCGAAGATCAGCGCCAGCCGGTTGACGTTGCTGCCGATCTGCGAGGGCACCAGGAAGACCACGATCACACCGGCCAGGTAGAGCATCGAACCGATCCGGACCACCCGCCACGACGCCGGGGTCAGCCGCCAGCAGCAGACCGCGAGCAGGAGCGGCATCACCAGCGACCGCAATGCCATCGGCTGGTCGCCGGAGAACGGGAACAGCAGCGCGGTCATCCCGACCACCACGACCGGCGGGATCCCGAGCGCGTACCCGATCCGGCGCCGTCCGCGCAGCCACAGAGCGGCGGCCAGGAGGCCGAGGAACAGTCCCGCGACCGGGCTCGAGGCAGTGGCGAGGACCGACAGGATCGCGGCCGTCGCTCCGCGCCGGCGACGCCCCCGGGTGTCGAGCGCGACGTCGTCGGCCGGGGTGAACGCGACCACGGCCGCAGCCAGGGCGAACATGATCCCGAGCCCGAAGGTGGCGCGACCGGAGACGGCGTTGCCGGCCAGCGCGAACGCACCGTAGATCGAGGGCCCCAGCGGGTCCTTGACGACCTTGGACCGGACCAGCACCAGCGCCAGCAGACCCGACGAGACGACCCCCGCGAGCAGCAGCGTGGTGCGCACCCCGAGGAAGGCCATCACGTACGGCGACAGCACGCTGTACGAGGCCGGGTGCATCCCGCCGTACCAGGACAGGTCGTAGGCGATCCCCGGGTGGGCGCGGGCGAATTCGGCCCAGGCGTCCTGGGCGGCCAGGTCGCCGCCGCCGTTGGCGATCAGCAGCAGCCAGAGACCGTGCAGCAGGATCGCCGTCAGCAGCGCCGCCACCACGGGTCGGCGCAGCATCGACACCAGGGAGCCCGCCACCTTGACATCCTAGGCGGACGAAGCCGAACGTGCCCTGAACGCAGGAGTCATCCGCTCCAGATCGCCCCGGGATCGAGCAGCCGTACGGCCTCGGCCGCCCACGGTGCCGGTGCCCAGGCGCCGAGGTGGTTGGTGAACGCGACGAGCACCGACGGCACGCTGGTCGAGTGGAAGCGGATGAGGACGCCGGGCCTCGCGGGCCAGCTCGACGGGATGGTCACCGGCTCGACGGACGCCATCTCGGACCGGTCCCAGGTCGCGACCTCGGCACCGTCGTACCCGATCACGGCGATCCGGTCGCGCAGCACCGCCATCACCACGTCCTGCCGCAAGCCGTACACCGCCGCGACCCGGACCCACGCACCCGGCGTCGCTTGCTGGACCCGGGCGATCGCCCGTGCGTCCCGCCGCAGAGCGAACCCGAGCACCAGGACCACCACGACGACGAGGCCGGTGATCCACCTCAGCGCGACGGACCAGCCGTCCACCTGGACCAGCCTGGCCGGGAACGCGACGCTGGCCACCACCAGCAGTCCCAGCCACCCCAGCTCACGAACGCGGCGCCGCCGGAGGACAGCGAACGACGGAGGCTCGGTCGGTGTCATGGGACCAGTATGCGAGCGCCACTACGATCAGGCCCATGCCGGAAGCCCGCCCCGCCGCACGAGTCGAGATCGACGCCCCGCTCGAGATCGTCTGGGCGGTGATGATGGACATCGGCGCGTACGGCGAGTGGAACCCGTTCTGCTACCGCGCGGACTGCGTGGTTCCACCGAAAGCAGGCGACCCGATCAAGCTGTACGTCCGCTGGGCGAACGGGAAGACCCAGACCTCGCCGGAACGGATCAGCCTGGTCGAACCGCCGTACGACGACCACGGCACCAGCCGCGCCACGCTGGCCTACGTCTACGAGGGCCTGCCCGCGAAGCTCGGTCTGGTCAAGGGGCGTCGGCTGCAGTCGTTGAGCCAGGTCCCCGGAGGCCCGACGGTCTACGACACCGTCGAGGAGTTCTCAGGTCCGCTGGTCGCCCTCGCCGGACCGGACCGGGTCGCCGACGGCTTCACCCGGCACGCCGACGCGCTGAAGCTCCGGGCCGAGTCGCTGGTCTGACGCGTCTCAGACGACCGCACCCATCGACGGCACGGCGCCGTGGGTCGGGGACAGCCAGACGTCGATCCCGTCGCGCAGCCCGAGCGACCGCTGGGTCGCCCGGGTGACGGTCACGGTGATCTCCTCGTGCGCGGCGTCGAGCAGCTCCACGGTGAGACGCACCTCGAAGCCCACGCGCAGCTCCCGGACGATCCGGGCGGGCAGCGATCCGGCGATCCCGGGGTGGGTGAACACCTCGATGTCGTGCGGGCGGTAGAGCTTGCCGTCGATCAGCGTGGTCGGGCCCAGGAAGCTCATCACGAAGTCGTTGGCCGGGGCGTCGTACAGCTCGTCGGGGGTACCGATCTGCTCGATCCGGCCCTCGTTGATCACCACGATCTCGTCGGCGACCTCGAGCGCCTCCTCCTGGTCGTGGGTGACGAACACCGTGGTCACGTTGACCTCGTCGTGCAGCCGGCGCAGCCACTCGCGCAGCTCCTTGCGGACCTTGGCGTCCAGGGCACCGAACGGCTCGTCGAGGAGCAGCACGGTCGGCTCGACCGCCAGGGCCCGGGCGAGCGCCATCCGCTGACGCTGGCCACCGGAGAGCTGTGACGGCAACCGGGTCGCGAACTGCGACAGGTGCACGAGCTCGAGGAGCTCGTCGACGCGCTGGGCGATCTCGTCCTTGGAGCGCTTGCGGATCTCCAGCCCGAACGCGATGTTCTTCGCCACGCTCATGTGCTTGAAGGCGGCGTAGTGCTGGAACACGAACCCGACGTTCCGCTTCTGCGGCGGCAGGTGCGTCGCCTCGGTGCCCTCGATGTTCACCTGGCCAGTGTCCGCTGACTCCAGGCCCGCGATGATCCGCAGCAGGGTGGACTTGCCGCCGCCCGAGGGCCCGAGCAGGGCGGTCAGCTGGCCGGTGGGCAGGTCGACCGATACGTTGTCCAGCGCGACGAAGTCCCCGTAGGTCTTCGTGATGTTCGAGACTTTGATGCTCATTCGGAATCCTCTTTCGGACGCAGGATCGAGACGATGACCAGGCAGAGCATCGCGGCGGCGGCGAGCACGGCCGCCACGGCGTACGCCGAGGTCTGGTCGAACCCTTCGTACTTCTGCTCGACGACGAGCGTCGCGGTCTGGGTCTGGCCGACGATGTTGCCCGAGACGACCTTGATGGCACCGAACTCGCCGAGCGACCGGGCCAGCGAGAGCACCACGCCGTACACCAGGGCCCACTTGATGCCCGGCAGGGTGATCCGCCAGAAGGTCTGCGGACCGTTCGCGCCGAGGCTGCGGGCCGCCCACTCCTGGTCGTCCCCGAGCTCGCTGAGCACCGGGACGAGCTCCCGGATCACCAGCGGCAGCGCCACGAACACGGTGGCCATCACCATGCCCGGGGTCGAGAAGATGATCCTCAGCCCCCAGCTCTCCAGGGTCGGACCGAACCAGCCGGTGCGCCCGTTGTAGACGAGCACCAGCGCGAGTCCGACCACCACCGGCGAGATCGACAGCGGGACGTCGATCAGGGCCGAGAGCACCCGCTTGCCGGGGAACTCGTAGCGCACCAGCAGCAGCGCCATCGTCAGGCCGAAGACCAGGTTGATCAGCACCGAGATCACGGTGATCTCGATGGTGAGGTTGAACGCGTGCGTGACCGACGGGTCCTTGAGCGCGTCGAAGAACGCACCGGCACCGTCGGAGAACGCGTTCTTGAAGACCAGCGCGGTCGGCACCGCGACCAGCGCGAACACGTAGCCGATGGTCACCACCCGCAGCGCGATCCGTACGCCGAGCGGCTCCCGGAGCCGCGATGCCTCACTCGCCACGACGGGCCATCCTTCGCTGCAGCAGGTCCAGCCCGACGATCACGAGCAGGGCCACGACCAGCAGGATCGCGGCGACCGAAGCCGCCCCGGCCTGGTCGCCGTTCTCCAGGTAGCTGAGCATCCGCACCGAGGCGACCTCGGTCCGGTTCGGCAGGTTGCCCGACAGCAGCACCAGCGAGCCGTACTCGCTGATCGCCCGCGCGAACGAGAGCGCGGCACCGGCGGCGATCGCCGGGACCAGCGCCGGCAGGATCACCCGGCGGAAGGTCGTCAGCCGCGTCGCCCCCAGGGAGGCGGCTGCTTCTTCCACGTCGCGCTCGAGGGCCTCGAGCACCGGTTGGGTGGTCCGGACCACGAACGGCAGCGTCACGAACGCGATCGCCAGGAAGACCGCCGTCCGGGTGTTCGCGACGTTCACGTTGATCGGCGACTTGGGACCGTAGAGCGAGAGCAGCACCAGCCCGGCAACGATCGTCGGGAGCGCGAACGGAACGTCAATGACGACGTCCAGCGCGCGCTTGCCGAAGAACCGGTCCCGGACCAGCACCCAGGCCAACGCCGTACCCATCACGACGTTGATCACGGTGACGATCAGCGCCTCGCCGACGGTGAGCCGGAGCGCAGACGCCGTCTGCACGCTGGTCACGGTGTCCCAGAACGCGCCCCAGCCACCGTCGGCGGCGGTGATCAGCACGGCCGCGAGCGGGATCAGCACGAGCACGCTGAACCAGATGACGCCGACGCCGAGCGCAAGGCCCGAGGGACCTCCGAGCGCACGTGAACCCCGAGCACGACGCCGCCGGGAAGGCGGCGTCGTGCTCGGGGTCGTCGCCGTGGCGACGGTGACGACCCCTGGGGTCACTGCTTGCCCGTCTCCGCCTGGATCTGGGTGATGATGCCGGTCTTCACGTCGAAGAACTTCGTCGCGGCGGCGTCCCAGCCACCGAAGTCCTTGTCGATCTTCAGCAGCGTCGTCGGCGTCGGGTACGGGTTCGACGGGTCGTTGGCACCCGGCGTGGTGAAGGTGCCGACGTCGACGAGCGGACGGAAGCCGGCCTTCGCGTAGTCGAGCTGGCCTTCCTTGCTGAGCACGAAGGCCAGGAACTTCTTCGCGGCCGGGCTCGCACCCGTGGTCACGGCTGCCGGGTTCTGGATCAGCAGGGTGTCGCTCGGGATGATGTAGTCCAGCTTGGCACCGGAGGCCCGGGCCGCGATCGCCTCGGTCTCGTAGGAGATCAGCACGTCACCGGTACCGCTCTCGAACGCGGTGGTGGCCTCACGGCCGCTGCTCGGCAGGGCCGCGGTGTTCTGGAAGATCTTCTTCACGAACGCGGTGGCCTGCGCCTCGGAACCGCCGTTGGCGATCACGTGGCCGTAGGCGGCGAGGATGTTCCAGCGGGCCGAGCCGGACGAGCCCGGGTTCGGGGTGACGATCTTGATGCCCGGCTTGACCAGGTCGTCCCAGCCGGTGATGTGCTTCGGGTTGCCCGGGCGCACGGTCAGCACGACGACGGTCTGGCTGGCGATGCCCTTGGTAGGACCGGAGTCCCAGCCCTTGGCGACGAGCTTGGCGGTGACGAGCTTCTCGACATCGGTGGCCAGCGACAGGTGCACGTAGTCAGCAGGCTGGCCGGCGATCACTCCGCGAGCCTGGTCGCCCGAGGCGCCGTACGACTGCGAGAAGGTGACGCCCTTGCCGGCGGCGGTGCTCTGGAAGTCCTTGATCAGGCTCGCGTTCGGCTGCTGGAGGATCGAGAAGCCGACGAGGTGCAGCGAGTTCTTGTTGCTCGAGCTCGAGCCGCAGGCGGTCAGGGCCAGTGTTCCGGCGATCAACGCGGCGGCAACGGCCACCCAGCGTTTCGTCTTGTGCAGGTTCGTGCTCATGCCAGCTCCTTGGTCAGGGGAATTGTGCGCAGGTACTCAGGGTGAGTTACTAATCTCGGGTAAGTTACTACACTTCTACTGTCCAATGCCACATCGCGCCCGGGGTGAGTCGCATCACTCCCGTTGTCGGCTGCTGAGATCCGCTCTTTTCGGACCCGGGTCGGACTAAGGTGTTCGGTGGGTCCGGACCGCCTAGAACGCGTTCTACTTTGGCCGTACGATCGGTCCGCCCCACGGAAATCTCACCGCCGCGGACGGCGACGGCAGTACTCGAAGCCAGCACTCCAAGAAAAGGGCAGTTCTCGTGGCCAAGCAGGTCCAACAGCTCGACCGGGTCATCATTCGTTTCGCCGGGGACTCCGGTGACGGCATGCAGCTGACCGGTGACAGGTTCACCCAGGAATCGGCTGCCTTCGGCAACGACCTGGCAACCTTCCCCAACTTCCCCGCCGAGATCCGGGCCCCTCAGGGCACGCTGCCGGGGGTGTCGTCGTTCCAGGTGCACTTCGCCGACCACGACATCCTCACCGCGGGTGACGCACCGGACGTGCTGGTGGCGATGAACCCGGCCGCGCTGAAGGCGAACCTGGCCGACATGAAGCCCGGGACGGCGATCATCGTCGACTCCCACGACTTCTCGAACCGCAACCTGATCAAGGCCGGCTACGACGGCAACCCGCTCGAGGCCACCGGCCACGGCTCGCTGGCCGAGGACTACAACCTCTCGGTGCTGGACCTGACCGGGATGACGGTCGAGGCGGTCAAGGAGTTCGGTCTGTCCCGCAAGGACGCGGCCCGGGCGAAGAACATGTTCGCGCTCGGGATGCTGTCCTGGATGTACGGACGCCCCACCGAGACCACGATCGACTTCCTGACCTCGCGGTTCGCGAAGGCTCCCGACATCCGGGACGCCAACATCACTGCGTTCAAGGCCGGCTGGAACTTCGGCGAGACCACCGAGGCCTTCGTGGTGCAGTACGAGATCAAGCCCGCGAAGATGAACCCGGGCACCTACCGCAACATCTCCGGGAACCTGGCGCTCGCCTACGGCCTGGTCGCCTCCGGGGTCCAGTCCGGGCTGCCGATCTTCCTGGGCACCTACCCGATCACGCCGGCCACCGACATCCTGCACGAGCTGAGCAAGCACAAGCGGTTCGGGATCACCACGTTCCAGGCCGAGGACGAGATCGCCGGCATCGGCGCCGCCCTGGGTGCCTCGTTCGCCGGGTCGCTGGGCATCACCACCACCTCCGGCCCCGGTATCGCGCTGAAGTCGGAGACCATCGGCCTCGCGGTGATGACCGAGCTGCCGCTGCTGATCATCGACGTCCAGCGCGGCGGCCCCTCGACCGGGCTGCCGACGAAGACCGAGCAGGCCGACCTGCTCCAGGCGATGTTCGGACGCAACGGCGAGTCCCCCGTCCCGATCATCGCCCCGCAGTCCCCCGGTGACTGCTTCGCGGCTGCCCTGGAGGCGACCCGGATCGCGGTCACCTACCGCACCCCGGTGATGCTGCTCTCCGACGGCTACCTGGCCAACGGCTCGGAACCCTGGGCGGTCCCGGACGTGGACGACCTGGTCAGGATCGACCCGAACTTCGCGACCGCGACCAACAAGACCGTGACGGCCAAGGACGGTACCGAGGCCGAGGAGTACTGGCCCTACCTGCGCGACGAGGAGACCCTGGCCCGTCCGTGGGCGATCCCCGGCACGCCGGGCCTGGAGCACCGGATCGGCGGCCTGGAGAAGGGCGACGGTCACGGCAACATCTCCTACGACCCGGCCAACCACGACTTCATGGTCCGGATCCGGCAGGCCAAGATCGACCGGATCGCCGACTCGCTGCCCCCGCTCGTGGTCGACGACCCCTCCGGTGCGGCGAAGGTGCTGGTCCTCGGCTGGGGCTCGACGTACGGCCCGATCGGTGCAGCAGCGCGCCGGGTCCGCAAGGCCGGGATGGAAGTGGCCCAGGTGCACCTGCGGCACCTGAACCCGTTCCCCAAGGACCTCGGCGAGATCCTGAAGCGCTACGACGCGGTGATGATCCCGGAGATGAACCTCGGTCAGCTCTCGTTGCTGATCCGGGCCAAGTTCCTCGTCGACGTCGTCGGCTACAACCAGGTCAACGGCATGCCGCTCAAGGCAGCCGAGCTCGCCGAGGCGATCACCGACCTCATCAACACCACTACGGGCGACGTGCACGCGCACGAAGCCGGCGACAGTGCAACTAAAGACAGGGAGACGGTCAAGTGACCACCCAGGAGCTTCCTTTCCCCGGCCTCGCCGGCGTTCCGACCAACGACGACCCGCAGAACCGCAAGGAGTACACCTCCGACCAGGAGGTCCGCTGGTGCCCCGGGTGCGGCGACTACGCCGTTCTCGCTGCGGTCCAGGGGTTCCTGCCCGAGCTCGGCCTGCGCCGCGAGAACATCGTGTTCGTCTCCGGCATCGGCTGCTCCTCGCGGTTCCCGTACTACCTCGACACCTACGGGATGCACTCGATCCACGGCCGCGCGCCGGCGATCGCGACCGGCATCGCCACCGCGCGCGAGGACCTCGCGGTCTGGGTCGTCACCGGCGACGGCGACGCGCTCTCGATCGGTGGCAACCACCTGATCCACGCGATGCGCCGCAACGTGAACATGACGATCCTGCTGTTCAACAACCGGATCTACGGTCTGACCAAGGGCCAGTACTCGCCCACCTCGGAGCCGGGCAAGATCACCAAGTCGACCCCGGTCGGCTCGGTGGACCACCCGTTCAACCCGGTCTCGCTCGCTCTGGGCGCCGAGGCCAGCTTCGTGGCCCGGACCATCGACTCGGACCGCAAGCACCTGACCGCGGTCCTCTCCGCCGCTGCCGCCCACCGCGGGACGGCGCTGGTCGAGATCTACCAGAACTGCCCGATCTTCAACGACGGCGCCTTCGACGCGGTCAAGGAGAACGACACCAAGGCCGACGCGATCATCCCGCTCGAGCACGGTGCCCCGATCCGCTTCGGTGTTCAGGACGAGAACGGTGTCGGTTCCAAGGGGATCGCCCGCGACGACGCCACCGGCGGCGTCAAGGTGGTCGCCGGGGACGACCCGGGGGTGCTGATCCACGACGCGCACAACCCCGACCCGACGATCGCGTTCGCACTGTCCCGGCTCACCGACGCCGGCATCCTGCACCAGGCACCGATCGGGATCTTCCGGTCGGTCGAGCGGCCGACGTACGACGACGGCGCCCGCCAGCAGATCGCCACCGCCAAGGCCGGTCAGGACGACCCCAGCGCCGCACTCGCCTCGCTGATCGCCGGGAAGGACACCTGGACGGTGCTCTGATGCCGGTGACGCAGGCTCGCCGCGGTCTCCTGTACGGAGCGGCGGCGTACCTGCTCTGGGGCCTGTTCCCGCTCTACTGGCCGCTGCTGAAGCCGGCCGGTGCCGCCGAGATCCTCAGCCACCGGATCGCCTGGTCGCTGCTGACGATGGCGATCGTGCTGATCGGCACCCGGCGGGTGCCGCAGTTCCGGGCGGTGCTGGCCGACCGACGGGTACGGCGGCTGCTCACCGTTGCCGCGGTGGTGGTCGCGATGAACTGGGGCACCTACATCTGGGGCGTCAACCACCACCGGGTCGTGGAGACCTCGCTGGGCTACTTCATCAACCCGCTGGTGACCGTGCTCCTCGGCGTCGTCGTCCTGGGTGAGCGGTTGCGACCGTTGCAGTGGACCGCGATCGGGATCGCGGCGACCGCCGTGGTCGGGCTCGCCGTCGAGTACGGCCGGCCGCCCTGGGTCGCGCTGATCCTGGCGTTCTCCTTCGGCACCTACGGCTTCGCGAAGAAGCAGGCCGGGGTGGAGGCGGTGGAGAGCCTCACCTTCGAGACCCTCGTGCTGGCTCCGGTGGCGGTGGCGTACCTGATCTGGATCGGGACCCGCGGCGAGAGCCACTTCCTCGGACACGGCACCGGGCACGCGTTCCTGCTGGTGCTGACCGGGGTCGTCACCGCCGTGCCGCTGCTGTTCTTCGGCGCCGCGGCGATCCGGGTACCGATGACCAGCCTGGGCCTGCTGCAGTACCTCGCGCCGGTGATCCAGTTCCTGCTCGGGGTCACCGTCCTGGACGAGACGATGTCGACGATGCGCTGGGTCGGCTTCGCCCTGGTCTGGGTCGCGCTGGTGGTCTTCACGGTCGACGCGATCCGGCACCACCGTTTTTCAGATGTGACCCAGGTCACTATCGCTTCCTCGTAATGAGGAGTCCCCCACGGGGTCTCCCTTGGTGTCATGACAGATCCAGAGGCCGCGGGCCTGACGCCAGACCCAGACCCGTCCACGGATGCGGAGCTGATCACCCGCGTGCGCGCCGGTGACACCGCGGCCTACGAGCAGCTGTTCCTCCGGCACCGTGAGATGGCGCTGCGCTACGCGCGCCGGATCGCGAACCCCGACCGCGCCGAGGACCTGTGCGCCGAGGCGTTCACGAAGGTCCTCGACGTGCTGCTGCGCGGCAAGGGCCCGGACGTCGCGTTCCGCGCCTACCTCTTCACGACGATCCGGACCTCCCACCTCAACGCCATCCGGGCCGCGGGCCGCGAGGACCTCGTCCCCGACCACGACTCGATCCCCAAGGCGCTCGCGGTCCTCGAGGACTCCGACGACCGGTACGACCGCACGGCGATCTACCGGGCCTACGCCAGCCTGCCGGAACGCTGGCGCGCAGCGCTGTGGCTGACCGCCGTGGAGGGCCTCGGCAGCGAGGAGGCCAGCGAGCGGCTCGGGATCAAGGTCAACGCCGTGGCGTCGCTGGCGTTCCGCGCCCGGGCAGGCCTCCGCCGCGCCTACCTCGCCCAGCACCTGCTCGACGCTGCCGACCCGGAGTGCCAGCGCACCCTCGAGCTGCTGCCGAGCCACCTGCGCAGCACGATCACCGCACGCCGCCGCTCCCAGGTGCAGGAGCACCTCGACAGGTGCACCAGCTGTTCCCTGGCCGCTGTCGAGCTCAACGCCGTCGACAGCGGGCTCGGAGCACTGCTGGTGCCGCTGGGGATCGGGCTCGCCGGCCTCGGCGGCTCCGGGGTAGCCGGACTGGCCGTGGTCGCCGGCAGCGGCGCTGCGACCGGAGCCGCCTCGGGCGCAGCGACGACGACCACCGCCTCCACCTGGTCCAGCGCGCTTCCGGCCCTGCTCGGCAGCAAGGTCGCCATCGCGGCCACCGTCACCGTCCTCAGCGCCGCCGCCGTGAGCACCCAGCTGGTCAGCCTCCCGCACCACCACCAGCCCTCGGTCACGGTGCCGGCAGCGTCCGGGACCGGCGCGAGCACCACACCCGACGTCTCGTCCCCGCCGGGAGTCCCGCCGACCTCGGCGCCGAGCGAAGGCCCGCTGCCCGGAGCCACCCCCTCGTCCGGGACCGTGGTCGTCTCCGCTCCGGGCGACCCCGCCGCTCCGTCCTCGGCCAGCTCCGACGACACGGACTCCGGCAACCAACCCGGCAACCAACCCAGCCCGACCCCGACCGAAACGCCTGACCAGGACCCGACGCCGTCCGCGGACCCGAGCCCCACCGCCCGCGCCCTCGCCGTCGGACAGGTCCAGGACCGGCCGCACACGAAGAACGGCATCCGCTGGGACGGCGTCACGGTGCCCGTCGCCAACGCCGCGCCCGGCACGACCTTGGTGATCCGTACGACGCGCACCATCCAGGCAGCCAGGCCGAGCACCGTCGACACCGGGTGGACCTGCACCAAGCCGCTGCTGTTCCTGGTCGACGGCACGCTGTACGGGAAGAGCAGGACGACCTGCACCTACCAGGGGCCCGGGACGCTCCCGGTCGCCCTCGACTTCCAGGTCGCTACCGGCTCGACGCTGAGCGCGGTCCTCACCGCACCGCCCGGGTACGACGACACCTCCCCCGACGACAACACCGCCGCGATCGACCTGCGGCACTGACGCGGCCGGTCAGGCCGGGGAGAGCCAGGTCCACCCGGGAAGGTTCCGCAGCACCGCGTAGACCAGCAGCACGGCCAGTCCGGCCCATCCTGTCCAGCGCGGCAGCGGGATCCGTCGGTTGGGCCTTCCGGTGAAGGCCGGCAGTGCCCAGCGCGCGCAGAGGAGCAGCAGGAACGGCAGCACGACGACCGCGAGCGGGTTACGTGCCATCGCCGCGCCGAGGTCGAGGTGGGTCAGGTCGTGAACCGCGCGGAGGCCGCCGCAGAACGGGCAGTACAGCCCGGTCACCGCGAGCAGCGGGCAGGTCGGGTAGTGACCGCTCTCGCCGGGATCGAGCACGGCCACCAGGACGGTGGCGGAGGCGCCGATGCCGGCCGCGGTGAAGACGGCAGAACGAGCCGGAACCGGGAGCAGACCAGGCTCGATCACCCGCCCGGTCACCGGGTCAGGCCGATCGGTCCGCGACCAGGTCGGCGAACGCCTCGAGAGCGGTCCGCACCGGGCCCTCGGACAGCACGGCCAGCAGCTCCTTGGCCCCGGCGGCCTCGGCGGCGACGTACTCCTTGGCGACCGTCATCGCCGGGTGCGCGCGCAGCAGCCCGAGGGCCTCGGCGTGCAGCGCGTCGTCCTCGAGGTCCATCACGAGCAGCTCGCGCAGGCGGGCGTCCGCCGGGTCGGTGGACTTCAGCGCGATCAGCACGGGCAGCGTCGGCACGCCCTCACGCAGGTCGGTGCCCGGGGTCTTGCCGGACTCCTCGGTCTCCGAGGCGATGTCGAGGATGTCGTCGGAGAGCTGGAACGCGGTGCCGACCTTCTCGCCGTACTCGGTCAAGGCCGTCACGATCTCGTCGCTCGCCCCGCCGAACATCGCGCCGTACCGGGCCGAGGTGGCGATCAGCGACCCGGTCTTGCCGGCCACCACCCGCAGGTAGTGCTCCAGCGCATCCTCGGTGGGCCCCGGTCCGAGCGTCTCGAGGATCTGACCCTCGACCAGTCGCGAGAACGTCTGCGCCTGGATCCGGACGGCGTCCGGGCCGAGGTCCGCGGTCAGCTCCGAGGACTTCGCGAACAGGAAGTCGCCGGTGAGGATCGCGACGTGGTTGTCCCAGCGCGCGTTGGCCGACTCGGCCCCGCGGCGCAGGGCGGCCTCGTCCATCACGTCGTCGTGGTACAGCGATGCCAGGTGGGTCAGCTCCACGACGCAGGAGGCCGTCAGGACGGCGGCCGCCGCGGAGGCGTCGCTGCCGTCGGGACCCGACTCGGCAGCCAGGAAGCAGAGCAGCGGCCGGAACCGCTTGCCGCCCGCCTCCATCAGGTGGCGGGCCGCCTTGGTGACGAACGGAGCCTCGCTCTCCACGTGCCCGAGCAGGGCCACCTCGACCTCGACCATCCGCGCCCGAAGTCGTGCCTCGAGGTCGACATCGGTGATCGGGAGGGCCAGAGGTGAGTTCACCTGATGAATTCTCCTACACGACCCAGCAGATCGAGAAGGGGACCCGGAACAATGCCGAGGACGAGGCTGCCGGCAGCACCCACCGCGATCACCACGGTGGTCAGCACGCTCGGGATCGCGACGGTCGGCCCCTCGGTCGCGCCGTCGGTGAAGAACATCAGCACGATCACCCGGACGTAGAAGAACGCGGCCGTGGCCGAGCCCAGCACGGCGATGATCACGACCGGCCAGGCGCCGGCACTCATCGCCGAGGTGAACACCGCCCACTTGCCGACGAAGCCGCTGGTGAGCGGGATCCCGGCGAGACCGAGCAGCAGGAACGAGAAGATCCCGGCGACCAGCGGCGACTTCTTGCCGAGCCCGGTCCAGGCCGCGAACGAGGTGGCCTCGCCACCCGAGTCGCGGACCAGGGTCACGATCGCGAAGGCCGCCATGTTCGTCAGCCCGTAGGTGGTCAGGTAGAACAGCACTGCCTGGACGGGTTGGATGTTGCCCGGGCCGATGTCGGCGAGCGAGCGCGCACCGAGCAGCGCGGTCAGCATGAACCCGGCGTGCGCCACCGAGGAGTAGGCCAGCAGCCGCTTGACATCCGTCTGCGCCAGGGCGAGCAGCGAGCCGACGACCATGGTCAGGATCACCACGATCCAGGCCATCGGCATCCAGTCCCAGCGCGCGCCGCCGAAGGCGACGAAGAAGACCCGGAACAGCGCGCCGATGGCGGCCACCTTGGTCCCGGCCGCCATGAACGCCGTGACCGCGGTCGGGGCGCCCTGGTAGACGTCCGGGACCCAGGCCTGGAACGGCGCTGCGCCGATCTTGAAGAACAGCCCGACCGCGAGCATCCCGATGCCGCCGAGCAGCAGCGCGTGCGCGCCGGTACCGCTGGCGACCGCGGTGGCGATGTGCGCGAAGTCCATCGAGCCGGCGTACCCGTAGACCAGCGCCATGCCGTAGACGAAGAACCCGGAGCTGAAGGCACCGAGCATGAAGTACTTCATCGCCGCTTCCTGGCTGAGCAGGCGCCGGCGACGGGCCAGACCGCAGAGCAGGTACAGCGGCAGCGAGAGCACCTCGAGGCCGATGAACATCGTGATCAGGTCGTTCGCGGCCGGGAAGATCATCATGCCGGCGACCGCGAACATCATCAGCGGGAAGACCTCGGTGTGCTCCAGACCCCGGGTCGAGGCCTCGCGCTCCGCCTCGGTGCCGGGCAGCGCGGATGCCTGGCCGGCGAACGCGGTCACCCCGCCCTCGAGCCTGCGCTCGGCGAACAGCAGGATGCTCAGCGCCGAGAAGCCGAGGACCAGGATCCAGCAGAAGAGCGCCGGCCCGTCGAGCGCCAGCGATCCCTGCCCGACGACGAAGCCCGGGTGGACCTTGCCGTGGACCGGGTTGAGCTTGCCGAAGACCCAGAGCGTGTCGCCGAGGGCGACCAGGGTGCCGACCAGCGCCAGCACGGTCTGCGCCAGGTAGCGGCGCTCGCGCGGCACGAACGCCTCGACCAGGACGCCGAGGGTGGCGACACCGAGCACGATCAGCAGCGGTGCGATCAGCGAGTACTCGAGGTGCGGGGCCTGGAACTTGGTCACTTGGCTCCCCCTTCGTCGCTGCTACCGGACGGCGTGACGTTCGGTCCCGGGTCGTGGGCGCCGACCTGGACCAGGCTGTGGTGCACGGACGGGTTGAGCATGTCCAGCAGCGGCTTCGGGAAGAACCCGAGGATCACCATCAGCGCGATCACCGGCACCACGGCGACGATCTCGCGGACGTTGAGGTCGGTGATCCCGGCGTTGTCCTCGCGCAGCGGGCCGGTCATCGTGCGCTGGTACATCAGCAGCACGTAGATCGCGGCCAGCACGATCCCGGTGACGGCGAAGGCACCCGCCCACGGCGAGTACACGAACGCGCCCACGATCACCAGGAATTCCGAGACGAATGGTGACAGCCCGGGCAGCGAGAGCACCGCGAGCCCGGAGATCAGCAGCAGACCGGCAGCGACCGGTGCGACCTTCTCGACCCCACCGAAGTCCTTGATCGAGGCGGAGCCCCTCCGTTTGATCAGGTACCCGCCGACCAGGAACAGCGCCGCGGTCGAGAGCCCGTGGTTGAACATGTACAGGTTCGAGCCGGAGAGCCCCTGGCTGTTGAGCACGAAGATGCCGAGCACGATGAAGCCGAAGTGGGACACCGACGTGTAGGCGATCAGCCGCGGGATGTTGTCCTCGCCGATCGCCATCAGGGCGCCGTAGATGATGCTGATCGTCGCCAGCACGACCACGGTCGGCGTCGCCCAGTGCGTCGCCTCGGGGAACAGCGTCAGGCAGAAGCGCACCATCCCGAAACTGCCGATCTTGTCCAGGATGCTGACCAGCAGCACCGAGGTGCCCGGGGTGGCTTCCTCGCAGGTGTCGGCCAGCCAGGTGTGCACCGGGAACAGCGGCGCCTTCACGACGAAGGCCACCATGAACCCGAGGAACAACCAGCGGCCCACGTCGGTCCCGAAGTCGATCTTGGACAGGTCCGAGAGCAGGTACGACGGACCGCCGCTCGCTCCGACGTGGTGCCGCGCCGACTGGACGTACAGCCCGATCACGGCGGCCAGCATCACCAGTCCGCCGAACAGGTTGTACAGCAGGAACTTCACCGCGGCCTTGGCCCGGTTCGGACCGCCGTACCCGCCGACGAGGAAGTAGATCGGGATCAGCGTCGCCTCGAAGAAGACGTAGAACAGGAAGACGTCGGTGGCTGCGAAGACGCCGACCGCGAGGCCCTCGAGCGCGAGCATCCAGGCGAAGAACGCCTTCGGTCCCCAGCGACCCTCGTCGCCGTCGTTCCACGACGCCAGGATCACCACCGGGGTCAGGATCACGGTCAGCAGCACGAGGGAGAGCCCGAGGCCCTCGACGCCGAGCGCGTAGTGCGCGCCGAACGCCTTGATCCACTCGTGCTTCTCGGTGAACTGGGTGCCGTCACCGTTGTGGAAGCGCAGCGCCATCGAGGCGCCGATGATCAGCTCGGCGACCGAGATGAACAGTGCGGCCCGCTTGACGTTGATCGCGGCGACGCCGGCGGGAAGCAGCACCAGCAGCACGGCACCGACGAGCGGCAGCCCCAGCAGGACGCTCAGCCACGGGAAGCTCATCGGGACACCTGCCTGGTCGTGCCGGTCGGCCGATCGTTGTCGCAGGGCCGATCGAGCGAAGTCGAGATCATCGAGAGCATCCTCATCCGAAGTTCACCGCCAGCAGGGCGAAGAGCACGACCAGCGCACCGGCGAACAGCATCAGCGCGTACGAGCGCACGAAACCGTTCTGGACGTGCCGGAAGGCGTTCGAGACCGCGGTGAACGCGGCGGCGAGCCCCTCGACGATCCCGTCGACGATGGTGGCGTCGAAGACCAGCAGGCCGCGGATCCCGGCGACCCCCGGCTTGACGATCACCTCGTCGTTGAAGGCGTCGCCGTACAGGTCGGCACGGGCGGCCCGGGTCAGGAACGAGACCTTCTCCGGAGCGACGGTCGGGATCGGGCGCTGGCCGACGAGCTGCCAGGCGATCGCGGCACCGAGGACGACCACGACCAGCGCGATCAGGCTCATCCCGACCGAGCCCACACCGAGCTTGTGCTCGACGTGCGCGCCGACGACCGGGGACAGCCAGGTGGTGATCCAGTTGTTGACCAGCAGCAGGCCACCGACCGCGGAGAGACCGGCCAGTGCCATTAGCGGCACCGTCATCACCGTCGGGGACTCGTGCGGGTGCACGTCCTTCTCCCAGCGCTTCTCGGAGAGGAACGTCAGCAGCATCAACCGGGTCATGTAGAACGCGGTGACGCCGGCGCCGATCAGGGCGCACAGCCCGACGACGAGGTTGTCACCGAAGGCCGCCTCGATGATCTTGTCCTTCGACCAGAACCCGGCGAACGGCGGTACGCCGAGGATCGCCAGGTAGCCGATGCTGAAGGTCGCGAACGTGTACGGCATCGCCTTGCGCAGCGCGCCGTAGTGCCGCATGTTCACGTCGTCGTCCATGCCGTGCATCACCGAGCCGGCGCCGAGGAACATGTTCGCCTTGAAGAAGCCGTGGGTCAGCAGGTGGAAGATCGCGAACGCGTACCCGGCCGGGCCGAGACCGGCGGCGAGGACCATGTAGCCGATCTGGCTCATCGTCGAACCGGCGAGCGCCTTCTTGATGTCGTCCTTCGCGCATCCGATGACAGCACCCATCAGCAGCGTGATGCAGCCGACGACGATCACGCCGGTGCGCGCGTTCTCGGTGAGGCTGAAGATGAAGTTCGACCGGACGATCAGGTAGACGCCGGCGGTGACCATCGTCGCCGCGTGGATCAGGGCCGAGACCGGGGTCGGGCCCTCCATCGCGTCCAGCAACCAGCTCTGCAGCGGGAACTGCGCGGACTTGCCGCAGGCGGCCAGCAGCAGCAGCAGACCGATCGCGGTCAGGGTGCCGCTGCTCGCGTTGTGGGCGTTCGCGGAGACCACGGCGAAGGAGGTGGAGCCGAACGTCACGAAGATCAACGAGGCGCCCAGGGACAGGCCGATGTCACCGATCCGGTTGATCACGAAGGCCTTCTTGGCGGCTGCTGCGGCGGTCGGCTTGTGCTGCCAGAAGCCGATCAGCAGGTACGACGCCAGACCGACGCCCTCCCAGCCCAGGAACACCCCGACGAAGTCGGACGCGAGCACCAGGATCAGCATCGCGGTGATGAACAGGTTGAGGTAGCCGAAGAACCGCCGGCGACGGTCGTCGTGCTCCATGTAGCCGACCGAGTAGACGTGGATCAGCGCGCCGACGCCGGTGATCAGCAGCAGGAACAGCGCCGAGAGCTGGTCGTAGAGCAGCCCGAACTCGACGTGGTAGCTCCCGGCGGTGAACCAGGTCCACAGGTGCTGGGAGACCTGGCGGTTGCCGCTGTGCCGACCGAGCAGGCTGATGAACAGGATCAGGCTGAGCAGGAAGGACGTCGCGACGGTGGCGACCCCGAGCAGATGGCCCCACCTGTCGGTGCGCTTGCCCCCGAGCAGCAGCACCACGGCACCCAGGGCGGGCAGCGCGATCACCAGCCAGAGGATCGAGAACACCCCGTGGGCGGAGGACGGATCCACCACCGGAGGCGCGTGCATCAGGACGTGTGCGGTCATGGCGGTCGTCATCGTCCCCTCAGTACTTCAGCAGACTGGCGTCGTCGACCGAGGCCGAGCGTCGGGTGCGGAAGATCGTCATGATGATGGCAAGGCCCACGACGACCTCGGCTGCGGCGACCACCATCACGAAGAAGGCGGCGATCTGACCGTCGAGGTTGCCGTTGGCGCGCGAGAAGGTGACCAGGGCGAGGTTGCTGGCGTTGAGCATCAGCTCGACGCACATGAACACCACGATCGCGTTGCGCCGGGTCAGGACGCCGACGGCGCCGATGGTGAACAAGATCGCCGAGAGCACGATGAACGGGGTGACGCTCACGAGTCCTCGCCTCCTTCGAGCTCGTGGATGTCGGCCGAGATCTCCGGCACCGACTTGACCGTGCCGCGGGCGGCGAGCACCCGGGAGATCGAGGCCTCGGCGGCGGTGCCGTCGGGCAGCAGCGCCGGAGTGTCGACCGAGTTGTGCCGGGCGAAGACTCCCGGTGGGGGCAGCGGACCGAGGTGGGTGCCCTTGTCGGCGTAGTCGCGCATCCGCTGGGCGGCGAGCGCGGCCTGGGTCGGCTTCGGGGTGAGCCGCTCGCGGTGCGCGAGCACCATCGCGCCGAGCGCCGCGGTGATCAGCAGGGCCGAGGTGACCTCGAAGGCGAAGACGTACCGGGTGAAGAGGATCTTCGCGATCGCGGGGATGTTGCCGTCCTTGTTGGCCGAGACCAGCCCGACCGCGCTGCCGAACGAGACCTGCGCGACGCCGAGGACCAGGGTCAGCCCGAAGCCGAGCCCGACGATGATCGAGACCAGCCGGTGCCCGCGGATCGTCTCCACGATCGAGTCGGAGGCGTCCACGCCGACGAGCATCAGCACGAACAGGAACAGCATCAGGATCGCACCGGTGTAGACGATGATCTGCACAGCGAACAGGAACGGTGCGTCCTCGATGAGGTACAGCACCGCCAGCGAGATCATCACGACCGCCAGCGTCAGCGCCGCGTGCACGGCCTTGCGGGCGAACAGCAGTCCGAGAGCGGCGACGACCATCACCGGCGCCAGGATCCAGAACCCGATCATTCGACCGTCTCCTCGTCCGCAGCGTCCTCGGCGGGGCGCGGGTGCAGGTTGCCGCGGTAGTAGTCGCCCTCGTCGGTACCCAGCAGCATCGGGTGCGGCGGCAGCTCCATCCCGGGCAGCAGCGGCGCCAGCAGGTCCGACTTCTCGTAGATCAGGCTCTCGCGGGAGTTGTCGGCCAGCTCGTACTCGTTGGTCATCGTCAGAGCCCGGGTCGGGCAGGCCTCGATGCACAGCCCGCACAGGATGCAGCGCAGGTAGTTGATCTGGTAGACGCGGCCGTAGCGCTCGCCGGGGCTGTGCCGGTCCCCTTCGGCGTTGTCGGCGCCCTCGACGTAGATCGCGTCGGCGGGGCACGCCCAGGCGCACAGCTCGCAGCCGATGCACTTCTCGAGACCGTCGGGCCAGCGGTTGAGCTGGTGACGGCCGTGGAAGCGCGGGGCGGTGGGGACCTTCTCGAACGGGTACTGCTCGGTGACGGTCTTGCGGAACATCGTCCGGAACGTCACGCCGAAGCCGGCGATCGGGTCCCACAGGGTCTCGCGCACGGGATTGCTCATCGGGGAGCCGCCCTCTCGGTCTCGGTCTCGGTGTCGACGCCCACCGCGGTGGAGGGCT
>JAOPXD010000100.1 GCA_025965315.1 Marmoricola sp.
CCCACGAGTACTAGGACCATCTCGAGCTGCCACTCGGGCTCGGCGACGGGGCCGCATCCTGCGGGTGACCAGGGACTACGACGTCAACCACGTTCTTGATCGTCCGGTCGTGCTTGTCCTTCACCCACGATCCGTTGGCCGCGTAGGTGACGCCGCCGCCCCAGGTGGGCGATTCCCACTCGATCATGGCTTCGACACCTGGCCAGCAGCTCACGGGTCGGGCTCACCGAGCAGCTTGTCGATGCACCGAGCGAGGCCACTGACGTCGAGCTTCCTGACCCCTGAACGCAAGCACTCCGTGGTGGCCTCGAGCCTCGACGCCACCGCGGGCAGGGTCGCCGGCGGCCCATCGGCAGGACCGTGGAGCAGGTTCGTGACGACGCTCCGGATCCCAGCGACGGAGATTTGCTTGGTCGGCGCACCGTTCGACGGTTCGGCGCCGCTACCTCCACCCGGCTCCGCGGCAACCGGCGTAGCTGACGGCGCCGTGCCCTTCGATCCCGCTGCCTGATGGCTGGAGGCGTTGATGTGGTGCTTCTTCCTGGCCGCCGCGAGGGACGACCGGTCGAACAGCCCACCGGCGTACACACCAGACGGGATCGACGAGTAGTCGCCGACGGAATAGGCATCCACCAGCCGCAACACCAGGTTGACGTAGGCCCGGCTGTGGTCGTAGCGGTAGACCGCTGCCTGCTGACCCTCGCGTGTGGCCAGGTCCCCGCTGCCCGAGCACAGGTACACCGCGGCGGCCAATGCCGCATCGTTGATGTCCTGCGGGTCCCGCTTCCCGTCACCGTCCGCGTCGACCTTCACGACCGACCAGGTGGACGGCAGGAACTGCATGGGGCCGACGGCGCGATCGAAGAACCGGTTGCCGTCGACCTCACCGGCATCGGTGTCCGCGACGGTTCGAGTGTTGTTGCGCCCGTTCAGGGTGACGCCGTAGATGCCCGGCTCCGCGACACCGTCTGCTGCGAGAACATTGCCGCCCGAGCGCCCGTGGTCCGACTCGACCCGGCCGATCGCGGCGAGGAGCTCCCAGGGGAGATTGCAACCCGCGTCTGCTGAATCGATGATCTGCGCACCGCGCTGGTACGCCGTGAGTGCCGGCGCAGGAATCCCGCTCACCGACGCCGAGGACACCGCCGAATCCTCAGAGCCGGAGACGACCGACGGGGCAACCAGACCTGGGTTCGGCACGGTCGCCGGGACCGTCACGACCTCTGCCGGGATCTGCAACCCGCGCGTTGCGCCAACGTGAGGGGAGTCTGCTGTAGCGATCGGGCTGGACGCACCGACGCCGGCGACCAACGTGCCGCAGATGAGCACAACCGGAGCCAAGGCGATCCGCGTGCGATATCGACTTGTCGGCGTCTTCTTCAGCATGATCCCAGCTCCCAGCTGCCCGCTTCGTACGATGCGGAGGACTTTGGCCCTCTCGTCACCAAGCGTCACCTAACCGAGACCCGCGTCCATCACCCTCTGGTGGTGTCTCGATCCTCATCCTGGAGCGCTCGGCGGCCGGCGTAATAAATGATTAGACCAAAGTCTTGCGACCCGGCAGTGCTAGTGAGAGACTCGACAGAACGATCATGTGAACGATCGTTCTGGAGGCATCAGCGGACCTAGCGCAAATTCGCCAACAGTTGCTGCAAGCCCCCGCGTTTCGGGCCCAGACCGGGTCAATTTCTCCAAAACGCTCGTTCCACTCACTGCTCTGCGGAACCTACCGCTCCACCCAGGGAAAGGACCACACGGTCACCATGAACGACTTCACCGATGTCAGCTACAAGGTCGAGAACGGGCTCGCCTGGATCACGATCAACCGACCGGAGCGCTACAACTCGTTCCGCGCCCAGACCGTCGACGAGCTGGTCAAGAGCTTCAAGCTCGCCTGGGCCAGCGACGAGGTCGGCGCCATCTGCCTGACCGGCGCCGGCGACAAGGCGTTCTGCACCGGCGGCGACCAGAAGCAGCGCGCCGAGACGGGCGACTACGGACCTTCGGACAGCGGTCTGTTCGAGGTCGATGCGCTTCACCGCGTCATCCGGGACGTCCCGAAGCCGGTGATCGCCGCTGTCAACGGGTTCGCCATCGGTGGTGGCCACGTCCTGCACGTGCTCTGCGACCTGACCATCGCCGCGGACACGGCAGTCTTCGGCCAGAACGGACCGCGGGTCGGCTCGTTCGACGCCGGCCTGGGCTCCGGTTTCCTGACCCGGATCGTCGGCGAGAAGCGCGCACGCGAAATCTGGTTCCTGTGCCGGCGCTACAGCGCCGAGCAGGCCGAGGCGTGGGGCCTGGTGAACAAGGTCGTCCCCGCCGACCAGCTGCACGCCGAGGTGCGTTCCTGGGCCGACGAGATCCTCCAGCTTTCGCCCACGTCGCTGAAGGTGCTCAAGCAGGCGATGAACACCGACACCGAGCACTTCGTCGCGATCGGCCAGATGGCGTACTCGAGCTTGAAGATGTTCGGGGAGACCGAGGAGGCCAACGAAGGGATCACCGCCTTCAACGAGAAGCGGCTGCCCGACTTCTCGAACTACCGCGGTAACTGAACCCGACAGCGTGGCTCGCGGCTCACCGCCGCGGGCCACGCTTTTCGCATGTCCTGGTTCAGCCGAAGCTCGCCGGCCGGGCCTCTCGGAACGCGTGCAGCGCCTCGGTCATGTCTCCACCTTGGAACAGCAGGGCCTGGCCCCGGTTCTCGAGCTCGACCGCAGCAGCAAGCGAGGAGACCTCGGCGTTGCTGAGCAAGGCACGCTTGGACATCCGGACACCCTGCGGCGAGTTCCTCGCCACGGCCTGGGCGAGCTCGACCGCCTCGGCGATCAGCCGATCAGCAGGAACCACCCGGTTGACCAGCCCGATCCGCTCCGCCTCGGTCGCATCGACCATCCTCCCGGTGAACGCGAGCTCGGCAGCAAGACCCGGCCCGATCAGTCGGGTCAGTGCCCACGAAGTGCCCAGCTCGCCAGCGGACAACCCCACCTTGATGAAGGCGACGCTGAACTTGGCGGTAGGCGACGCGAGCCGGATGTCGGTGGCCAGGGCAAGCGCCAAGCCGCCTCCGACCGCGGCCCCGTGGATTGCCGAGACCACCGGGAAGGGAAGGCTGCGAAGCCCCACTACCGCTGCGCTCGCCACCTCCATGAACGCGACGAAGTCGCCGATCCCCATGTCGGTGAGGACATCGATCTCGTTGAGGTCGAAGCCCGCGCAGAAGGCACGTTCGCCGGCGCCACGCACGATCATCGCCCGGGCACCGCTGCGACCGGCGAACTGGACGGCGGGGCCGAGCTCGCCAAACATCTCGACGGTCTGCGCATTGGCACGATCCGGCCTGGAGATCGTCAGGCACAGGACACCGTCCGCGAGCCACTCCAGCTCCAGGGTCTTGAACAAAGGGATCACGGCGTCACCGTCCGGTGAAGACGGGCGGTCGTTTGGAGCGGAGCGCTTCGAGTGCTTCCCGCATGTCGTCGGTCTGCATCAGCAACGCCTGGCCGCGGTTCTCCATCTCGATCGCCGCAGCGAACGACGCCGATTCCATGCTCGCGTGCAGCGCCCTCTTGGTCATCCGGACGCCGCCCGGGGAGTTCGCCACGATCTGGTCCGCCAGCTGCCCGCAGCACTCGAGCAGCTCGTCCTCGGGAACGACCCGGTTCACCAGGCCGATCCGCTCAGCCTCGTCGGCATGGACCATGCGGCCCGTGAACGC
>JAOPXD010000105.1 GCA_025965315.1 Marmoricola sp.
GGTAGGAAGGACCGGTGCCACAGGTCACCGTCGTACTGGGCGACATCACCACCCAGCAGGTCGATGCGGTCGTGAACGCCGCGAACAACGGCATGCGCGGAGGGGGTGGCGTCGACGGTGCTATCCATCGTGCCGGAGGCAGGGCCGTGATGGCGGACTGCGTCGAGCGCTTCCCGAACGGCCTGGCCACCGGCGATGCCGGCTGGACCACAGCCGGGCTGATGCCAGCGCGCTGGGTCATCCACACCGTCGGTCCGCGGTACGCCGCTGGCCTGGGCGATCGGGCGCTGCTGACCTCCTGCTACCGCCGGTGTCTCGAGGTCGCTGACGAGCTCGGAGCCGCGACGGTGGCCTTCCCGTTGATCAGCGCAGGCGTGTACGGCTGGCCGGTCGACGACGCGCTTCTGGCTGCCGTCGAAACGCTCCGTACGACGCAGAGTCAGGTGCAGGAAGCCCGGATCGTCGCGTTCAGCCAAGCCACGTTCGACCTGGTCACCGCGGCTCTCTGATTTCGAGGCGAACGGCCGTCATTTCACCTTGACGGTCGGACTCCGGTCAGCGGTCGCCTGACCCGACTTCGGCACGATCACGGCCGGGGACTCGGCGTAGTACTTACCCGGGCCAACCTTCACACTGAAAGCACCAGAGCTGCTCGTCTTGCGCGTCGTGACCTTCTTGTCCGCGCCGGGCCTGACCTTCCAGACCGTCACAGTGCGTCCGGACGAGAGTCCCGGGAAGCCGGGCGAGACCAGCTGACCAGCAACGCGCTTCGGGCTCTTCAGAGCGCTGAGGACCAGCGAGCGAGCGCCCTTGGGGCAGCCGTTGGCCGTGAACGCCTTCAGCTCGGGACACTTGTCCTTAAAGACGTTGACGTAGTCGCCGTCACCATCATCAGCAGTCAGCCCGTTGTAGAGCAGGGTCTTGCTGTCGCAGGACTTCGCGACCATCGTCCACGACGAGATCACGTTGCCCAGCGGGCGCTCCAGCGTGAAGACCGCCGTCATCGGTTGGCCAGCGGGGATCGGGTAGGTGCCCGTCGTCGGACCGTAGGAGCTGCTGGCGAAGAGTCCCCAGCTGCTGGTCCCATCTTCGAACCCCGTCGCGTTCTGATTCATGTACACCAGGCCGCCCGAGCTGACGACGGTGTGCGCGACATAGGTCCCGGAGAGGCCCGCGAACTTGGTGTCCAAGGACCACGCGTCGTCGGCGCATCCGACTTCTGAGACGTGGGTGACCTTCCAGCTCTCACCGGCGGCCTGGCTCGGCGCTACGCCCAGGGAGAGAAACCCGAGGACCAGGGGCACCAGAAAGATCCAAGAACGCTTCGTCATGGTCACTTCACCTTCACCTTGTTGCTGGTATCGGCCGAGGTCTGGCCGGAGGTCGGGACGATCACAGCAGGAGATTTCGCGTAGTACCGACCCGCGCCGACCTTCGCGCTGAAGGCACCAGAGCTGCTCGTCTTACGGGTCGCGACCTTCTTGTCCGCGCCTGGCTTGACCTTCCAGATGGTCACGGTGCGACCGGAGATCAGGCCGGGGAAGCCGGGCGAGACCAGCTGACCCGCAACCCGCTTCGGGTTCTTCAGAGCGCTGAGCACCAGCGACCTGTTTGCCTTCGGGCAGCCGATGGCGGTGAAGCCCTGTACGTCGGGGCACTTGTCCTTGTAGACGTTGACGTAGTCGCCGTCACCGTCGGAGGAGGTCAGTCCGTTGTAGAGCATGGTCTTGCTGTCGCAGGACTTCGTCACCATCGTCCACGACGACAGCACGTTGCCCTTCGGACGCTCCAGCGTGAAGACGACCTTCATCGGATGACCGGCAGGGATCGGCCAGGTGCCGTTGGTCGGCCCGTAGCTCGAGTCGTTGTAGAGACCCCAGCCATCGCCCCCGTTCGAGGGGCTGCCCGCGTCCTCGTTCATGTAGACGAGCCCTTGCGAGCTGACCACGGTGTGGGCGATGTAGTTGTTGCCGCCGTCGAGGCCCGAGAAGTTCACCGACAACTCCGTGCCGCCCGAAGCGCAGGAGGCTGTCGTGATCTTGTGCGCCTTGAAGAGCTCACCGGACGCCTGGCTGGGGCCGACCCCGACCCAGAGGAAGCCGACGATCAGCGGCAGTACGAAGAGCCAGGACCTTTTGAGCATGAGGTTCCCTCCGAGACACCGAGATGATGAGTACTTCGGATGCTAGGAGGGTTTGCGCTGTTTGGGAATGGGCTGGACGGGCCTTGCTAGTGAGCCCGGACGCACAACTTGTTCGACCCGTACACCTCCAACGCGATCACCAGCGTCAACTCCTTCGGCCCGAAGTTGGGACCGGGCCAGATCGACAAAAGCCCCACACCGTCCACCCACGGTCCGTAATGTCCGATCAGACGGGTTCTCTGGGAAGGACAAGGCGCGCATGACGTTCAGCGACGAATTGAAGCAGCTCCAGGAAGAGGTCGCCACGGATACCGTCCGCGACAACGACCGGAAGACGAAGGAGTCCCCGCTCATCATCGAGGCCGGGAGTTGGCTTCGCGAGGCGGCCGATGAACTCGCTCGCCGCAATGTCCCACTGACTGACGTTTGTTCGGCGCACAAGGTCCGGATCAGCTGGACATGGCCCGCACGACGCACGCGAACATCTGGCTGGATCCTCAAATGCGGCGAGGCCGACCTGCTCTTGCGCCCAGATGGCTGGCTGGCTGCGCTACATCGCTGTAGTGACCCGAATGCAACCTTGTGCGCGTGCAGATTCAGTCGCTCGAAAGGACCCGTGCCGCCTGGGGTCTATCTGCCTCTGAGTGACACCGGTGAGGTCCCGGATGGTGAACAACAACTGATGGTGAGGACACAGGTCGAGGGCGAACTCACGAACCTGCCGTTCGCCCGGTGGTTGGCGGAGCAGGTCGTAATCCTTACGTACAAAGCCGAACTCGCCCGCCGGAGGTGAAATGAAGAGCAGCACAGTTCGGTCCCGGGCTCATCGAATTTGCCCAGAGGCGGTCCAGAGTCGGGCTACGGCTTCTCCCAGTGCGGGTGGCTGCGACTGCCCTTGCATACGTAGCGCCGACCCTTCGAGTCGTAACCGTTCTTGTTGTACTTGGCCTTCGGACAGAACTCGCCGCCGCGAATGCACTTGCCACTGGATGTCTTTGTGCAGGCGCGCATCGAATGCGCGGGCGCTGCCTGGTGGGCGCCGTCAGCAAACGACGCGGCGGCACCCGGTCCGACGAGTCCGACACCGATCACGAACAGGCTGACAATCAACGACTTGAACTTCATGGTTGCCCCACGGGTGAGTTGGGCGGCCGGTGCTGGGCCGATTGCTCACTGTCTGCCGACATTCGTCTTGTGTCACTCGATCGTCGCCATTGGTCTAGAGAACCTATGGGCACCCCCAGCCGTCTGAAGGGATTGACTCATGCCGGCGGTGCCCACAGGGTGCCGATGAGCCGGGCGCGTTAACTGTCGCCTGCCCGCTGATTGGCGCGAGCATCTACGGCTGGCCGCATCACGATGCAGTAGCTGATGCCGTTGAGACACTGCGCTGGTCGCCGTCGCGGGTCTGACGAAGCCCTGAACCCTTTGGACTCGAATGACGGGGACCGAATCCCCGAGCATTGACGTCCCGTCTCTGCATTCAGCCGCAGGTTCGACACAGGGGGTCTAGCGTCGCCATGTGCCCGAGGTCGAAGCTGAGTTGCAGATGCGCGAGATCATTGCTCACGTCCTGCTTGCTCGCGCGGAGGCGCAAGGTGGCTTCCTTCGTTGGGAAGACCTTGAGTCGGTGGAGTTGCCAGACGGGCAGCAGATTCGCGCAGTGGATCCTGGGCGCGGAGGCATCTGGAACCCTGGCAACCTCGAGGCGACTCTGTCGATCCTGACGTCGCCCGACGGTCCGTATGCAGATCGCGAACTCGAAGGTGGCTTGCTGCGCTATAGCTATCAGGCCGGTCCTGTTGGCGGGAAGAACCTGAAGCTCCGACGGGCACGAGATCTCCAGCTCCCGCTGATCCGGTTCAACAAGGTTGCGAAGGGCACCTACGTGCCCATCTATCCCGTGTACGTCGTGGACGACGACCCCGTGGCGCGCGAGTTCACGCTCTCAGTGGACTCCTCATTTGGGCCCGCATTGTCTCTCGCGCCGATGTCGGATCTGGAAAGAAGGTACGCGGAGCGCGTTGTAAGGCAGCGAGTGCACCAGCCCGCTTTCCGCGCGCAGGTCATGCTCGCCTACGGCACACAGTGCTGCATCTGCGTGTTGAAGAAGGCACCGCTGCTCGATGCGGCTCACATCATTGGCGATGGAGAAGCAGAGGGCGATGCCGTCGTCTCGAACGGACTCAGTCTCTGCAAGATTCACCACGCCGCGTACGACGAGAACCTGATGGGAATCACGCCCGACTGCAGGGTTGACATCAATGAAGATCTGTTGCACGAGGTCGACGGCCCGATGTTGCTGCACGGCCTTCAGGAGATGCATGGTCGATCCTTGGTCGTGCCTGAACAGCGCTCGCAACGACCTGATCCGAGCCGACTCGACGTGCGATACGAGCGATTCCTCGCGAGCGCGTAGGCCATCGCCACACGCCGTGACCATGCCAATAAACTCACTGCATTTCGCCCAGAATGACGCACGCCAGACGCACGAGGCCCCGTCCACCAAGGTGCACGGGGCCTCGCTCTTTGGGGTCGACCATCTGGGAGTTGGTCGGTCCCGCCCTACTAGCCCACCGAGGGCAGGCTCGCCCTTCGCGGCGGCTCGACCGACACCGTCGACTCGATCCGGCCGCCGGCGCCGCCGAGGTTGAGCGCGACGTACCAGTGGTCGGTGTGCGGGACGTTGATTCGCAGCGGGGACCGCAGCGCCTCACCGCCGTAGTAGCTGACCCGCCTGCCGGCCACGTACGCCCGGTAGTTCGTCGCGGTCATCAGCATCACGTTCGCGCGGTTGTTCAGGGTGACCACCACAGTGGCGCCGGCCTGGACTTGGCCCAGGTCGTACTTCACGTGCTCCACGCTGATCACCCCTTCGGCGGGAACGGGTCCCCGCCGTAGGAGTCACGGTCACGGATCTTGTTGTCGCGGCCGTGAATGTACAGCTCGGTCTGCTCCCGACGGGCAGTGGCACGACCAGCATCGGTCGCGTCTGCCTGGGTCGAGTGGACCGAGGACGCCCGCTCTGCTCCGTCACGGATGACGTTCCACTGACCGTCTTCACGAGGCGTGATGTGCACGCCCTTCTTCTCACTCATTCGCTTCTCCTTAGGTAACCCATCTGGGTTCAGGTGCCTCTGGCACCTGGCGACCAGGCCTGGTCGCCAGGTGGAAGGTGACAGCGGGTCCGACAGGTCGCCGGACCCCGCCAGCAACCGTGGAACTACTTCGTCAAGGTTCGGAGACCGGACAGCGACGGGGCGAAGAAGTAGCCCCCGCCGACGGTGGTGACCCAGCGGGCGAAGTTGACCTGGCCGTGGCCGGGGACGTTGAAGGGTCCGTCGGGGGTGTCCTGGCTGATGATGGGGTCCTTGCCGTCGCCGGGCTGCTGGAAGTCTTCGCGGTTGGCCCAGTGGGACTGGACGAACTCGAAGAAGCGGGCGATGGAGGCCTGGTAGTTGATGAACAGCAGGCCGCGGTCCTGGTTGTCGGGCACGGTCTGGCCGTAGGCGGGCTCACCGGGGGTGAACTCGGGGCCGTAGGCGATTCCACGGCGAACCAGGCGGTGCTTGTCGGACGTGTCGCCGTCAGGCAGGACGTCCTTGCGGGGGTTCATCTTGCGGATGTGGGATCCGCGGGGGACGTTGTTGCCGTCGGGGTCGTCGGTGAAGTCGAAAGCGTTGATGTTCTTCGCATCAAGGATTGCGGGCGCTTCGATGGACGGGTCGGTGAGGGCCGGGTTGCCCGTGACAGGGCAGTCGGAGACCTGTTCCATCGGTGCGCCGGAGGGCCAGCGGCCGAAGGCCTTGGCGGCGAGCTGATCCGGGGTCAGCCCGATGCCGGGGGCGGCGTTGGCCATTGAGGTGTTGAACCCGCCGACGTCCTGGCGGAGCTTGCGGAGCACGACGAAGCTGCCGTTGCGGGTCCAGTCCGGGAGCGGCTGGGGCTGGGGCGGAACCGGGGTCGGGTTGTACGGCGTCGGAGCGGGCGGCGGGGTCGAGACAGGCTGACCGCTGATGTTGCCCTCGGAGTCCGGGTACCCGATGAACACGTCGCCGGGCGGGATGGTGCCACCCTTGCCGGACTTGGTGAACTTCTCGATGGCCGGCTGGGAAACGCCGTCCTTGAACCCGAAGTGCTCGTGCCCGCCGAACGGGGCGGGGCGGGCGTCGCCGTCCTGGCGGCCGATGATGGTGACGCCGTGGCGGGCGAGCATCTCTTCGATCTTGGTGCGGCGGGCGTCGAGGTCGGCAAGGTTGTCGCCGGCGAGGATGATGACGGCGTGCGGCTCCGCTCCTCCGGTGAACGGGGCCTGCCAGGTGGAGGGGTCGGACGTGCCGACGTCACCGATGAGGGCGTTGCGGGCACCCATTCCGGCGGCGAACTCGTCGGGGAACGTCTCGAGGCCCGGTGCGCCGATGAACGCCAGACCGGTGCGGGAGATCAAGATGTTGACCCAGGTGGACTGCAGCGCGTCGGGGTCGCCGTTGTGGCGGCGGTTCTCACTGAACGCCTCGTTGAAGCGGCGGACCTCAAGGCCGTTCGCGAGCGTCGGCTCGAGCTCGGTGAGGAACGCCTTGCCGGTGACGGCGTCGGCGCAGTTGATGAAGAGGAAGCGCTCGTGGTCCTTGAAGAACCCGATCGCGCCGCCCTGAATGTCTCGGAGCTCTTCGCTCACCTTGATGTCGTTGCTGTTTGTCATGACTGTGCCCTTCGACTGTTGTTGTGGTGTCGAAGACCAGGGGCCAGAACAAGGACTGAAACGCCACACGCAGTGACGCTCCGAACATTGAGAACGTGTTCACAATGCTTCGGGAAGGGACTATGGTGCAGTTCTGACGCAACACCAGTTGGCCTCGGCTCAGACCTCGTCTGACCGAGGCCTTCTGCATTCAGTTGTGTCGTCGACTCTCCGGCCCAGATCCGCTGAACAAGCTGCCGACAAGGGAATGATATACCCTGTTGGCGCGTTCATGTGTAACGAGATCGGTGACAGGTTTGAAAGTCGACTACGGAGGCGACCGGAAGCTCGAAAAGCTGTGCACCGATGAAGCCGAGATGCAGAAGAAGCGGGCGGACATCGCTTACAAGCTGAAGCTGCGCATCAAGGCGCTGGAGGCGGCTGACACCGTCGCTGACTTGGAGACCGACGATCCGCTCGGCTACTGGCACCAGCTTCCCGGCGGTTCTTATCCCGGGTGCTGGGCAGGAAAGCTAAGCGGCAACTACCGCCTGCTTATTCGTCCCCTGGGTGAGGGTGACCCATGGGACGCCGAGGTCGTCGCCGTCATCGAGATCGTCGACTACCACTGAACATCGAGAGGAGGAACACCATGACGGCGAACTATGCGGTCGCTCCGGGCGCCTACTTGGAAGAGTGGCTTGAGGAGCAAGGCCTGTCGCAACAGGCCGTCGCTGAAATGCTCGGCAGCAGCCGAAAGCAGGTCAACGAGATTATCAACGGGCACGCGCCCATCAGCAGCGAGACTGCAATGCGACTTGAACGAGTCGTTGGCATTCCGGCAGCGACATGGCTGAAATACGAGGCTATCTACAGGTCAGACCGAGCTCGCCTGGCAGACAGCGAAAGCCTCGCCGAGCACCTCGACGAGATACACCCAGACGCCGTTGCGTTCCTGCGAAAGATCGGTGCAACCAAAGCCACCAAGGCAAAGCCCGGGTTTCTGGTCGGCGACTTTCTCGCGTTCCACAGGTGTGGCACCTGGGACGCGTACGTGAATCAGTCCGATGCAACACGGAAGGGCGACTACGCACTCGCAGCTCTGAAAGAAGCGGGAACCGAGCCAGATCGAACGCTACTTACCTGCTGGCTTCGCGCCGGCGAACTCACAGAAGAGTTCGAGCAGGGACGCGGATACACCTTCGACCCGAAGGCGCTGCGCTCCGTCGTCCCCGAACTGCGAAATCGTGTCGCATCACCAGATGCCGACATGCTCAATGACGTGCACGAACTCCTAGCAAGCGTCGGGGTTGTATTCCTCGTGCTTCCTCCCCCCAGGAATCTCCCTCTCCGCGGCATTACGCGCTGGATCGACAAGAAGGTCCCAGTGATCCAGCAGACCGGACGTTGGGTCCGCGACGGCTTTGTGATTTGGGCTCTCTTTCACGAGCTCGGTCACGTTCTGAACGATCCGCGCGGCGAAATGCATCTAGAGTTCACGACCGAAAAGAAGAGGACCAGCGCCGCAGAGAGGGGGGCGAACGCCTTCGCACTGGAGACCCTCCTCAGCGGTCGCGAGGTCACCGACTTCTCTGGCCTAAGTCGATCCGGCGACATCGTCGCCAAGTCGAAGGAAATCGGCATCGCTCCAGGACTTGCCGTCTACTTGATGCATCGGAAGAGACTGCTGGACTACAAGTACGGCAACAAGCTCTTCGTTAGCTTGGAAGGGACATTCCAACTTCGATGACCTCTGGCGGCGGCCGCGTCACTCCGCCGCGACCCGGCGTCCGCATCCCGGTAGACCGAGGGGTTTTCACATCTCGACTGACGCTGCAAGTGTGGAGTCGTGAAGTACACGATCTCGGTTGATTAAACACAAACTCAGAGTCCGGATCCTGAACTCGAGGAGCTCGCCAAGTCGGTCCATGCAGTGCTTGAAGGTTTTGCAGAGACCTTTGAGACCGCTGACATCCATGTGGACCTATTGTTCGCGGACGACTTCGTTTCGGCGACGCAGAAAGTTCTAGACGTAGCTCCTTGGGACGGGGCGCCGACCGTCTTCGACACCGAGCGTCTAGGCGGCGAAACTGTCGCGAAGAACATCGACTTGAGTTCTGATAGCAGTCACGTCGCCGTTCTCATGAACCGCCAGATTCTGGCCCCGGATGGTCGCGGCGGTGCACACACGATCTTCCTGCTTGCGCACGAGCTCACGCACCCCATCCTCAACCGTCTACGTCACCAGTCTGGAATCCTCGAGAACGTGATGTTTCCGTCGGTAACGCCTATCGAGTTTGCGCGGAGTGTGGCTCGAATCGCGGCCGACGAGTACCGGGCCGACCGAGCGGCGTCCGCCGTCCTCGGACATTTCGCTACCCGCAGCACCACCGCGGGTGAACCAGAGGCCATGACCGTCTGGGACCTGATGGGTTCCGGGTACACCGACCAGCTCAGCGACGTACTTTCGGCAACTATCTGGCCAGGCTGGCCCGATCTCATCACTTCTTACCGCCACCACCATGTCTCGCTTGAGAGATTGTGGTCAGGGATCGTGTCCAGTACTGACCAGACGTTGACGCTGCTTGCGCACGCCCAAGCGGTGGCAGACATCGGCGATCAACCAGGCCCGGTCGAGGTGACCCGCTCCCACCCTGGGACTGAGCGCTACATCGGGCCGGTTTGGTCATCGCTGATGGACGTGCTCGACCAACACAATGCAATCGGGACCGCAGATGTGCTGGGCGTCGCAGACGATCAGATTGCCGACATCGCCGAACACGTTGTCTTGGAGATGTGGAGAAAGTTAGGTCTGACCTTCACACTCGGCGATGAGCGTGAGGACTACTTCATCCACGTGTCTGATTCGCAGCAGTGACCGGTCCTCAGATCCCGCACCCGAGAGGCGCTTGAGCGAACGTCCGGACCTACCGGCCACGGACAGTCATACCGCCGCGTTTGACGCTCGGTTGGTGGCGAACCGCATGACGACGAAAGCGAAGGGCCGCCTCCCACCGGAGACGGCCCCTCGACTGCGAAGCTAACCCTCAGCTGCAGCCCGACGTACTCCCGCAGCCCTCGCACACGTAGCAGCTACCCGCCGGCCGCATCTTGGTCCCGCAGGTCATGCACAGCGGGGAGTCGATCGCCGTACCGGTGATCTTCTCGAAGAGCTCGGCGGTGGTCTGGGCGGCGTGCGTCGCGACCGGGGGCTCGGGGGTTTCGAGGCTCGCTGGCGCTCGCACCTCAACCACCTCAGTTACTGCGGCGGCCTTGACCTGGGCGGCGAGGGTGGGGAGCTCCGAGGTCGAGATGGCCTCGACGTCGTGGGTGATCAGCTCCTCGGGGCCACCGTTCTCCTCGACGGGCTCGTAGGAGCCGGTCTCGAGGTGACGCTGACGCTCGTCGGCGGAGTAGATGCCCAGGCCGGCCCGCTCGTCGAAGGACATGTAGTCCAGCGCCAGGCGGCGGAAGACGTAGTCCATCAGCGACTGTGCCATCCGGACGTCCGGGTCATCGGTCATGCCGGAGGGCTCGAAGCGCAGGTTGGTGAACTTGGAGACGTAGGTCTCCAGCGGGACGCCGTACTGCATGCCGATGCTGACTGCGATCGAGAAGGCGTCCATCACGCCGGCCAGGGTCGAGCCCTGCTTGCCGAGCTTGAGGAAGACCTCTCCGAGCTCGCCATCATCGTGCGCACCGGAGGTCATGTAGCCCTCGGCGCCACCCACGGTGAAGCTCGTCGTCCGCGAGACCCGGCTCTTGGGGAGGCGCTTGCGGAACGGCTTGTGGATCTCGACGACCTTCACAGCAGAGTCGTCCTCGACTGCATCTACCGTCTGGCCCTGGTCCTTCTTGGCCTGGTCGGACTTGCCGTCCGAGAGCGGCTGACCGACCTTGCAGTTGTCGCGGTAGACGGCGGTGGCCTTGAGGCCCAGCTTCCACGACTGCAGGTAGATGTCCTCGATCTCCTCGACGGTCGCCGTCTCCGGCAGGTTGACCGTCTTGCTGATCGCACCGGAGAGGAACGGCTGGCAGGCAGCCATCATCCGGACGTGGCCCATCGGCTTGAGCGAACGCGCACCCATGGCGGTGTCGAAGACCTCGTAGTGCTCGAGCTTCAGGCCCGGCGCGTCGATGACGTGGCCGTTCTCGGCGATGAAGTCGACGATCGCCTCGACCTGCTCCTCCTGGTAGCCCATCTTGCGCAGCGCACGCGGGATCGTCTGGTTCACGATCTGCATGGAGCCGCCGCCGACGAGCTTCTTGAACTTGACCAGCGAGAAGTCCGGCTCGATGCCGGTGGTGTCGCAGTCCATCATGAAGCCGATGGTGCCGGTCGGCGCGAGCACCGAGGCCTGCGCGTTGCGGAAGCCGTTCTTCTCACCGAGCTTGAGCACGTCGGCCCAGGCCTTGGTTGCCAGCTTGTGGACGTTCGAGTCGGAGATGCCGAGCGTGCGGACGATGTCGTTCGCAGCCTGGTGCTTGCGCATGACCCGCTTGTGGGCCTCCGCGTTCCGCTCGTACCCGGCATACGGGCCGACGACGCCGGCCAGTTCGGCCGAGCGCTTGTAGGAGACACCGGTCATCAGCGAGGTGATGGTGCCGGCCATCGCACGACCACCGTCGGAGTCGTAGCCCAGGCCCATTGCCATCAGCAGGGCGCCGAGGTTGGCGTACCCGATGCCGAGCTGGCGGTAGTCCCTGGTGGTCTTGGCGATCGGCTCGGTCGGGAAGTCCGCGAAGCAGATCGAGATGTCCATCGCGGTGATGATCAGCTCGACGGCCTTCGCGAACAGCGGGGCGTCGAAGGTGTCGTCGTCCTTGAGGAACTTCAGCAGGTTCAGGCTCGCCAGGTTGCAGGACGAGTTGTCCAGCGACATGTACTCCGAGCACGGGTTGGACGCGGTGATCCGGCCCGTCTCCGGGTTGGTGTGCCAGTCGTTGATCGTGTCGTCGTACTGCAGGCCCGGGTCGGCGCAGGCCCACGCGGCCTGGCTGATCTTGGTGAACAGACCACGGGCGTCGACGGTCTCGATGACCTCACCGGTGCTGCGCGAGCGCAGACCGAAGTCGCCACCGTCCTCGACCGCACGCATGAACTCGTCGGTGACGCGCACCGAATTGTTCGCGTTCTGGTACTGGACCGAGGTGATGTCGGCGCCGCCGAGGTCCATGTCGAACCCGGCGTCGCGCAGGGCGCGGATCTTGTTCTCTTCCTTCGCCTTGGTCATCACGAACTCTTCGATGTCGGGGTGGTCGACATCGAGGACGACCATCTTGGCCGCGCGACGGGTGGCGCCGCCCGACTTGATGGTGCCGGCGGACGCGTCAGCGCCGCGCATGAAGGAGACCGGGCCGGAGGCAGTGCCGCCACTGGAGAGCAGCTCCTTGGACGAGCGGATCCGCGACAGGTTCAGGCCGGCGCCGGAGCCGCCCTTGAAGATGAAGCCCTCTTCCTTGTACCAGTTCAGGATCGAGTCCATCGAGTCGTCGACGGCGAGGATGAAGCACGCGGACACCTGCTGGGGAGAGGCGGTGCCGACGTTGAACCAGACCGGGGAGTTGAACGAGAAGTACTGGTGGACCAGCAGCCAGGTGAGCTCGTGCTCGAAGGTCTCCGCGTCCTTGACGGTCGCGAAGTAGCCGTGGTCCTCGCCGCCCTTGCGGTAGGTCAGCACGATCCGGTCGATGAGCTGCTTCAGGCTCCACTCGCGCACGTCGGTGCCCAGGGCGCCGCGGAAGTACTTGGTGGTGACGATGGTGGAGGCGTTGACGCTCCAGAAGTCGGGGTACTCGACACCGCGCTGCTCGAAGACGGTCTCGCCGGTCTTCCAGTTCGTCTGGACGACGTCGCGACGCTCCCAGTTGAGCTCGTCGTACGGGTGCACGCCCTCGGTGCTGAAGATCCGATCGATCTTGATGCCCTTGGGCCGCCGTGCCTGGGCCTTGGACCCGCTCACCGTCTCCGTCATGCGTCGTTCCCCTTTGTGCTCTCGTTCATCGGCTGGTTTTGTGTTCGGTTTATCTGTCGTGCTCTTGCTGGTGGCCCGGCGCGCGGCTTCCCCACCACGCACCGGGCTGATCGTGGTCAGCCCGTGGGCTGAGGTGTTGCTCGTTCGGCTCGCAGCATCGCGATCTCGGTCTCGAAGTCGTCGGCCGACTCGAACCCGCGGTAGACGCTCGCGAAGCGCAGGTAGGCGACCTCGTCGAGCGCGCGCAGCGGCGACAGGATCGCCAGGCCGACCTCGTGGGCCGGGACCTCGGCCCAACCGCCCGAGCGCAGCGCGTCCTCGACGGTCTGACCCAGGCGGGCCAGGTCGTCTTCGGAGACCGGGCGACCCTTGAGGGCCTTGCGGACCCCGGAGATCGCCTTCTCGCGGTTGAACGGCTCGGAGGTACCGCTGCGCTTGAGGACCGTGAGCTGCATCTGCTCCACCGTGGTGAAGCGCTTCTCGCACGAGGGGCAGGTACGCCGGCGGCGGATCGCGGACCCGTCCTCGGCGACGCGGGAGTCGAGGACCCGGGTGTCTGTGCTGCGGCAGAAGGGACAGTGCACGGCGGGCCTCCTCTCGGGCTCTCGTACTAGGTTCAACATGTGCATCCAGCTGTGGATTCCGCGGGTAAAACTCTTATTTCCTGTGTCTAACCGGCGAAATCTGTGGAACTAGATGTGGAAAACCACATCGGTGTAACTACTAGATGTAGGGGTTAACCTACGCCTGGCGGGTGACCTACGCAACACGTCTGCCGCAAAAATTCTCCGACGTCGTACGCCGGGTCCAAACGCGCAGGTCAGGGCCCTGAGAGGCTCGAAATTCCGGCGTGTCGCACACTCTTCCAGCGACCACCGACAGTTCTGGTGAGCCCCGTACGGCGATCCGGTACGTGGCATATGGGCCGTTCAGCCACAATGTCGGGTGTGGGCAAGCACTCCGGCGTACCGGCCGAGGAGTCAGCGCCGCCGCCGCGGCGCCGCCTGGTCGCGCTCGCAGGCGGAATCACGGTCACCCTGGTCGCCTGGGGGTTCCTGGTCGCCCTCGCGATCAACTTCGGATCCCAGGCCCGGGACGGGAAAACGTTCGGCTGGATCTTCCTGGGGCTGGCCACGATCGGGGCCGCTGCCTGCCTCGGGGTGACGCTGATCCTCGGGTCGCGAGTCTCCGCCGCGCTGCGAGGCGAAGCCCCCGCTCCCCCGGTCCCCGTCGGCGGCCGCAGAGCTTCTCGCTGACCCTTGTTGCTGGATGAGGTGCGGGCGTAGCGCGGTCAGAGCCCGGCTTTCTCCGCGAGCGCCGTACGGTCCAGGAGGACGATCCGACCTCGTCCGAGCTCGACGATCCCAGCTGCCGCGAGCAGCTGCAGCACCTGGTTCACCGACGGACGGGCGCTGCCGACCATCTCCGCGAGCTGGTCCTGGGTCAGCGGCAGCACTGTGAGCCCGCCGGAGGCGGGATAGACCTCGGCCAGGTCGAGCAGGCACTGGTAGAGACGACGATCCAGGCTCACGTACCGCGCCTGCAGCAGCTGGGCGCTGAGCTCGCGGATCCTCTCGGCCATCAGCGCGACCACCAGACGTTCCGCGCTCGGGTACCGGTCGCAGAGCTCGTGGTACTCGGCCTGAGACAGCACCAGGGTCTCGCAGGCATCCAGAGCCGTGACCGTTGCCGACCGAGTGGTCTCACTCTGGCCGCGGAGCAGCGTCAGCTCGCCGAACCAGCCCCCGGGACCGACAACGTTGAGCGTCGCCCGATCTCCGTCGGGCGTGGAGACCGTCACCGCCAGGTGCCCGGCGACGACCAGGTGCATCGAGTCGGACGGGGCACCTTCGTGGAAGACCGTCTCGCCCTTGGCGAACGAGCGCTTCCTGGCCGCAGCGATGACAGCCTGACGTTCGTCCTCATCGAGCGGTGCCAGGAGTGACCAGTGCATGGCCAGTTCCTAACAGGTCGGGAGTCCGGCACGCAGCAGAACTTCCCAAAACCAGTGCTGTGCGCGACCGGCGTCACACCGCGGCAGCCGCCGTCCTCGACCACGTCAGGTCCCTCACGATCAGGCGGTCTTGCGCAGGACCGCTTCGCCGACCAGGTGCCGGAAGTACGGGTCCTCGTCGTGCAGGTTCTCGAAGGCTTCACGGCTGAGGTGCAGCACGGTCACTGCTTCCGAGGTCACGACGGTCGCGCTCCGCAGGCGCCGCCGGACGATGCCGAGCTCGCCCAGGATCTCGCCGGGCCGGCACGGACCGAGGTCCACACCTTCACGCCGTACGTCGACCATGCCCTCGAGCAGCACGTAGGCGCGGTCCGGTGTGGTCTGCTCGGTCAGCATCGCCCACTGCGGGCGGACCTTCACGACGTACCCGCTGCTGAGCATTGCCTTCAACGTCGCGGCGGGCGCGTCGGTGAGCGTGGGGACGGAACCGAGGAGCCGCATCTCGGTGCGCAGGTCGCCGCGGGGAGCTGGATCGCCACTGGTCATGAATCGGTTCGCCATGAGATTTGTCCTTCGCTGGTAGCGCCTTGGCTGTCAGGGAGAGCCTGTGGCACCGCGGGCTCGATGACTGTTCGGCGGCTAACACAACGGGGGTGGATCTCGAACCTGTCGAGGTCTAGGGCCGCGCGCCCTCGAGAAGCTGATGTACTCGCTCGAATCCCGTGATCAGACGCGGTTCGGCGCCCACCCGTCGAGCGGCTCGTGCTCGACCAGCGGAAGAAACCGCTCACGGCTCCCAGCGAACGTGAAGTGGTACGTCACGGTGTACTGCGGTCCCAGCTCACGCATGAGCTCTCGACTCAGCATCATTCCGACGTTGTCGAAATCGTCCATGTTGATCGCCCGGTCCCCGCCGTCGTAACGAAAGTGCCAGTCCGCCCAGGACAGCAGCCGGTCGCGAAGATCGGCAGTGATCGGCAGTTGGTGCTCCAAGGACTCGTCCGGGTCATCTGAGACGGCACCAGGTGGATCGACGTCAAGCACTCCCCAGAGTGCGAAGTCCGCTCCGCACTCGGCGAACATCCGGATCGGGTAGGGCTCCACCGCTCGAGTGGCACCCATCGCGGGCTCCGGGGCGATCGGATTTGGGTGCCGGCGATGCCTAGGGACGGTCGACCGACCTCAGGCCCCCTGCGTAGGCCTCCCTGCCGGATCCGATGTAGCAGTACCTGGTGATGGCCGACACCCTGTCAGGCACGAAAGTGGTGCCGCGCTGGACCGCGAAGTAGTAGCAGCGCGCCTGACTGTCCGTCGGCTCATCCGGAAACAACCCGCCGAGCGAGAAGAAGATCGGCTTCAGGTACGCGTTGCCTGACTCGATCCGGTCCAGAGCGATGCGCTCCGGCGGTCCACCTCCACCTCCCCAGCTCTCCGCCATCGCCGGACTGATCACCGCCACTTGTTCGTGCGTCGCTGCGATCGCCCGACCGACCGTTCGGAGCGGTGCATGGTCTCGCCAGTCGTCGTACCGGCCTTTGGCGTGGCCGATACCGATCAACGCCACCACGATGAGCGCACCGGTCAGCAATGGATGCCGCCGCCAGAACCGGGCTCTCCGCACGACCGGCGGGGGCGCCGGCACGGCAGGAGAGTCCGCAGCCACCGATGTCGTCGTCATTCACGCATCGTAGGTGCAGCTCGGTCCGCTACCCGGCGTACGAACTTGAGGCCCGACCAGACCTCGTCGATCGCGCACACCTTGACGTCGACGACCCCCGCCTCAAGTCCGACCGTGCGTACGACGTTGTCGTCGAGATCGGTCTCGTAGCCGAGCTTGCGAGCCGCCTTCTTGGGCCAGCAGACCCAGATCATCCCGGCCTGCTCGGTGTGCTCGAGCAGGACCGGGAGTCGCTGGGCGAGCTCGGCCCCGGCGGTCTGGAAGGTGAGGGTGATCGCCGCGAGCTCGGGTAGCCGGGTCGTGGTCGGGGCGGCGAGCGTGAAGCCCGCGGGCGCGCGGTCGACGTACACGGTCTGGCCGTCCTTGACCCCGAGCTTCTTCTCGAGCGGGGTGCCCGAGTAACCAACCATGGGCCGACGCTATCGAGGTTTCGACAAGCTCAACCACCTGCTGCAGGGCGGGGGCTAGATTTCGCTCGTGCCCTCACTGTCCACGTCCCTGAAGTTCAAGCTCGCGTACGTCGCCCTCGCGGCGGCCGACACCTGGCTTGCCGGTACGTCGAGCGAGCGGGCGCACCGGGCTCGGGTACTGACCAAGCCGTTCCTGATGCCCACGCTGATGGCGTCGCTGGTCACCGATCCGCGGGCGTCGGAATCCCCCCTGTTCACCAGCACCCTGATCGCCCAGGCCGGCGGCTGGGGTGGCGACCTGGCGCTGATGGGCCACAGCTCGAAGAGCTTCGTCGCCGGCAGCAGCTCGTTCGCGGTCGGGCACGCGTCGTACATGTCCGGGTTCCTGCGCAACCGGAGCGCCACTCCCCTGCCGGGCCCGAAGGCGGTTGCGGGGCTGTGGGCAGTGAGCGCGCCGGGGATGATCTTCGGCGCCGCCCGGCACGACAAGGCTCTCGGGCCGACGATCGCCGGCTACTCCGCGATGCTCGCCGGGACCGTCGCTACTGCGACGCAGCTCGACCCTGCTCTGCCGAGGTCGGCTCGCCGCGCCACGATCGCCGGAGCCGCGCTGTTCATGCTGTCGGACTCCGTGCTCGGGACCCGGAAGTTCCTGCTGAAGAGCGCACCCCCGCGGATCGAGTCCGTGGTGATGGCGACCTACACGGCTGCTCAGTTCTTGCTGAGCGAGGGTGCTGCGCGGGCTGGGCGTCCGGGCGCCTGAGCCGGACATGACAAAGGCGGGGCCAGCGCTGGCCCCGCCTTCATCTCTTCCCACACATGCCGACGACCCGGGTCGAGGGAGTCATCGGACGTTCTTGTTGATCCGGCTCAGTGTTGATCCTGCTCAGTGGAGCGGGATCGCGATCTTCTGGCCGACGGTCAGGCTGGCACCGGTGAGCGAGTTGAGCTGCTCGATGTGCTGGACCATGTCGCGGATGTGACCGGGGCTCGCGATCGTGCCGGCGATGCCGTAGAGGGTGTCGCCCGGCTGGACCTCGATCGTGCGGGTCGGCTCCGGCGTACCTCCGTCGCGCGACGCGGTCGCCCAGCCGCTCAGGCTCATCATCACGACGAGCGCGATGGCCAGGAACGCGAGGACCACGACGACGCGGCCACGCTGGGTGAGCTTGACCGTCGGCGCTGCGGCAACGCGCGGCATCCGGACGGAGCTCGAAACGAATGCGGGGGAAATGCTGAGTGTGCTCATCTGTCTGCCTCCTGGGGAAGTCCGGCCCGTGTGGCCGGTTGGTCGTGGCTGCGACCCCTCTGATCTGTTGACCTCTTTCTAACCGCGACCACCGACACTCTTTGCCCGGCGGCTCGATCAGACGTTCGATCGAACACATGTACGAAGATAGATCACCTGTTCGAACGATGTCAAGAACGTATGTTCGAATGAAGCCGACACGCCCGTTCGAACAAGTGTTTGAAGTTGGGCCACGTTTGGGTCTACCGTCGCTCCATGGCGACTGACGGCAAGGACGACGTGATGACCACGACCACGGGCGGGACCATCCGTGAGTTGCCCGACTCTCCCCCGGACGCGACCGGGCTGACCCCGCGGCAGCAGCGCATCCTGATGGTGCTGCGCGACGCGATCGAGCAGCGCGGCTACCCGCCGAGCATCCGTGAGATCGGCGAGCACGTCGGCCTGGCGAGCTCCTCGAGCGTCGCCCACCAGCTGCGCGTGCTCGAGCAGAAGGGTTTCATCAAGCGCGACCCCAACCGCCCCCGCGCCCTCGAGGTCTTCCTGCCCGAGCTGATGGCTGCGCGCCGCTCGATCTCCAGCGGCGACGACACCGCAGGGTTCGACGTCACCGGCATCGGCGACATGATCCCGCAGGCGATCCAGGTGCCGCTCGTCGGTCGGATCGCGGCCGGTGGCCCGATCCTCGCCGAGGAGCACGTCGAGGAGATCTACCCGCTGCCCAAGACGCTCGTCGGCGAGGGCACCCTCTTCATGCTCGAGGTCGTCGGCGACTCGATGATCGATGCTGCGATCTGCAGCGGCGACTTCGTCGTCGTACGCCAGGAGCAGACGGCCGAGAACGGCGACATCGTCGCTGCCCTCCTCGACGGCGAGGCCACGGTCAAGACGTTCCAGCGCAAGGACGGGCACGTCTGGCTGATGCCGCACAACCCGGCGTTCGACCCGATCGACGGCACGCACGCCTCGATCCTCGGCATCGTCACCGCCGTGCTCCGCAAGGTCTGACCAGGCGGTGATGAAGTGGCCGTCCGGGCTGCCCGCTGAGTAGGTTCGGCGGGTGGCCTCGGACGCGAAAGCAGCACTCACCCGACGCGGGATCCCGGTGGACCCGACCCTGCGGGTGCTCGCACTCGGCACGATGGTCAACCGGGCCGGCAACGGCGCGCTGGTCACGACGTTCGCGCTGTACTTCACCCGCGAGGTCCATCTGCACGCGGCGCAGGTGGGTGTGGCACTCTCGGTCGGCGCACTCGCCGGGCTGTTCGCCCAGATCCCCGCGGGGCATCTCGGCGACGTCCGCGGCCCCCGGGAAACGCTGAGGGTCCTCACGATCCTTTCCGGAGCGTGCACGCTCGGGCTCCTGGTCACCCGTCAGCTCTGGGCGCTGATCCTGGTGATGGCGCTGATCAACGCGGCCGAGTACGGCGCGAACGCGGTACGCAGCGGGTACGTCGCCCGGATCGCGGTCGGTGGCCAGGGAGTCCGCTTCAAGGCATACCTGCGCGCGGTCACGAACGTCGCCATGTCGTTGGGTGCGCTGCTCGGCGGTATCGCGCTGTGGATCAACCAGCCGTGGGCCTACCTGACCGTGCTGGGCATCGACGCGGTCACCTCGATCATCACCGGCCTGATGTTCTCGAGGCTCCCGCACATCGCACCCACGCCCCCGCGCGGCGTCGGCGAGCCGCGCCTCGCCGTACTGAGAGACATTCCGTTCGTCGTGGTGACGCTGCTCTGCGGGATCGTCGCGATGCACTTCATCGTGATGGAGGTCGGGATCCCGCTGTGGATCAGCCAGCACACCGACGCCCCGACGTCGATGGTCGCGATCCTGCTGGTCCTCAACACCGTCGTGGTCGCGCTGTTCCAGGTCCGGCTGAGCCTCGGCGCTGACGACGTCACCCACTCGGCGAACGCCATGGTCAGCGGCGCGCTGTGGATCGCGATCGGCTTCGTCGTGATCAGCCTGACCGACGGGACCGGGCGCCTCGGGGCGGTAGCGCTGCTGATCGTCGGCGCCAGCATCCACGTGGTCGGCGAGATGATCACCAGCGGCGGCCAGTGGGGCATCTCGATGGGGCTTGCGCCCGAGGAGCGTCAAGGTCAGTACCAGGGCTTCGCCGGCGTCGGCTTCGGGCTCGCGAACGTCGTCGCCCCGACCCTGATCACGCTGCTCTGCATCACCTGGGGACGACCCGGGTGGTACGTGATGGCCGGCTTGGTGCTCGGCGCCGCGGTGCTGCTGCGTCCGGCCAGCGCTTGGGCATTGGCGACGAGGGAGAAGTACGGCGCCGCGACCGCGTCCGGTTGACCTTCGACGGACCGACTACGGCATCATCGGCGCATGGTGAAGAAGCCGCTGAGGTCGTCCGTGACCGCGACCGTTGCTGCCCTGCTCGCTCTCGGCGCTGCGGCGTGCGGCGGTCCCGGCAGCGACCCGGGAACGCTGGGGGTGCCGCTGTACAGCCAGACTCCGCTGGCTGGCGTCACCGGTACGGCGGGCATCGGTACCGATCCAACGCGGCTCCTGACGACGCTCGCGGCCAACATGGAGGCCAAGGGTTCGGCGCACGTCGACGAGCAGACCCCGACCGAGCTCGTCAGCGGCACGTTCAGCGCGAACAGCTCCGGCACGGATGTCGCGGTCACGATCTCGGTGCCCGGTACCCAGCTGCAGAACCTGCAGGTCATCGCGGTCGGCGGTGCCACCTACGTCTCCCTGAGCCAGGTGACCGGGGCCGGCAAGTTCGCCCAGATCCAGGCCACCGACACCACCCTCGGCCCGTTGCTGGCCTCGCTCCAGACCATCCGGCCGGGCACGACCTTCTCCAAGGTGGCGCCCGCGGTCACCAAGGTGCGCGACCTCGGCCCCGTCACCGTCGGAGGCGACAAGACCGAGCACTTCCTGCTGCTGATCGACTCCCTGCAGTCCCACCAGCTGCTCAACCCGAACGTGCAGCTGTCGCCCGAGAGCGCCGCGAAGCTGCCGAAGACCTTCCGCTACAACCTGTACGTCAAGGACGGGCTGGTACGCCGGGTGCAGTTCGTCCTCCTGGGCAAGGCCACGACCCTGGACTACACGCACTGGGGTTCGTCGAGCCACATCAGCGCGCCTCCGGCCTCGGCGCTCGTCGCGACGCCGGCGGGGCTCTAGCTTGCGGGATGCTTGACGACCGGCACGACGAGACCGAGCTCCGGGTCCCGGTGCCCGACCAGCGATCTAGAGTGAATTGCATGGCACTTGATCGCCTCCTCGGCACCTGGCAGATCACGATGAAGCATCGCGCAGTGACGACGCCGATCATCGGGCAGCAACGCTACGAGCGGGTGCTCGACGACGCCTACGTCCTGCTGGATTGGACGTACGAGCATCCCGACTTCCCGGATGCGCTGGCACTGCTCTCCGAGGTCGAGATGCACTACTTCGACGTTCGGCGGGTGACCCGGGTCTTCACCCTCGAGTGGAACGCCGACGGCTGGTCGACGGTGCACCTGGATCCGACGTTCTCCCAGCGCTACACCGCCCGCTTCGAGGAGCCGGGCTCCATCGTCACCGACGGCGAGTACTCCGACGACGGCGGCATGACCTGGCACCACGACTTCACGATGAACTCCCTCCGGAAGGACCGCCCGTGACCAGCTCCGGCCGCAGGATCACCGCCAACCTCAGCCTGACCCTCGACGGCCGGTACCACGGGCCCGGCGGGCCCGGAGACCTCGCAGCCATCGTGCCGTACGCCGTCACCGAGCTCGGGCGCAACCACCTCGCCAAGATCCACGACGGTGCGACGACCGCCCTCCTGTCCCGCGGCAACGGCGAGGGCTTCCTGGGCTACTGGTCCCCCATCGCCACCGACGAGACCGCGGACCATCGCGACCGCGGCTACGCACAGTGGTTGGTCGGCGCCGAGAAGGTCGTCCTGTCCACGACCCGTACGGAGCTCCCCTACGAGCGGACCCGGGTCGTCAACGCCCCGGCCGAGAAGGTCGTCGCCGACCTCAAGGCGGAAGGCATCGGCGACATCCTGGTCAACACCAGCCCGACCATCCTCAAACCGTTGCTGGCCGCAGACCTGGTCGACCGGCTGTACCTGCTGATCTGCCCCGAGATCGTCGGTGGCGGCGAGCGCCTGTTCGACGACGGGCTGCCGCCAACGAAGTGGCTACTGACCAGCCAGGACACCGGCGACCTGGGTGAGCTGTCGCTGGTCTACGACCGGCTGCGCTGAGGTAGTCCCCCGCCCGTGGGTGGCACCGGCACCCCGCCAGCAAGTACAAGTTCCAGGTGCGCGGTACAACGCGAACGGACACGGTCAGGAGTCGTTGTCCGGCCACCCGAACGCGGTCACCGCTCGCCGACGGATCGACCAGCACCTCCGAACCTTGCCAGTTTCGCAATTCCCCGGCGCTCCTGAGCAAATCTGGGCAAGATTTGAGTCATGCGCGCTTCCCTCCCTCTCGGGCTCGGCACACTCGCCGTCGCCGTCCTCATCCCGCTCAGCCTGATCGCCGCCCCCTCCGCCTCAGCGGCCGGGTTGGCGGCCACCAGGACGACCGCCGTCGTGCCCGACGCCCCGGGCTCGGTCACGGCGACCACGAACGTCCGTTCGACGACCGGAACGCTGAGCTGGACGGTGCCGGGCTCGATCGGCGACTCCCCCCTGACCGGCTACAAGATCACCGGGACCCCGGAAGACGATCAGCAGGTGGGCCCCGGCGTCACCAGCATCCCGTTGTCCGGCCTGGTCCCCGGGCAGGACTACTCGATCGACGTCACGGCGATGAACTCGACGGGCTCCGGTTCCGCCAGCGAAGCCGACCTGTACGTCAAGACCTGGATGCCGACCGCAGCCCCGACCATGCACCTGTTCATCTCGGGCTCCCGCCTGATCGTCGAGTGGCACACGCCGGCCAACCCGGGCAACGCCGACTTCACCGACTGGCAGGTCACCGTCAACGGTCAGGCGTACGACTCGAACTACGGCCAGTACACCGGCCTCGCGCTCTCCACCCCTGGGAACGGTCCGCACACGATCAAGCTGAAGCTCCTCGGAAGCGCTGATCTCGGAAGTGCGACCCCGACCGCCACCAAGTCCTACACCTTCGGCGCAACCGCTCCACGGATCACCAAGCCGTCGAGCGGCAAGAAGGGCGGCGCCTCCACCGCGACCGCGACCTGGAAGGCACCGGCCCACACGAACGGCTACCCGATCACGGGCTACCGGGTGATCGCCTACCGGCTCAACAGCAGCGGCCAGATCGTCGGCGATGCCATCACCAAGTTGCTCAAGGCCAGCACGCGCTCGTTCACCGGCAGCCTTTCCAAGGGCCGCTACAAGTTCAAGGTCTACGCCTTCAACTCGCTCGGCGCCACGGTCGGATCCGCCTACTCGAAGACCGTCACTGCCCGCTGAGCCGCTTCAACGCCTTGCGCGCGATCTGCCCGTCGGTGGTCATCCACATCGGCGGCAGGGTCGCGCGCAGGAACCCGCCGTACCGTGCTGTGACCAGACGCGGATCCAGGACAGCGACGACGCCGCGGTCCTCGGTGGTCCGGATCAACCGGCCTGCGCCCTGGGCCAGCAGCAGTGCGGCGTGGGTCGCGGCGACCGCCATGAAGCCGTTCGACCCGGCCTTGTCGGCGGCACGCTGGCGCGCTGACATCAGCGGGTCGTCGGGCCGTGGGAACGGGATCCTGTCGATCAGCACCAGCTGGCAGGTCTCGCCAGGAACGTCGAGCCCCTGCCACAGGCTGAGCGTGCCGAACAGGCAGGTGTGCGGGTCGCTGACGAACTGACGGGCCAGCTCCGGCAGCTGCGCGTCGCCCTGGCACAGCGTGGTCAGGTGCGGCAGCCGGATCCGGACCTCGTCGGCAGCGGCCTCCGCCGCGCGCCGGCTCGAGAACAGCCCCAGGGTGCGGCCGTCGGCGGCGTCGATCAGGTCGACGATCTCGTCGAACTGGGCCTTGCCGAGACCGTCGCGACCCGGCAGCGGCAGGTCCTTGGCGACGTACAGGATCGACTGCTGGGCGTAGTCGAACGGCGAACCCACGTCGATGCCCTGCCAGGAGCCACCTTCGGCCTCGCGCGCCAACCCGAACGAGCCGGCGACGCTGGTGAAGTCGCCGCCGAGCTTGAGGGTGGCCGAGGTGAAGACCACGGTCTTGTCGGCCAGCAGCTTCTCGCGCAGCGGGCCGGCGACCTCGAGCGGTGCCACGCAGAGGCGGTTGCCACCGTGCCGCAGCTCGCGCTCGGAGATCCAGAGGACGTCGTACTCCGAGTCTGCCGCCATCCGCTCGGCGGTCGAGAACAGCTCCTGCGCCCACGCCTTCGCCTGGGTCGCGCCGGCGTCCGCGTCCGCTCCGGGTGCGGCCTTCGGGAACGCGCTGATCAGCGTGCGCGCGGCGTCGCGGACCAGTGCCAGCGCGTCGGCGATGTCGGACGGGATCGTCTCCAGCCGGCCACCCGGAGCCGCATCGATCGCTCGGCGGAGCACATCGCCTGCATCCGCGAGCTCGTCGGCCTCCATCTCGACGTGGCGCTGGGCCCGGCGCGAGGTGCGGTCGACGTCGTTGGGCGAGAGCTCGTCGGTGGCGGCCTGGGTCACCCGGGCGGTGAGCTCGTGGGCCTCGTCGATCACCACCACGCCGTACTCGGGGATCATCGGGATGCCCTCGATCGCATCGATCGCGAGCAGCGAGTGGTTCGTGACGACCAGCTGGGACCGGGCCGCCTTGTCCTTGGCGCGCTCGGCGAAGCACTCGAGCCCGTGCGCGCACTTGGCCGCCCCGATGCACTCGCGGGCGCTGACACTGACCTGGCGCCAGACCTGCTCGGTGTGCCGGGGAGCATCGTCGCGCTCGCCGGCACCGCCGTCCTTCGCCTCGGCCTCGATCCACTCCCGCAGCGCGACCACCTCGGCACCCAGGGAGCCGGTGGGGAGCTCGACCAGCGCGCCCTGGTCGTCGGGCACGCCCTCGCGCACGCGGTGCAGGCAGGCGTAGTTGGAGCGACCCTTCAGAACGGCGTACGTCGCGTCCTTGTGCAGGACGCCGGCAGCAGCCTCGACCAGGGCCGGGATGTCACGCTCGACGAGCTGGTGCTGCAGCGCCAGGGTCGCGGTGGCCACGACGACCCGGTCCTTGTGCAGCAACGCCGGGACCAAGTAGCCCAGCGACTTGCCGGTACCGGTGCCGGCCTGGACGAGCAGGTGCTGACCCGACTCCATCGCGGCGCTGACAGCCTCGGCCATCTGCACCTGACCCGGGCGCTCGGAACCGCCCACCGCGGCGACCGCAGCGCCGAGAACCTCGCGCACGCTGGGCGGCTCGGCGGTGGGTTCAGGGTCAGGCACCTGAGCACCTTATGCGGTTCCGGCGACAGTGATGTTGCCGCGGGGTCTCGACTGTCCGCTCGTTCCTCGCTGCTCGACGTCGAGACCTCAGGCGGTCGGCGGGGCTGCCGGGGGCTCGGGGGCGGCGGGGGGAGCTGCCGCTGCCGGTGCTGCCGGGGGCGGGGTGGTGAAGTTGACCGTCGGCGCGACGTCCTGGCCGGCCGGGGCCTCGTAGAACTTCCGCTGGGCGACGCCCGCCATCCCCGAGAAGAACATCCACGGGATCGTGACGACGATCTTGTTGAGCGTCGAGACGGCGTCGTTGTAGTAGGTCCGGGCGAACGAGATCTTGTCCTCGGTGTCCTTCAGCTGTGCCTGCAGGTCGAGGAACTGCTGGTTCGCCTTGAGGTCCGGGTAGGCCTCGGCGACGGCGTTGACGCGGACGAGCGCCTGGCTCAACGCCTGGTCGGCAGCGGCCTTGGCGGCGACGTCGTCACCCTTGGCGGCAGCAGCGAGACCGGTCCGAGAGGCGGTGACCGCTTCGAACACACCGGACTCGTGCGCGGCGTACCCCTTGACGGTCTCGACCAGGTTCGGAATCAGGTCCGCGCGACGGGTCAGCTGGACGTCGATGCCGCCGAGAGCCTCCTGCGCGCTGATGTCGGTCTTGCGCAGCTTGTTGAAGCCCGAGATCCCGAACAGGACCAGCAGTACCAGGACGACGACGATGATGATGGCCGGGACCATGAGATGCCTCTTTCTTGGGGATTGACTCTATTGAACAGGACGGTGGCTAGTCGGCCGGCGGCTCACCACGAGCCCATCCCGCCGCCACCGCCGCCGCCACCGCCGCTGAAACCGCCGCCTCCGCCGCTGGAGGACTTCTGGGTGGCCTGGTACGACGAGATGGACGAGTTCATCGAGGAGTCGAACGAGTCGACCATCGAGCCGATCATGCTGCCGGCGTAGAACCCGGCGTACCCGGCGAAGTAGTGCGGGGTCGGGGGCTCCTCGCCGGTCTCGAGCTTGTACTTCTTGGCCCAGACGTCGGCGCAGTCGAAGGCGACCGCCCAGGGCAGGTACGACGTGTAGAGGTCCTTGCGGCCCGAGAAGTCGAACCGCTCCTGGGCAGAGTCCGTCGAGAGGATCCGGCGGAAGCCGCCGGCCCGTGACCAGACCTCACGACCTGCCGCGGTGCGCTTGGTCCCGGCGCCGGGGAGCGCCAGGTCCAGCGCACCGATCGCGAACAGCCCCGGGATGATCGCGGCGATGGACATGTTCTCCGGGTTGAACGCACCCAGGTAGATCGCGAGCACGCCGGCGCCGAGCACCACGAAGGAGCTGAAGCCACCGAAGCCGCTGCGGACCATCAGGTTGTTGGTGGTCGCCCAGGCCTGGGTGTTGCCCTTGAACGAGTTCAGCGCGCTCTGCAGCTTCTGACCGGCCGCGACCGAGTTCGGTTCCGAGGTGAACGTCGCCCCCGGAGCGTTGATCCCGAGCCCCTGGACTGCCAGCTGGGTGACGCCGTCGATCTTGGTCCACGCCTCGGTGTTGGTCGACCCGGTCACGGTCCAGCTCTGGTCGGCCTGGGTCATCTCGATGGCGCCGCTCTCGGCGGCGTACATCAGGGTCGCGACGAAGGCCTTGTTCTCCACCTGCTCGGTGAGGAGGTACGCGGCCTCAGCCGGGCCGATCCCCTCCGGCGGCGAGTACAGCAGCGGGAAACCGGGGTCCTTCTCCTTGGTCGAGCGGCCGAGCAGCTCGCCGCCGAGAGCCGCGACAGCGCCGAGGATCAGGACCAGGACCAGGGCTCCCGGGTGCTGACCGAGCAGCGGGTCGAGCTTGTTGTGCCACGGCAACGTCGCGACGGCCGGGGTCTTGATGTTCATGCCGGCGCTGATCGTGACCGGCGTGTGCGGGGACAGCGCCCCGGTGTTGACGGTGACGTCCTGCGATCCCTGGCCGCTCGCCGTACAGGTCCCGTCAGCGGCGCCCTGCCCGATCGCGCACTTCAGGTCCGACGCGGCTGCCGGCAGGTGCACGGTCAGGTGCGACTTCTCGATCTGGTTCTGCACGCCGGCGGGCACCAGGTCCCAGAAGAACTGGGTCCGGGTCGAGGTGCCCTTGATCAGGACGCCCTTGATGTCGTAGCTGATCCGGTAGACGTGCGAGCCGGTGATGGTGGTGCCGGCCGAACCGATCTTCGCCACCCGGTAGCGGTCACGGCTCTGCTTGAGCATGGTGAACGGCTCGTACCTGCCGTCCATCGTGACCCGGATGTCGGTCGGGAACACCCGGTACTTCGGGTGGCTCGGGAACCGGGTGTCGAAGAAGCGGAAGATCCCGTGCTTGTAGTCCGGGAAGTTCACCGTGATCGTCTCGAGCGCCTTCAGGTCGCCGTTCGCGCTGACGTCGAAGGCGGCCTGGTAGTCGGTCACGACCGCGGTGTCGGTGTCCGTGCTGGCGTTGGAGCCGAGGTCGAGCGCACCGATCCCGATCACCGCAGCGAGCAGGATCAGGCCGAGCACCGAGCCGACGAGCTTCTTCATCCTGCGACCCTACCGAGACCGACCGTTCGCGATCCTCAGCTACCGGTCCCGGTGATCGCGGACGTCTTCGTGTTCAGGACCGTGGGCGAGTACTTCTGATAGGCACCGACCTGACCCTTGCCCTCGCGCGCCGTGACCGTGAGGGTGCCCGTGGGCTTGCCGGACGCCGTGGGTGCGAACGTCACCGACACGGTGCACTTGCCCTTCGCGTCGACGTTCAGGCCCTTGCCGTCCGTGGAGACACAGCCACCGGCACCGGCCGGCGCCAGCGTGTACGCCGCGTCCCCGGAGAGTGAGACCGCGAACTGCAGCGGGATGTCGGAGGTGTTGGTCAGCGTCTCGGTGATCGTCTTGGTCACCCCGTGCTTGACGGTGCCGAACGCGAGTGACGCCGGCGCGATCGTGAAGGCCGGAGCGACGCCGGTACCGGTCAGCGCGATCGCCAGCGAGTTCACCGCACCGCCCAGGTTCCGGCCGCTGTCGACCTGGACACCCGGAGGTGCCGCGAAGGCGTTCACCGTCAGGTTCTGCGGCGAGCTCACCGCCGCGGTCGGCGCGTACAGCACCCAGAGGTAGCAGGAGGCACCCGGCTCGATCCGTACGCCGGTGACCACGCCCGCGTCGCTCTTGACCAGGCAGTCGCTGGTGGTCGGGACCTGGAACAGCGAGTACGGCGAGTTCGCCGGCAGCGACGGCCGGAAGAACAGCGCGATGTTGGAGCTGTTGGTGATCGTCAGGTTGGTCGCGTTCGTCTCCGTCAGGGTGACCTTGCCGAACGCGTACTTCGTCGGCGAGGCGGTGATCTTCGGGCCGATCCCGGTGCCGGTCAGTGCGACCGGGACCGAGGCGACCTTCAGACCGAGGTCCTGGGCGTCGACGTACGGCGCGCCGCTCGCCGGGGCGCGGTAGGCGTCCAGCGCGATCGACGCCTTCGGCGCAACACCGGCGGTCGGCGAGAACAGCACCCGGAGGGTGCAGCTGCTGCCCGGGTCGAGCCGCAGACCGGTGCGGTGCGCCGCGGTCCGGACGACGCAGTCGGTGGTGTTGCCGGTGGCGAGCACCGGCAGGTCGTAGTGGCTGTCGGAGAACACCGGCTTCAGGTACAGCGGGATCGTCGAGGTGTTCTTGACTACGGTGTCGAGCTCCTTGGAGCCGTTGTTGGTCACGGCGCCGAACGCCAGGCTCTTCGGGGTCGCCGTGTACGTCGGCGCGGTGCCGGTACCGGTCAGCTTCACGGCGACGGCCGCAGCGAGCGAGCCGCTGGTGTCACCCGAGTAGGTGCCCGCCGCAGCGGTCGACAGGTGGCCGGCGACGTTGAGGGTGGCGTTCAGAGCGGTCGCGCTCTTCGGAGCGAACCCGACGTGCAGGGTGCAGGACTGGCCGGGCCCGACGACGAGCGACTGCGACGACTTGTAGCAGGAGGTCGCATCGGTGTCGTTCGCGATCGCGGTGTAGCCGGACGCGGTCGGGAAGGTCGGCACGAAGACGAGGGAGACGGTCGAGCCGTTCTTCAGGACGGTGGTCTTGTCGAGCTCGGTCGAGACCAGCACCCTGCTGAACGCGATCGAGCTGGGAGCGGCGGTCACCTTGGCGCTCACACCGGTGCCGGTCGCCTTCACGGCGGTGGTGGCACCCGGGGCGCCGAGGGTCGACGTACTGGTTCCGGCTGCGCCGGTCGCCGCGTACGCCGTCACGGCCAGGGTGGCGGTCGCGGCACCGGCTGCGTTCGGGGTGAAGACGACGTGCAGCGCGCAGCTGCTCTTCGGCGCCACGACCAGGTAGGTGCTGGGCGAGCCGCACTCGCTGCTGAGCTCCCCCGAGGGCAGGAAGTTGCTGAACGCCGTACCGGGCGGGACCGCGATCGCGTAGCTCTGGTTGACCGTGCTGGTGTTCTTGACGGTGAGGATCAGCTGCTTGGTGGAGCCCAGCTGGACGCTGCCGAACGCGAGGCTCGTCGGCGAAAGGGTGAAACCGGTCGCTGCCTGGGCCGCGCCGGGCACGAAGGCCACGCTGGCGAACAGGAGCGACGCAAGGAGGACGAGGCGAGAGCGCATGGGTCTTCCCTTTCGGCCGAGCGCCACAGCGTGCGACGCAGGCATCGCCACTATCGCTCACCTTTGTTGCAGCGCAGAACAAGTCCTCGAAGACCGCCGGACAAGTGGTGCGAAAGGGCCGTTAACGGCCTTACATGTCTAGTCGTCTGCGCGAGTTCGGCAGCTCGGTCAGGTACCGGAGAGCGTGTAGAGCTCGAGCTCCCCGGCGAACGCCTCGCTGACGCGGGCGTGGATCAGGGTGCCGTCGCCGGTGTGCTCGACGGAGACGATGTCGCCCTTGTCGTGGATCCGGCTGACCAGGTCACCGCGGCTGTAGGGCAGCAGGACCCGGATCTCGATCTCGGGACGCGGCAGGTCCGCCTCGATCGCAGCCAGTACGTCGGCGATGCCCTCGCCGGTCTTCGCCGAGCAGACCACCGAGCGCGGCTCGCGCAGGCGCAGCCGGGCCAGGGTCAGCGGGTCGGCCAGGTCGGCCTTGTTGATCACGACGAGCTCCGGGACCGAGCCGGCGTCGATCTCCGCGAAGACCTCGCGCACGGCCGCGAGCTGACCCTCGGGATCGGGGTGCGAGCCGTCGACCACGTGCACCACGAGGTCGGCCTCGGCCACCTCCTCCAGCGTGCTCCGGAAAGCCTCGATCAGGTCGTGGGGCAGGTGCCGGACGAACCCGACGGTGTCGCTCATCGTGTAGATCCGCCCGTCCTCGGCCGTGGTCCGCCGGGTGGTCGGGTCCAGGGTGGCGAACAGGGCGTTCTCCACCAGGACACCGGCATCGGTGAGCCGGTTCAGGATCGAGGACTTGCCGGCGTTGGTGTAGCCGGCGATCGCCACGCTCGGGATCGCGTTGCGGCGCCGCTCGTTGCGCTTGGTCTGCCGGGTCGTCTTCATCTGCGCGAGCTCGCGGCGGAGCTTGGCAACCTTGTCGTTGATCCGACGGCGGTCGGTCTCGATCTTGGTCTCGCCGGGGCCACGGCCACCGATGCCGCCGGCCTGGCGGGACAGGCTGCTGCCCCAGCCGCGAAGACGCTGCTTCATGTAGCTGAGCTGGGCGAGCTCGACCTGCGCCTTGCCCTCCCTGGACTTCGCGTGCTGGGCGAAGATGTCGAGGATGAGCGCTGTCCTGTCGACGACCTTGACCTTGAGCTTGTCCTCGAGGTTCCTCAGCTGGCTGGGCGCGAGCTCGCCGTCCATGATCACGGTGTCGGCACCGGTGGCGACCACGATCTCGCGGACGCCCTCGACCTTGCCGCGGCCGATGTACGTCGCCGGGTCCGGCTTGTCACGACGCTGGTAGACGTTCTCGAGCACCTGGGAGCCGGCGGTCTCGGCCAGTGCAGCGAGCTCGGCCATCGAGTTCTCGGCGTCCTCGACACTGCCTTCGGTCCAGACGCCGACCAGGACGACCCGCTCGAGCCGCAGCTGGCGGTACTCGACCTCGGAGATGTCCTCGAGCTCGGTCGACAGACCGACGACGCGGCGTAGCGCGTGCCGCTCGGCGAGCTCCATCGAGCCGACGGTCTGCTCTTCCGGGTCCGCGTCGGCGTACCCGCTCTCCCACTCGTCGGTCTCGGCCAGCTCGGCGTCGAGATCGAACTCGGGGGCTTCGAAGTCTTCAGGTGCGTTCGTCATGTGCCTTCAAGAGTAAGGAGGTGACCGCGCTCGCGCGAACGAGTTGTCCACCGCGGTGCATGTCGCTCCCCGCTCTGGGTACTCCCCGGGCATGGAAGCCAAGGACGAACCGGAGACAGCAGCCGAGCCGAAGACCCCCGAGGAGATCCAGAAGGAGAACGCCGAGACCTCCCAGGAGCAGCCTTCCGAGGACGTCTCGTGAGCAGGGCGGGAGACCCGCAGCGGATCACCGAGTCCGATCCGAACGGTGACGGCACCGAGGGACTCGCCGGCAGCATGGGCGTGAGCAGCGAACGCATCGGCGCGGTCCGAGGATCCGACGAGGAGGCGACCCACGGCGCGGAGGAGACCACTCCCGACGTTTGAGTACCCCCGAACCCGGGTATCACGACATCAACAAACCTCGAGCGCCCGCGACCTTCCTTACGCAGCGAAGGCCGGGCGCTCGGTTTGTTTCTCGGGAACCCCAGGACGAACGCCCGGTCGGTACCGCGCTTGGGCGGACATCGACCGGGCGTTCTCGGGACGTGACTACTTCGGGGGCATCCGGATGCCGCCGTCGACGCGGATGGTCTCGGCGTTCATGTACGAGTTCGTGACCAGCTCGACGACCATGCTGGCCAGCTCGGCACCGACGCCAAGGCGCTTGGGGAAGAGCACGTTCTGACCGAGGTTGGCCTTGAACGCCTCCGACTCCGGGCCCTCGCCGTAGATCGGGGTGTCGATCAGGCCGGGCGCGATCGTGTTCAGGCGGATGCCGGCGGCCGACAGGTCGCGCGCGACCGGCAGGGTCATGCCGACGACGCCACCCTTGGAGGCCGAGTACGACGCCTGGCCGATCTGACCGTCGAACGCGGCCACCGAGGCCATGTTCACGATGGCACCGCGGCCGCCGTCGACGTCGGGCTCGTTCAGGCTCATCGCGGTGGCCGCGAGGCGGACCGCGTCGAACGTGCCGATCAGGTTGATCGCGATCACCTTCTTGAAGGCGTCCAGGTTGTGCGCGGAGTCCGGGTTGCCGTCGCGACCGATGGTGCGCTGGGCCCAGCCGATGCCGGCCGAGTTCACCAGGGCCCACAGCGGGGCCAGCTCCACGGCGGTGTCGACCGCGGTCTGGATCTGCTCGGTGTTGGTGACGTCGACGGTGACGAACGCGCCGCCGATCTCCTTGGCCAGAGCCTCACCGGCTTCGGCGTTCAGGTCGGCAATGACGACGACCGCGCCCTTGTCGGCCAGCTGACGGGCGGCTGCAGCTCCGATGCCGGAGGCGCCACCGGTGACGATTGCACTCTTTCCACTGATGTCCATGGCCGCGATCCTAGAGCCCCGGTCATCGAGCCTGTCGAGATGCCCTCGCGTTTGGTCCCCGCGTCCGGCCAAGGTCGACGTCCACCTCAGGCGAGCTGGTTCTCCAGGGTGAGCGCGGACGGCGGGAAGCACCGGCAGAAGATCTCCCACGCCGCAGCACTGCCGTCGACCTGGAGCTGCCCGACGAGGTCCTCGCGACGTGCTCCCCGGTTGAGCCCGAAGAGCCCGACGGCGGTCCCGGTAATCGTCAGGTCCGGCTCGGCTCCGGCGTCGGCCCGTCGGAGCCTGCCGTCGACGACCTCGATCCAGTGCTCCTCGCCGTCGATCAGGTACCGGACCCGCAGGTCCGCCCCGACGGCACCCGCCGGGTCGAAGAGCGCCGCGCTCCCGCCGAAGACGGCCGCGCGCGGCCGGACCGCGCCCACCGGCGCCTGCAGGTAGGGCATCCCGAACTGGGCGATCGCGCGCAGGACCGGACGGATCCGGACGCCGTCGCGGGTCAGCCGGTAAACGGTGCGGGCCGCCGGCGCCGGGAGGTCGTGCTGCTCGACCAGTCCCGCGTTCTCCAGGCTGCGCAGCCGCTCGGTCAGCAGGTTGGTGGCAACGCCGGGCAGTCCCGCCTTGAGGTCGGTGAACCGGGCGTCCCCCATCGAGAGCTCGCGCAGCACGAGCAGCGTCCAACGATCGCCGACCAGGTCGAGAGCGGTCGCGATCGTGCAGTACTGGTCGTACGTCTTCGTGGGCACGGGACCAGAATAAGTTAGTTGTGATTTTGAATCAAGTAGTTGATTTTCTAAACCATGATGGTCTACGGTCCTCGTCATGACCTCCTCGACAACCGCGACCCGTGTCGTGAGCCCCTGGGCCATCCTCGGCGTGACCGCAGTGGCCTCCTTCATGGTCTTCCTCGACACCCAGGTCCTGTTCGTCGCGTTCGACGACATCACCCGCAGCTTCCCGTCGGTCTCGTTCGCGACGATGTCCTGGACGCTCTCGGCGTACACGATCGCGCTGGCCGCAGCACTGGTCCCGGCCGGCCGGATGGCCGACCGGATCGGGCGTCGACGGATGTTCGTCATCGGGCTGGTCCTCTTCACGGTGGCCTCGGTGCTGTGCGCGGTCGCCACCTCCCCCGCCGTCCTGATCGGGTTCCGGGTCGTCCAGGCGCTGGGTGCCGCGGCGTTGATCCCGGCCGCCCTGGCGATCCTGCTCTCGGCTTTCCC
>JAOPXD010000128.1 GCA_025965315.1 Marmoricola sp.
GCGACCGGACTGGTTCCCTGGGTGTTGACGACCATGCCCTCGGCGACCGGAAGCGTGCAGGAGGCCTGCGGCTTCGGGAAACCGCGGCCGTTGCCGGCGTCGGGGATGTCGACCAGGCACTGGCGGCAGGCACCGACCGGCTCGAGGAGCGGGTGGTCGCAGAACCGTGGGATCTGGACGCCGATCTGCTCGGCCGCCCGGATCAGCAGGGTGTCCTTCGGGACGCTGACCTGGATGCCGTCGATGGTCAGGGTCACGAGGTCCGACTTGATCAGCTCTGCAGTCATGCCGTCGCTCCTTCGGTCTCGAAGGCCGTCGATGCCAGCGGATCGAACGGGCAGCCGCCGTGCTCCAGGTGCGCGAGGTACTCCTCGCGGAAGTACTGGATCGAGGAGGTGATCGGGCTGGTCGCGCCGTCACCGAGCGCGCAGAACGAGCGGCCGAGGATGTTCTCGCACTGGTCGACGAGCAGGTCCAGGACCTCAGGGCCCTCGGCGACGTCGAAGTCGCCCTTCTCGAGCCGGGTCAGCGTCTGGGTCAGCCACCAGGTGCCCTCGCGGCAGGGGGTGCACTTGCCGCAGGACTCGTGCTTGTAGAACTCGGTCCAGCGCAGCACCGCGCGGACCACGCAGGTGGTCTCGTCGAAGATCTGCAGCGCCCGGGTGCCGAGCATCGAACCGGCGGCGCCGACGCCCTCGAAGTCGAGCGGGATGTCGAGGTGCTCGGGAGTCAGCAGCGGCGTGCTGGAACCGCCGGGCGTCCAGAACTTCATCTCGTGGCCCGCGCGGATGCCGCCGGCCAGCTCGATCAGCTTGCGCAGCGTGATGCCGAGCGGAGCCTCGTACTGGCCCGGGTTCGCGACGTGCCCCGAGAGCGAGAAGATGCCGAAGCCCTTCGACTTCTCGGTGCCCATCGAGGCGAACCACTCCGCGCCGTTGCCGATGATGCTCGGCACCGAGGCGATCGACTCGACGTTGTTGATCACCGTCGGGCTGGCGTAGAGCCCGGCGACGGCGGGGAACGGCGGCCGCAGCCGCGGTTGGCCGCGCCGGCCCTCCAGACCCTCGAGCAGTGCCGTCTCCTCGCCGCAGATGTAGGCACCGGCGCCGGCGTGCACGACGACGTCCAGGTCGTACCCGGACCCGTGGATGTCCTTACCGAGGTGACCGGCGGCGTACGCCTCGGTGACCGCGGCCTGGACCCGGCGGACCACGTGCAGGACCTCGCCGCGGATGTAGATGAAGGCGGTGTTCGCCCGGATCGCGAACGAGCTGATGATGACGCCCTCGACCAGCGTGTGCGGCGTGGCCATCATCAGCGGGATGTCCTTGCAGGTCCCCGGCTCGGACTCGTCAGCGTTGACCACCAGGTACTTGGGCTTCGGGTTGTCCTGGGGGATGAAGCTCCACTTCATCCCGGTCGGGAAGCCGGCGCCGCCGCGGCCGCGCAGGCCGGAGTCCTTGACCGCGGTGATGATGTCGTCGGGGGCCATCGCGAGCGCCTTCTTCATCGCGCCGTACCCGCCGCTCGCCTCGTAGACGCTGAGCTTCCAGCTCTCCGCGGTGCCCCAGTCGGCCGTCAGCACCGGGGTGAGGGTGTCGCTCATCAGGACTCCTCTGCCTTGGTCTCGGACTCGGCACGCGACGTGTCGGCCTGCTCGACGGCTTCGACCTTGTCCTCGGTCACGGTGCCGGTGCTCCCGCTGACCGTGGAGGCGGGCGCGGACCACCCGTTCTGGCCGGCCAGCTTCAGGCCGACCTGCGAGGCCGGACCGGACGACGGACCCTCGTCGGCGAGCCCGTCGGGGAAGCCGGCGAGCACCCGCTCGGCCTCGCGCCAGGTGCAGAGCTGGGGGCCGCGGGTGGAGCGGACGTCCTTGCCGGCCCGCAGGTCGTCGACGACCTGGATCGCCGAGGCCGGCGTCTGGTTGTCCATGAACTCCCAGTTGACCATCATCACCGGCGCGTAGTCGCAGGCCGCGTTGCACTCGATGTGCTCGAGGGTGACCTTGCCGTCCTCGGTGGTCTCGTCGTTGCCGACGTCGAGGTGCTCCTTGAGCCGCTCGAAGATCAGGTCGCCGCCCATCACCGCGCACAGCGTGTTGGTGCAGACCCCGACGTGGTAGTCGCCGACCGGGCGGCGCTTGTACATCGTGTAGAAGGTCGCGACCCCGCTGACCTCGGCCGCGGAGAGCTCGAGGATCTCCGCGCACGCCTCGATCCCCTCGGGGGTGACCTGACCGGACACGCTCTGCACCAGGTGCAGCATCGGCAGCAGGCCCGAGCGCTTCTCCGGGTACCGCGCAGCGATCTCGAGCAGCTCGGCGTACGTCGTCTCGTTCATCGGTCAACACCACCCATGACGGGGTCGATGGATGCGATCGCGACGATGACGTCGGCGATCATGCCGCCCTCGCTCATCACCGAGGTCGCCTGCAGGTTCGCGAACGACGGGTCCCGGAAGTGCGCCCGGAAAGGCCGGGTGCCACCGTCGGAGACCAGGTGCGCGCCGAGCTCGCCGCGGGGCGACTCGATCGGGACGTAGGCCTGGCCGGCCGGGACCCGGAAGCCCTCGGTGACCAGCTTGAAGTGGTGGATCAGGCCCTCCATGGACTCGCCCATGATGTGCTTGATGTGGTCGAGGCTGTTGCCCATGCCGTCGCTGCCGATCGCGAGCTGGCTGGGCCAGGCGATCTTCTTGTCGCCGATCATCACCGGAGCGCCTTCGAGGCCGGCGAGGCGCTCGACGCACTGCTCGACGATCTTCAGCGATTCCCACATCTCGTTGAGCCGGATCCGGAAGCGACCGTAGGCGTCGCAGGAGTCCCAGGTCTGGACCTCGAAGTCGTAGTCCTCGTAGCCGGAGTACGGCTGCATCTTGCGCAGGTCCCAGGCGTACCCGGTCGAGCGCAGCGGCGGCCCGGAGATGCCGAGCGCCAGGCAGCCGGCGAGGTCGAGGTGACCGACGTCGACCAGGCGGGCCTTGAAGATCGGGTTCGCATTGCAGAGGTCGGCGTACTCGGGCAGGCGCTTCTTCATCAGCGCGACGAAGTCGCGGATCTCGTCGAGCGCTCCGGCCGGCATGTCCTGGGCGACGCCACCGGGCCGGATGAACGCGTGGTTCATCCGCAGACCGGTGATCAGCTCGAAGAGGTCGAGGACCAGCTCACGCTCGCGGAAGCCGATCGTCATCACGGTCAGGGCGCCGATCTCCATGCCGCCGGTGGCAATGCAGACCAGGTGCGAGGAGATCCGGTTGAGCTCCATCAGCAGGACCCGCATGACCTGGGCCTTCTCCGGGATGTCGTCGGTGACATCGAGGAGCCGCTCGACGCCGAGCACGTAGGTCATCTCGTTGTAGAACGGCGAGAGGTAGTCCATCCGGGTGCAGAACGTGACGCCCTGGACCCAGGTCCGGTACTCCATGTTCTTCTCGATGCCGGTGTGCAGGTAGCCGATGCCGCAGCGCGCCTCGGTGACGGTCTCGCCCTCGAGCTCGAGGATCAGCCGGAGCACACCGTGGGTCGAGGGGTGCTGCGGGCCCATGTTGACGACGATCTTGTCGTCGTGGTCCTCGGCGATGCCGGTGACGATCGAGTCCCAGTCCTGGCCGGTGACGGTGTAGACCTTGCCCTGGGTGGTCTCGGACTCGGTTGCTGCATAAGGATCTGCGGTCATCAGCTGTACGACCTCCGCTCGTCGGGCGGAGGAACTGTCGCGCCCTTGTATTCCACCGGGATGCCCCCGAGTGGGTAGTCCTTGCGCTGCGGGTGGCCCGGCCAGTCGTCGGGCATCTCGATCCGGGTCAGCGCCGGGTGGCCGTCGAAGACGATCCCGAAGAAGTCGAAGGCCTCGCGCTCGTGCCAGTCCGCGGTCGGGTACGTCGCGCAGACGCTGGGAACGTGCGGGTCGGCGTCGGGCATGGTGACCTCGAGCCGGATCCGGCGGTTGTGGGTCATCGAGAGCAGGTGGTAGACCGCGTGCAGCTCGCGGCCGGTGTCGTCGGGGTAGTGCACGCCGCTGACGCCGGAGCAGAACTCGAAGCGCAGCTTCTCGTCGTCGCGGAGCAGCTTGACCATCGCCAGCAGGTCCTCGCGACGGATGAAGAAGGTGATCTCGCCGCGGTGGACGACGACCTTCTCGACGGCCGCCTCGACGCCGGCCGCCTTGCTGGCGGTGGCCAGGGACGCGGCGACGTCGTCCATCCAGCCGCCGTACGGCGGGGTGCTCGCGCCGGGGAGCTCGACGGTCCGGTTCAGGCCGCCGTACCCGGAGGTGTCGCCGCTGCCGCTGACGCCGAACATGCCTTCGTGGTGGCCGATCACCTCGCCGGGCTCCGGGGTCGCCGCGGCCGCGACGACGTCCGTGGTCGGGTCCTGCTCGGTCATCGCAGCAGCCCCCGCATCTGGCTGGTCGGCAGCGCGGTGAGCGCAGCGGCCTCGTTGGCCTCGATCTCGGCCAGGCGGTTCACGCCGAGCTTGGTGTTCTGGACCTGCTCGTGCAGCTTGAGGATCGCGTCGATCAGCATCTCCGGCCGCGGCGGGCAGCCCGGCAGGTACATGTCGACCGGGAACACGTGGTCGACGCCCTGGACGACCGCGTAGTTGTTGAACATCCCGCCGGAGCTGGCGCAGACGCCCATCGCCAGGACCCACTTGGGCTCGGGCATCTGGTCGTAGATCTGGCGCAGCACCGGTGCCATCTTCTGGCTGACCCGACCGGCCACGATCATCAGGTCGGCCTGGCGGGGGCTGGCGCGGAAGACCTCCATGCCGAAGCGGGCGAGGTCGTACTTGGGGCCGCCGCTGGTCATCATCTCGATCGCGCAGCAGGCCAGCCCGAAGGTGGCCGGCCAGAACGAGGCCTTGCGCATGTAGCCGGCGACGCCCTCGACCGTGGTCAGCAGTACGCCGGACGGAAGCTTCTCTTCAAGTCCCATGTCAGCTCAATCCCAGTCCAGGCCGCCGCGTCGCCACACGTACGTGTAGGCGACGAAGACGGGAACGATGAAGAGGATCATCTCGACCAGGGCGAAGGTGCCCATCGCGTCGAAGGAGACGGCGAGCGGGTAGAGGAAGACGATCTCGATGTCGAAGACGATGAAGAGCATCGCGGTGATGTAGTACCGGACCGGGAACCGGCCGCCGCCCACCGGCTGCGGCGTCGGTTCGATCCCGCACTCGTAGGAGTCGAGCTTCGCGCGGTTGTAGCGCTTCGGGCCGATGGCCGAGCTCATGATCACCGAGACGATGGCGAACCCGCTGGCCAGGATCAGGAGCGCCAGAACGGGGGTGTAGAGGTTCATTCCTCACCTTCCTGCAGTGTTCGCAGCGCGCAGTTTGTGCGCTTGTGAACAACTTCACGATCTCGCGTCGTTACGCAGCATAGAGGCCTACGTCACATCCCGCGACACCCCCTCCGACATTGGGGTTTCACGCTCAGAAAAGGCTATTTACCCAAGGGGTCTGTGCCCTATATCACTTGGTGCCGTGGTGCAGGGCGACGATGCCTCCGGAGAGGTTGCGCCACTTCACCGAGCCCCAGCCCGCCTGCTGCAACCGCGTCGCCAGGCCGGCCTGGTCGGGCCACGCCCGGATCGACTCGGCCAGGTAGACGTACGCGTCCGGTGAGGACGAGACCGCCCGGGCCACGGCCGGCAGCGCCTTCATCAGGTACTCGATGTAGACCGTCCGGAACGGCGACCAGACCGGTGCGCTGAACTCGCAGACCACGATCCGGCCGCCCGGCTTCGTCACCCGGAGCAGCTCGCGCAGTCCGGCGTCGGGATCGACGATGTTGCGCAGGCCGAAGGAGATCGTGACCGCGTCGAAGGTCCCGTCCGCGAACGGGAGCCGGGTCCCGTCGCCGGCGACGAACGGCAGGTGCGGCTTGGCGCGCTTGCCGACGCGCAGCATCCCGACCGAGAAGTCGCACGGGACCACGGTCGCGCCGCGGTCGCGGAAGGGCTGGCTCGACGTACCGGTCCCGGCCGCGAGGTCCAGCACCAGCTCGCCCGGCTTCGGGTCCACGGCGTCGATGACCTGGCCGCGCCAGCGACGGTCCTGGCCGAGCGACAGCACGTCGTTGGTGATGTCGTAGCGGGCGGCGACGTCGTCGAACATCGCCTGCACCTCGGCGGGGTTCTTGTCCAGGTCTGCTCGGGTCACCCGGGAGAGGGTACGCGGCAGGCCGCTTCGTCGCTGGTCGTAGGCTGGTTCTCGTGACCTCCTCGCCCTCCTCAGTGCCCCGCCTGGTGGCGCGCACCGTCGAGGTCGGCGACCCGGGTCCGCTGCTCGACCTGCTCCCGGTCGACCAGCCGATGACCTGGCTGCGCCGGGGCGAGGGCATCGTCACCTGGGGCATCGCGGCCGAGTGCCGGACCAGCTCCGAGAGCCGCTTCGAGGACGCCTCGACCTGGTGGCGCAACGTGGTCCGGGTGGCCGCGGTCGCCGACGAGGTCGAGGTTCCCGGCACCGGGCTGATCTGCCTGGGCAGCTTCGCGTTCGCCGACGACCCCGGCGACTCTGTCCTGACCATCCCCCAGGTCGTGGTCGGTCGTCGCGGCGACCGGTTCTGGGTCACCAGCATCGGCGCCACCGCCGACGAGGTCCCCGCGCTGCGCGCGCAGCCGCTCCCCGAGCCACCGGTGAACCTGGCCTTCGCCGACGGCGCCCGTTCGGGCGCCGAGTGGGAGGGCGTGGTCTGGGAAGCCGTCCTGCACCTGAACGCCGGCGAGCTCGACAAGGTGGTGCTGGCCCGCGACCTGGTCGCCACCGCGGACGCCCCGATCGACGTCCGCTGGCCGTTGCGCCGGCTCGGGTCCGAGTACGAGATGTGCTGGACCTTCCACGTGGATGGCCTCTTCGGCGCGACCCCGGAGCTGCTCGTACGCCGCGAGAAGGGTCTGGTCACCTCCCGGGTGCTGGCCGGGACCATCCGGCGTACGGGGGACGACGAGCACGACCTGACCCTGGCCGCCACGCTGGCCCGCTCCTCGAAGGATCTCGAGGAGCACGAGTACGCCGTCCGGTCGGTGGCCGATGCGCTCGCGCCGTACTGCTCCTCGATGAACGTGCCCGAGGCACCCTTCGTGCTGCACCTGCCGAACGTGATGCACCTGGCGACCGATGTCGCCGGGGTCGCCCACGACGGCGGCGCCAGCGTCCTCGACCTGGCTGCTGCCCTCCACCCCTCGGCTGCGGTCGGCGGCACCCCCACCAAGCTCGCCGTCGAGATGATCGCCGAGATCGAGGGCATGGACCGCGGCCGGTACGCCGGACCGGTCGGCTGGATGAACGCCTACGGGGACGGCGAGTTCGGGATCGCCCTGCGCTCCGCGGAGATCAACGGCAACCGGGTCCGGCTCTTCGCGGGCTGCGGGATCGTCGCTGACTCCGACCCCGAGGCCGAGCTGGCCGAGGCCCAGGCCAAGTTCGTCCCGGTCCGGGACTCGCTCGCCGGGCCGCGGTGACACTCGCCGTCACCGGCTCGACCGGTCACCTCGGTTCGATCGTCGCCGCTGCCCTCGCCGACCTCGAGCCGCGGCTGGTCGTGCGCGACCCCTCCCGGGCACCGTCGATCCCGGGCACCACGGTTGCGCAGGCGTCGTACGGCGACCTCGAGGCATCCCGCGACGCGCTCACCGGGGTCGACCTGCTGTTCATGGTCTCCGCCGCTGAGAGCCGGACCCGCCGCGAGGAGCACCGGACCTTCATCCGGGCGGCCGCCGAGGCCGGCGTCAGCCACCTCGTCTACACCTCGTTCTCGGGAGCGTCGGCGGACGCGACCTTCACGCTGGGGCGCGACCACCACGACGCCGAGGTGGCGATCGTCGAGTCCGGACTCGACCACACCATCCTGCGCGACAACTTCTACCTCGACCTGCTGCCGCTCTTCGCCGACGAGCACGGCGTGATCCGCGGGCCGGCGGACGAGGGCCGGGTTGCCGGCGTTGCCCGGGCCGACGTCGCCGCGGTCGCCGTCGAGGTGCTCCGCTCCCCCGCCGACCACCTGAACGCGACGTACGAGCTCACCGGTCCCGAAGCCCTGACGATGGCCGAGATCGCCGCCCGCGCCGGCACGGTGCTGGGTCGCGACCTGCGCTTCGAGAACGAGACCGAGGACGAGGCCTACGCGTCCCGGCGGGCGGCGTACGACGCCGAGCAGTGGCAGCTGGACGCCTGGGTGAGCACCTACACGGCCATCCGGGACGGCGAGTGCGCCCGGCTCACCGACGACGTCCGACGGGTCACCGGGGTGCGGCCGCGGTCGCTGGAGCGCGCGCTGCTCGATGCACCGCATTGACTTAGTCCGTTAGACTTAGTTCATGTCGGTCACGGTGAACATCCACGAAGCAAAGACACACCTGTCGAAGCTGCTGGCTCAGGTCGAGGCCGGCGAACAGGTCGTGATCGCACGCAACGGCAAGCCGGTCGCCAAGCTCGAGCCCTTCGTCCGGCCGAAGCTCAAGATCGGGTTCCTCGACGTCGACACCCCGCCGGACTTCTTTGATCCGATGACCGAGGAGGAACTAGCCGAGTGGGAGTGAGCTACCTGCTCGACACCCATGCGCTCATCTGGCTTTCCAGCCGACGGAGAAGCCCGTCGGTCGAGCTGATCGCAGCACTGGAGGGTGGCGATGGAGCACCCTTCGTATCCGCCGTGTCTGCATTCGAGATCTCGACGAAGGTACGGCTCGGCAAGCTCGATGAAGCACGAGCACTGGCACACGGATGGGGCACCTTGGTGCCCGCGCTCGGCGCCCGAACCCTGGAGCTGAACGACCGGCACGCCCTCCTGGCCGGACGACTCGAATGGCCGCACAAGGACCCGTTCGACCGGCTGCTCGCAGCGCAGGCGATCACCGAGGGCCTCACCCTGGTGACCGCGGATCCGGCGTTCGACACTGCGCCCGGACTCTCGCTGCTCCGCTGGTAGTCGCGCAGGGCCGGCCGCTCAGGACTTGAGCCGCCGCCCGCGGACGAAGATCACCGCGGACCAGGCGGACAACACCGCCGCGAAGGCCCAGGTCACCAGCAGCGCCGCCCACCCGGGGACGTCCGCCGACCCGAGGAAGCCGGTCCGGCCCGCCTGCACCAGCCAGAAGAACGGGTTCAGCTCGCTGACCAGCTGCCAGCCGCTGGCGAGCTGGTTGACGGGGTAGAAGATCCCGCCCAGGAAACCGAGCGGGAGCAGCACCAGCGACTCGATCGAGTACACGTGGTCCAGCGAGGACGCGACCGCCCCGGCGATGATGCCGAACTGGGCGGCCACGACCAGGACCGCCGGGGCCACCAGGGCCAGGTAGCCGGGCCGCGCCACGTCGAGGTCGGTGAGCGGGACCGCGACGGCCAGGACGGCCGCGGCGACCAGGATCCCGCGCAGCATCGAGGCCAGCACCAGCGCACCGAGGATCTCTCCCCAGCGCAACGGGCTGGCCAGGACGCAGTGCAGGTACCGGTCCCGGCGGGCTTCGTAGAGCGAGGTGGTCCCGTTGAAGTAGCCGACGTTGACCACTGCCTGGACCAGCAGCCCCGGCACGATGAACTGGCCGTAGCTGAACCTGCCGAGCCCGTCGACGTGCCGGGCCAGGACGGTGCCGAACACGACCACGAACAGGATCGTCGAGAGCACCGGCCCGACCAGCGAGTACCGCCAGATCCGCAGGTAGCGGAGCACCTCGCGCTCGAGCAGCCAGCTGAACGGGGAGCGCTCGGCGCGGAACTCGTCGACCACCTCACCCGGGCTGAGCAGCACGCCGGTCATGACGCCACCGGCGCGAGCGCGCGCTGGTAGAGGTCCGCGATGCTGCCGACGGCGTACTGCGCGCGCAGGGCCACCGCCGTACCGCGATCGACGATCTGCCCGGCACGGATCAGCGCGATCTCGTCGCACAGCGCCTCGGCCTCCTCGAGGTAGTGCGTGGTGAGCAGGATCGTCGTACCGGCGTCGTTGAGGGTGCGCACCAGCCGCCAGATCTCGGCGCGCAGGTCGACGTCGACCCCGGCCGTGGGCTCGTCGAGGATCAGCAGCCGAGGACGGTTCACCAGTGCCCGGGCGAGGACCAGCCGGCGTTGCATACCGCCGGACAGCTCGGGCGCGGTGACCTTGGCCTTGGCGGTCAGCCCGAGCAGCTCGAGGGCCTCATCGGCGCGGCGTACGGCCTCGCGGCGCCCCACGCCGAAGTAGCCGGCGTGGTAGACGAGCACCTGACGGACCGAGAGGAACCGGTCCACGTTGATGTCCTGCTCGGCCAGCCCGACCAGCGCTCGCGCCTCCCGGGTGTCCGCGGCATGGCCGAAGACCTGGATCGACCCGGCATCGGGTCGGACCAGGTTGCAGACCGACCCGATCAGCGTTGTCTTGCCGGCACCGTTCGGACCCAGCAGACCGAAGAGCGAGCCGGCCGGGATCGACAGGTCGAGGTCGTCCAGGGCGGTGAAGCCGTCGCCGTAGGACTTGCGCAGCCCGCGCACCTCCAGCGCCGTGGGGACGCCGTCGTGATCACGCACTGCGACGATTTCGGGCTGCGGTCGCGTCGAACAGGTTCTGCGGCCGGGGCAGCCCGTAGTGGTCGCGCAGCGTGCTGCCGTCGTACTCCTCGCGGAACAGCCCGCGCGCCCTCAGCTCCGGCAGCACCTGCTCGATGAACGCCTCCAGCCCTGAGGGCAGCGCCGCGCCCATAACGTTGAAGCCGTCGGCAGCGCCCTGCTCGAACCAGGTGACCAGGATGTCGACGATCTGCTCCGGCGTTCCGGCCACGACGTTGTGCCCACGGCCGCCGCCGAGCCGGGAGAGCACCTGACGAACGGTGAGCCGCTCGCTGGTGGCCATCTCGATGATCAGCTCGCTGCGGCTCTTGAAGCCCTCCCGAGCAGTCGGCCGGTCGATCACGTGCTGCGGCAGCTGCTCGTCGAGCGGCAGCTCCTTCGGCTCGACCTCGAGCACCTTGCCGAGTGCGAGCAGCCCGTACTCCGGGATCCGGAGGTCGTCGAGCTCGGCGGCGAGCGCCTTGGCCTCTGCTTCAGTGCTGCCGATGATCGGCACGATGCCGGGCAGCACGATCACCTGGTCGGCGTCACGGCCCGCAGCGACAGCACGCTTCTTGAGGTCGCCGTAGAACTCCTGGGCGTGCTCGAGGGTCTGGCTGGCGGTGAAGATCGCCTCGGCGTACCGGGCTGCGAAGGCACGGCCCGCATCCGATGCGCCGGCCTGGACCAGCAGCGGGTACGCCTGCGGGGACCGCGGCACGTTCAGCGGTCCGGCGACCTGGAAGTGCTTGCCCTGGTGGTCGATCGGACGGATCTGGGACGGGTCGCCCCAGCGTCCGGACGCCTTGTCCCCGACGTACGCCGCATCGCCCCAGGAGTCCCAGAGCTTGAGGACGACGTCGAGGAACTCGTCGGCCCGCTCGTACCGGTCCGCGTGCAGCGGCCGTTCGTCGAGGCCGAAGTTGGCCGCCTCGGCCTCGGTGGCCGAGGTGACGATGTTCCAGCCGACGCGACCACCGCTGACGTGGTCGACCGAGGCGAGCCGGCGGGCCAGGTTGTAGGGGTCGTTGTACGTCGTGGAGACGGTGGCGATCAACCCGATGTGCTCGGTCACCGCCGCGAGCGCGGTGAGCAGGGTGAGCGGCTCCAGCTGGCCGGGGCTGCGGAACTCGCCCGTGCCCTGGGTGACCGGTCCGTCGGCCAGGAACAACGAGTCGAACTTCGCCGACTCGGCCAGGGTGGCGAGCTTGATCCAGTGCGCCAGCTCGAAGTCGGCGTTGGGGTTGCTCTGCGGCAACCGCCAGGCGGCTTCGTGGTGGCCGGCCTCCATCAGGAAGGCGTTGAGGTGCAGGCGGCGATCGGTTCGGTTCGACATGGTTCCTCCAGGTGGAAGGGGGACGTTGCTCACGGCTTGGCGACGAAGTTCGCCGGGAGCAGGTTCTCGACGACCTGGGCGAAGTCGACCTTCTGGGTGATCTCACCGGCGTCGAAGAAGTTGTCCGCCAACGTCTGGCCGGACTTGATCTTCTCGGGGCTGACGTACTGCAGCCGGTACCGCCAGGCGTCCAGGGTCTTCTTGACCTCGGCGATCGGTACGCCGCTGTCCGTGGAGATCGCCTGCGCGTGCGCCTCGGGGTTGGCGTTGCCCCAGGCGTACGCCGTGGCGATCCGCTTCAGCACGTCAGCCAGCGCGGCCTTGCGGACGGGGTTGTCCAGGGACTTGTCGGAGCCGACGTAGTACTCGTTGGTGTCATCGATCGGCGGCACTCCCTTGACCAGGACGCGGGCGCCCTTCTCGATCGCGAACTGGCCCTGCGGGTCCCAGATCGACCAGGCGTCGACCTTGCCGCTGTCGAACGCCGCAGCGCCCGACTTGGGGTCGAGGTAGACGATCTTGACGTCCTTGGGCGTGAGGCCGCCGGCCTTGAGCGCGTTGAGCAGCAGCCCGTGCGCGGAGCTGCCCTGCGGTACCGCGATCTTCTTGCCGCGCAGGTCGTCGATCGTCTTCGCGGTCGAGCCCTTGGGCACGATGATGTTCTCCAGGGCAACGCTGTCGGAGTACGGCGACTGGGTGGCGATCACCTTGAACCCGAGGTTCTGGGCCGCGCCGGCGATCGGCGGCACCGACCCGACCATGCCGAGGTCGACGTCCCCGGTGCTGGCCGCCGCGACCAGCGGGGGGCCGTAGGGGAACTTGGCGAACTTGATCTTGTACGACGCGGTCTTGAACGCGCCCGAGGTCGACGCCAGCGTCTTGATGCCGTCGCTCTGCTCGCCCACGGTGAAGGTCAGCTTCTTCCACTCGGGATGAGCACCGTTGCTCGCGCCACCGATCTGGGCGCTGGTGCTGCCGCAGGCCGCCAGCGCGGTGGTCAGGGCGACCGTTCCGGCTGCGGCAGCGAGGCGGGTGAGGGTTCTGGACATGGTGGTGGATTCCTTCTGGTGGAGGGGTTTCGGGCGCGCGGGAGCACGCCCGGGTGGTGCGACTTGGGGGCGGAACAGGTCCGGTCAGTGCCGGCCGGCGAGACCTAGGTCGGCGAGCAGGTCGCCGCGCAGGTCCTCGCGGGCCTGGCTCGAGCGACGGTCCTCCGCGGAGAGGCCGACGTCGTAGCTGCTGGCGATCCGGCCGTCGTTCATCACCAGGATCCGGTCGGCCAGCGCGATCGCCTCGGCCACGTCGTGCGTGACCAGCAGCATCGCCGCGCCGTGACGCTGGTGCAGGCGCTGGACCAGGTCGTGCATGTGCAACCGGGTGATCGCGTCGAGGGCGGAGAACGGCTCGTCCAGCAGGACCAGATCCGGCTCGGTGACCAGTGCCCGGGCCAGCGCGACCCGCTGGGCCTCGCCGCCGGACAGCGTCTTGGGCCAGGCGTTCGCCCGGTCGGCCAGGCCGACCTCGGCGAGCACGTCGAGCGCGCGCTCCTTCGCACCGGCCCGGTCCAGGCCGATGGTGACGTTGCGCCAGACCTTCTGCCAGGGCAGCAGCCGGTCGCCCTGGAAGACGATCGCCCGCTGGGTCGGGACCTCGACGGTGCCGCCGTCAGGCCGGTCGAGCCCTGCCAGCAGCCGCAGCAAGGTGCTCTTGCCGCAGCCCGACGGGCCGAGCAGGACCACGAACTCCGAGCCGGAGATGGTCAGGTCGAGACCGTCGATCACGGTGCGGTCACCGAACCGGCGTACGACCTGGTCGACCTCGACCGTCGTACGGGCGTCGTTGCGTGTCGTGGTCATGACGCCTCGTAGCTCGGGCGCCAGGCGAGCAGGACCCGCTCGAGCACCCGCACGATCTGGTCGGCGGTCAGGCCGAGCACGGCGTAGATCATCAGGCCGAAGAACACCTGGTCGGTCTGCTGGTAGGTCTGCGCCCGGTTGATCAGGAAGCCGATGCCCTGGTCGGCGTTGACCAGCTCGGCGGCGACCAGGCCCAGCACGCTGTAGCCCAGGGAGAACCGCAGCCCGACCAGGAACCCGGGAAGGGCGCCGGGCAGCAGCACCCGTCGGATCAACCGGAGCCGGCCCGCACCTGCCGACCGGGCCATCTCGACGAGCCGGTGGTCGACTCCGCGGATGGCCGCGAACAGGTTGAGGTACATCGGCACGGCCGCACCGAACGCGATCAGCAGCACCTTGTTCAGCTCGCCGATCCCGAACCAGACGATCATCAGCGGCAGGATCGCGAGCAGCGGGATGGTGTGCAGGATCTGGAACACCCCGTTGAACAGGTACTCACCGCTGCGCAGCAGACCACCGACGATCCCGGCGTTGACGCCGATCACCAGGCCGATCGCCAGGCCGACCCCCGCCCGGCCCAGCGACGTCTCGACGCTCGGCACCAGCTCTCCGCGCTGGTACAGCTCCCAGCCGGCGTGCAGGATCACGGTCGGCGCCGGAGCGAGGTTGGCGCTGAGCCACCCGACCTTGCTGGCGACCTGCCAGAGCACCGCCAGCACTGCTGGGGTGGTGTAGATGCCGAGCGGCCAGCGCAGCCGGCCCGCGGCACGGCGTACCACCGACGGCGACACCGCCACCGGGACGAACAGCTCCCGGGTGACCGCGCGCTCGACGCCGGGGGCGGTGACCGGGGCCTCGAGGACGGCGGTCATGCCGCCACGCTCCGTTCGGGCACCGCGTCGGCGGGCACCGCGGAGTAGTGCGAGGAGTCGCCGAGCAGGGCCCGGCTCCGCTCGCCGCTGACGCTGACGGGGATGTCGCCGGCGACGGTGATCCGGCTGAGCCGGCGCGGCTGGTCGTCGTAGTTGTCGATCGCGTAGTGCTGGGTGATCCGGTTGTCGAAGACCAGCAGCTGACCGGGCTGCCACGACCAGCGCAGCACGTGCTCGGGCCGGGTCACGTGCGCCTGCAGCAGCCGGAGCACGTCGCGGGACTCGGTGGTGGACAGTCCGACGATGCCGCGGACGAAGCCGCCGATGAACAGGCCTCGCTCGCCGGTCTCCGGGTGCACCCGGACCACCGGGTGCACCGACTCGTACGGGACGGACTCGAACGTCTCCCGGTACGCCGCCTCGGCGGCCTTGCGCTGAGGACGGGGCTCGGCGTAGTCGTACACGTTGGTGTGCACCGCCCACAGCGTGTCGGCCCAGGCGCGAAGGGGCTCGGGAAGGCTGCGGTACGCCGCAGCGCTGTTCGCCACCAGCGTCTCGCCGCCGTACGGCGGGATGACGATGCTGCGCAGCGTGCTGATCGCGGGCGGTGTGACCACGAACGTGACGTCGGTGTGCCACTCGTTGGCCTTGCTGATCTCGGCATCGACGTCGAGGACGTGCGGCGTCTCGCCGCCCGGGACCGTGGGATGGGCGGTGGTCAGCGGACCGAACCGAGCAGCGAACCGCTCCTGGCCGGCGACGTCGAGACCGGGCGCGTCGAGGACGAGCGCCTTGTGCTCGCCGAGAGCGGTCCGCAGCTGCGCGACCGTCTCGTCGGACAGGTCGTCAGCGGGGTTCACCCCGAGGACGCGGGCGCCGATGTCGGCAGTGATCTTGCTAAGGGAAAGGGTCATGAGAGCTGCTCCTGGAGGTGGCGGGGCGTGCGGGAACGACCAAGCAGCGGGTACCGGGTCGGCACCGCGCTGCAGCGGGGTTCAGCGACAGGAAGCGCTCGTGACGCGCATGAGATCGACGTGCGCGCGACCGAAGAGGACGACGGAATGGACAGAACCCGAGTTGTTCATAGTCGAGTAGGTTACTTGACTTTGATCAGAATGCAACTCGGGTCGCTAGCCGAGCTCCTGGCCCGCCGTCAGACGCACGTACCGCTGGCCGGTCGGCTCCAGGAACCGGGCCAGGTGCCCGTCGACGATGCCGAGCCCGGCCTCGCTGTAGACGGCGTCGTGGATCGCGAGCGACGTGGGCGCCCCGACCGTCCGGGCGTAGTCGATGCACTCGGAGATCTTCAGCCAGGGGGCGCTGACCGGGAGCAGCAGCACGTCCGGGGCGGACGGCAGCGTCGTGAGCGCATCGCCGGGGTGGAAGACCGTGACGCCGTCGAGCTCGAGGAGGTAGCCGCTGTTGTCGAAGTGCGGCAGCTCGGGGTGGATCACCGCGTGCTTCTCCCCCACCGCCGTGACCGCGAAGTCCTCGACCTGGAGACGGCTGCCGGGCGCGACCACGGTGACCCGTTCACCGAGCTCCGGCGAGGCGCCCCGGATCTGGTCGGCGACAGCAGCGATCGTGAAGATCGGCGCACCGGTCGCGGCCAGCAGGTCCGGCGTCCAGTGGTCGGGGTGCTCGTGGGTGATCAGGACAGCCGTCGCGCCGTCGACCGCCTCGCGGGCGGTGAACATCCCGGGGTCGATCACGACAGCGGTGCTGCCGGTCTCGAGTCTCACGCAGGCATGCCCGTGCTTGATGATCCGCATGACTCAAGACTAGGGTCGGACCCGCTATTGAACTTTGTTCAAGAAGGAGTACGGACATGACCGACCACGACGTGATCATCATCGGCGCAGGCTTCGGCGGCATGGGCGCGGCGATCACCCTGCGCAAGCTCGGTTACGAGGACCTGCTGATCGTCGAGCGCGAGGACGACCTCGGCGGCACCTGGCACGTGAACCACTACCCCGGTCTCGCCGTCGACATCGCCAGCGTCACCTACTCCTACTCGTTCGAGCCCAACCCCTACTGGAAGAACTGGTTCGCCCGCGGCTCCGAGCTCAAGCAGTACGCCGAGCACGTCGCCGAGAAGTACGACCTGCGCCGGCACATGGTGTTCGGGGTCAGCGCCGAAGGGGCCCGGTGGGACGACGACGAGCAGCACTGGGTGGTCACCACTTCGCTGGTCGCCGGCACGGGCACCACGACGGTGCGGACCGCCCGGTACCTGATGACCGCGACCGGATTCCTGTCCCAGCCGAAGCTCCCGGACATCGAGGGCGTCGACGACTTCGCCGGCACCGTGATCCACACCGCCAAGTGGGACGACTCGGTCGACCTCGGCGGCAAGCGGATCGCCGTGATCGGCACCGGCGCGACGGCGGTCCAGCTGATCCCGCAGATCGCGAAGCACGCCGCGGCGCTGACCGTCTTCCAGCGCACCCCGATCTGGGTCACCCCGAAGAACGACTTCAAGATCCCCAGGCCGGTGCAGACCCTGTTCGCCACCCAGCCGTGGACCCAGCGGGCCGCGCGCGCCGTGAACGGCGCCTGGCTCGAAGGAATGATGGTCACCGCCGTCCTGCACTACAAGCAGGCGAAGTTCCTCAACAACGGTGCCGCCGCCCTCGCCAAGGCGCACCTGCGCCGCCAGGTCACCGATCCCGAGACCCGCCGCAAGCTCACCCCGGACTACAGCTTCGGGTGCAAGCGGCCGACGTTCTCGAACAACTACTACCCGACCTTCAACGAGGACCACGTCACGTTGGAGACCACCCCGATCGCGAAGATCACGGCGACCGACATCGTCACCGCCGACGGCACCTCGACGCCGATCGACGTGCTGGTGCTGGCCACCGGCTTCAACCTCTGGGACTCCAACTTCCCGGCCTTCGAGATCATCGGCCGCGAGGGTCGCAACCTCGGCAAGTCCTGGCGGCAGAGCGGCTACCACGCGTTCGAGGGCGTCACCGTGCCCGGCTTCCCGAACTTCATCAGCCTGAACTCGCCGTACTCGTACTCGGGCCTGAGCTACTTCATGACCATCGAGGTGCAGATGCGGCACCTGGAGCGGGTCTTCGGTGCGTTGCGCGACCAGGACGCCTCTACGTTCGAGGTCACGCCGCAGGCCGACGCCGAGTTCCTCGAGCAGATGCTGGAACGGATGGACGACACCGTCTTCGCCCAGGGATCCTGCGGCACGGCGCGCAGCTACTACTACACGAACGAGGGCGACGCGGTGCTGCTGCGCCCGACCTCGTCCGGCAGCGCCCGCAAGGCCGTCGAGTCGTTCCCCCTGGAGGACTACACCTTCAGCTGACCTGCCGAGTCGGGAGATCCGGCGGTCAGCCGGTGAGCTCGTGGACGAAGCACCAGCGCCAGGTCTCGCCGGGTTCGGCGGAGCGCATCACCTCGTGGCCCTCGGTGTGGAAGTGCACGGTGGCGTGCATCTGCGGTGACGAGTCGCAGCAGGCGACGTGCCCGCAGACCAGACACATCCGCAGGTGCACCCAGGCCGTCCCCTCGCGCAGGCAGTCACCGCACTCGCCCGGGGTGTCCGGTACGACGGGCGGGCGCGGCAGGCGCAGGTCGTCGCAGTCGCCCTCGAAGGCGATCGGAGTGCCCGCGCGGACCCGTTCGCGCTCCCTCTCGCTGTGGTCGAGCATCGACTCCTCGACGTCGAGCATGGCCAGTACCTCCTCGACGACCTCGTGGGCCACCGTTCCGGTGGACCTGATCTCCAGTACCCGTTTCCGCTCCGCTTCGATCATCACCTGCCGTCGGCGCGCGTAGATCTCGCTCGGTGTCTCGGCCTCGGCGGCACCGACGCGCTCCCACGCGGCGTAGTCGCGCCGGCGTACCCGGTCCCGGATCGTCTCGCTGACGTCGTGCGGGTCGTCCTCCTCCATGCAGTCGAGCTCGGCGAGACCGGCCTGCGACGCCTGGTGCAGCAGGTTCGCCCGGGCCAGCGCGTCGGCCGTCGGGTCCGGGGAAGGCACCTTGAGCCGTCGGGCCAGCCACGGCAACGACGTCCCCTGCAGGAACAGCGTCCCGGCGGTGACCGTGAATGCGATCAGCAGCAGCACCTCGCGGTGCGGCATCGAGGTCGGGATGATGAAGGCCGCAGCGAGGGTCACGACACCGCGCATGCCGGCCCAGCCGAGCAGCAGCGTGTAGGTCCACGGCGGCTTCTGACCGGTCTGGCCGTCGGGCCCGGGGCGGACGATCAGGTACCGGGCGACGAAGACCCACCCGATCCGAAGCACGATCACCGAGACCAGCGTCAGCGCGCAGATGATCGCGATCCGGGCGGTGCCGAGGCTGTCGTGGCCCGCTGCGACGATGATCGAGCGCGCCTGCAGCCCGATCAGCAGGAAGACCGAGCTCTCCAGCAGGAACGCGATGCTGCTCCAGTTCATCCGCTCCGCGATCCGTGACTGCGCGGTCTGCAGGATCGGCGACTTGTGGCCCAGCAGCAGGCCGGCGACCACGACCGACAGGACGCCGGAGGCATGGATCTCCTCGGCCGAGATGTACGCCGCGAAGGGCGTCACGAACGAGAGCCCGCTGTCGAAGACCGGGTCCACCACGTGCTTGCGGATGAACCCGATCCCGAAGAAGAACGCCAGCCCGATCAAGATCCCGCCGCCGGCGGCCAGCGCGAAGTCGCGGGCGACCAGGTACCAGACGACGGTGGCGCCGAGTGCGGTGTTCAGGGCGACCAGTGCGGTCGCGTCGTTGAGCAGCGACTCCCCCTCGAGGATCGTGACGACCCGGCGAGGCAGCCCGATCCGGCGACCGATCGCCGTCGCTGCGATCGCGTCCGGCGGCGCCACCACGGCACCGATCGCGAACGCGCCCTTCCAGCCGACCCCGGGCAGCAGCGCGTGCACGAGCAGCGCGATACCGGCGGTCGTGAAGGCGACCAGCCCGACCGAGAGCAGCAGGATCGAGCGCCGGTTGGCATTGAAGTCGACCAGCGACGTCTGCAGGGACGCGGCGTACAGGAGCGGTGGCAGCAGTCCGAGCAGGACCACGTCGGGACGCAGCTGCACGTCCGGGACGAACGGCAGGTAGGCGCCGACGATCCCGACGACGATCAGCACCAGGGGCGAGGACAGGTCGAAGCGCCGGCAGACGGCCGTGGTCGCCAGGACAGCAGCCACGATCGCGACGAGGGTGACGACGAGGTGCATGGGGACGATTATCCGGCCAGGGCGCGGATGCGCCTATCGAGCTCGCGGCGGTTGTCCCGCCGCAGCGGCACCTCGATGACCTCGATGCCGCCGTTGGGGTTGGCCAGCGCGTGCGCGAGCTCGGAGCGGTCGGAGACCCGCCAGTGCGGGATCCGCAGCCCCGTGCACAACGACGCGAGGTCGGCGCCGTGCGCGGTTCCGAACACCTTCTCGAACCGGTCGGCATACGCCGGGCCACCCTGTTCGAGGGTCGCGAAGATCGAGCCGCCGTCGTCGTTGGCGACCACGATCGTCAGGTCGGGACGGGTTTCCGCCGGCCCGATCACCAGCGCGGTGAGGTCGTGCAGGAAGGTGACGTCACCGACGTACAGGAGGGCGCGGGAGGTGTGCGGTCGACCCACCACGGCGCCGATCGCGGTCGACAGGGTGCCGTCGATGCCGGCCAGGCCGCGGTTCGCGATGATCAGCCGGCGCTCGCCGACCGGGTAGGCGCCGGCCATCAGGTCCAGGTCGCGGATCGGGTTGCTGGCCCCGACGTGCAGCAGCCCCTCGGCCGGTACGGCGCGGTGCACCTCGACGGCGACCTCGTACGGCGTGAGCTCGGGCTCGGCGGCCACGCAGGCATCGATCCGGGCCGACAGGTCCGCGTCGGCGCTGCGCCACTCGTCGAGCCACCCGTCGTCCGCAGCGGCGTGCACCTCGAACGGGCCGTCGTACTCGACCGAGACCGGGTGCGGCCGGTCCGCCCAGACGCCGCGGGCCCGACGGGACACGACCTCGATGCCCTCGCGGGCGAGGAGCTGCTGGACCGGTCGCGAGAGCGTGGGCGCACCGGTGACCACGACGCGCTCGATCCGCTGGCCCAGGTCGGTCCCGAGCAGCAGCCGGTAGCTGCGGATCACGTTCGGGCCGTTGCGGGCGCCGCTGGTCGGTTCGGCGAGCAGCGGCCAGCCGGCAGCCTCGGCCAGGACCCGCGGCCCGGGCCCGGAGTCGTCGCCGGCGACGACCACCGTCGCCGGGCCCTGCTCCAGCGGGTACGGCGTCCCGCGCACCCAGGGCTCGCGCTCGGGCGCGGTGGCAGCAGGAACAAAAGCGTCGTCGGGCAGCAACGGTTCGTCGAACTGGACGTTGAGGTGCACCGGGCCGGTGCCGAGGCCGACGAGTCCGAAGTGCAGGTCACCGACCTCGCGGACATCGGCCGAGGACACGACCGCGCCGACGAAGAGTCCGACCTGGTCAGTGGTCTGGTTGGCCATCGTGCCGCGTAGCCGGGCCGGTCGGTCCGCGGTGATCGCGACCAACGGGATCCCGGCGTGGGCTGCCTCCAGCACCGCCGGGTGCAGGTTCGCAGCGGCGGTTCCCGAGGTGGTGACGATCGCGACCGGGACCCGGGACGTCTTCGCGATCCCCAGCGCCAGGAAGGCACCGGTGCGCTCGTCGATCCGGGTGTGCACGGTGATCGCGCCCGCGGTCGCGGCGTCGGCCAGGGCAAGCAGCAGCGGCGCGTTCCGCGATCCCGGCGCCACCACGACCTGGCGGGTGCCGCGGGCGATCAGCGCCTCGACGACGGCGCGGGCGAGCTCGGTGGACGTCACGAGTGCAGATCCTGCCCGACTCCGCGGCCGAGCGCCTCGACCGCAGCGAGCCGAGCCGTCCAGTGCGCAGTGCGTTCCGGGTCCGCCTCCGGCAACGTCGTCCTCAGCTCGAGCGAACGGACCGGGAGGTGCCCGTCCACCGGGAGCAGCGGTTCGGTCGCGACGTCGGTGGTCAGCAGCTGCACCGTTGCCAGTCCGCAGGCGTGCTGGAGCTCGGGGAGAGCAGCCGCCAGCGCGATCCCGGCGGCGATCCCCACACTCGTCTCCAGAGCACTGCTGACCACCACCGGCAGACCGATGTCCTCGGCGATCCGCAGGCAGGCCCGCACTCCGCCGAGCGGCTGCACCTTCAGCACGGCGATGTCGGCGGCCTCCAGGTCGCGCACCCGGTACGGGTCCTCGGCACGACGGATCGACTCGTCGGCGGCGATCAGGACGTTGACCTTGCGTCGTACCCGTGCGAGGTCCTCGACGGTCGGCGACGGCTGCTCGACGTACTCGAGTCCGGCGGCGGCCCGGTCCAGCACCGGGATCCGGGCGATCGCGTCCTCGGCCGACCAGCCGCCGTTCGCGTCGATCCGGATCAGTCCGTCCGGGCCGAGGGCGTCCCGGACGGCCTCGAGCCGGGCGATGTCCGCAGCGAGGCCCTGGCCCGGCTCGGCGACCTTGACCTTCGCGGTCCGGCAGCCGTTCGAGGCGAGCACGATCGCCCGGGCACGCTCCGGGTCGCACGCAGGGACGGTGACGTTCACCGGGATGGAGCTGCGCAACGGCGCGGGCCAGCCCTCGTCGGCGGCCTCGCGGGCGGCCCGCAGCCACGGCTGTGCGGTCGGGTCGTCGTACTCGAGGAACGGGCTGAACTCGCCCCAGCCGGCGTCCCCGCGCAGCAGCATCCCCTCGCGGACGTCGATCCCGCGGAACCGGGTCGACAGCGGGATCGAGTAGACGAAGGCGTCAGGCATCTTCTGCCAGCTTCTTCAGGGCGATCCGGTCCGGCTTGCCGTTGGGCAGCAACGGGATGGCCTGCACGCTGATCACCTGGCGAGGAGCCCACGTGCGCGGTTCGACGAGGTCGCGCACCTCGTCGAGGCTCAGGGTGCGCTCGGCCGCGATCACCAGCACCACCCGCTCACCCCACTCCTCGTCCGGTACGCCGACCACGGCCAGCTCGGTTCCGTACCGGACCGAGAGCATCCGGGCGACAGCCTGGGCCGGAACCTTCACGCCGCCGGTGTTGATCACGTCGTCGACGCGACCGTCGATCCAGAGCCGTCCGTCAGCGCCCAGGTGGCCGAGGTCGTGGGTGACCAGCCAGCCGTCGCGGAAGGCCTCGACGGTGCGCACGGGCTCACCTTCGTACCCGTCGAAGAGAACCGGACCACGCAGCAGCACCTGGCCGTCGTCGTCGATCCGAACCTCGACCCCGTCGAGCGGCACCCCGTCGTACACGCAGCCGCCGCAGGTCTCGCTCATCCCGTAGGTCTGCACGATCCGGATGCCCATCGACTCCGCTTCGGCACGCACCTCCGGCGCGAGCGGGCCGCCACCGACGAGGACCGCGGAGTAGTCGGACAGCTCCTTGGCGTCGAACCCGTTCCCGAGCTGTCGGAACAGCTGGGTCGGTACCAGCGACAGGTAGGACCGGTCCAGGTCCTCGCCGGCGCGGACGGTCCGGAAGAGCACCTGCACCCCGGCGACGTACGTCGGCGGAAGGTTCAGCTCCCACCGTCCCGGACCGCCGAGGCGGGCATGGGTCGCGTCGGCGGACGCACGCAGCGCGTCGCGGGACAGCATCACCCGCTTCGGTACGCCGGTCGAGCCCGACGTCTCGATGACCAGCGGCTGCGGATCCTGCGCCGCATCCCACTCGCGGAGCAGCGCGAGGATCCCGGCGGCATCGCCGGACACGGGCCACAAGCTGCTCATCCCACGAGGCTACTGATCGGGCGGCCTGACAGAATCCCCGGCATGGCCACAGCAGCGCAATGGATCGAAGGCGCACGTCCCCGCACCCTCCCGGCTGCCGTCGCGCCGGTGCTGGCCGGCAGCGGGGTGGCGCTGTACGAGTACGGGTTCTGCTGGTGGCGGGCGGTGCTCGCGCTGCTGGTGTCGCTCTTGCTCCAGGTCGGCGTCAACTACGCCAACGACTACTCCGACGGGATCCGCGGGACCGATGACAACCGGGTCGGTCCGCTGCGCCTGGTCGGATCCGGCCTCGCACGCCCGGACGCGGTGAAGGCAGCCGCGTTCGCCGCCTTCGGCGCGGCGGCCGTGTTCGGGCTCGCGCTGGCGATCAGTACGTCGTGGTGGCTGGTCCTGGTCGGCGCGTTGAGCATCCTGGCTGCCTGGTACTACACCGGTGGCAAGAAGCCGTACGGGTACCTGGGCCTGGGTGAGGTGATGGTGTTCGTGTTCTTCGGGCTGGTCGCGGTGCTCGGCACCGTCTACGTCCAGCTCGAGGACCTGCCGGGCTACTCCTGGCTGGTTGCCGTCGGCATCGGTGCGCTCGCGTGCGCGATCCTGGTCGCCAACAACCTCCGCGACATCCCTACCGATATCGGGGCCGGCAAGCGCACGCTCGCGGTGAAGCTCGGGGATCGCGGCACCCGACGCCTCTTCGCCATCCTGGTCGTCCTGGCAGCGGTCATGATTGCGCGGATCGCCATCGCCACCACCCCGTGGGCGTGCCTGGCCCTGGTCGCAGCTCTCCCGCTGGCGCGGGGAACCCGAACGGTCGTCGCCGGCGCGAAGGGTCCGGCACTGATCCCGGTCCTGCAGCTGACCGGCGTCGGTGAGCTGCTCTACGCGGTCGGTCTGTTCGCCGGCCTCTGGATCGGTCGCTAGACCGGCTCGACCCACTCGCCGGTCTCGTAGAACTTCTCCAGCGTCACGGCGTACGGCGTGAGGTCGAGGTCGTGCTCGGCCAGCCAGGCGTCGTTGTAGTAGGTGTTCGCGTACCGCTCACCGCCGTCGCACAGCAGCGTCACCACCGAACCGGTCTCGCCGCGGGCGCGCATCCCGGCGACCAGCCGCAGGGCTCCCCACATCGCGGTCCCGGTGGAGCCGCCGACCGAACGCCCGGTCACCGTCGAGGTCCAGCGCATCGCGGCGATCGAGGCAGCGTCGGGGACCGAGATCATCGCGTCCACCACCGACGGCAGGAACGACGGCTCGACCCGCGGCCGGCCGATCCCCTCGATGCGGGAGCCGATGCCGGTCTCGTGCGCCGGGTCGGAGTTCGCCCAGCCGTCGAAGAACGCCGAGTTCTCCGGATCGACGACGCAGACCCGGGTCTCGTGGCGCTGGTAGCGGACGTAGCGACCGATCGTCGCCGACGTACCGCCGGTGCCGGCACCGACGACGACCCAGGTCGGGATCGGGTGCCGCTCGGCCGAGAGCTGGTCGAAGATCGACTCGGCGATGTTGTTGTTCCCGCGCCAGTCGGTGGCCCGCTCGGCGTACGTGAACTGGTCCAGGTAGTGCCCCCCGCTCTCGGCAGCGAGCCGGCGGGCCTCGTCGTACATCGTGGAGGCGTCGTCGACGAGGTGGCAGCGCCCGCCGTGGAACTCGATCAGCGCGATCTTCTCCGGTGACGTCGACGCCGGCATCACCGCGACGAACGGCAGCCCGAGCAGCCGGGCGAAGTACGCCTCCGAGACGGCCGTGGACCCGGACGAGGCCTCGGTGATCGTCGAGCCCTCGTGGATCCAGCCGTTGCAGAGCGCGTAGAGGAACAGCGACCGGGCGAGCCGGTGCTTCAACGAGCCGGTCGGGTGCACCGACTCGTCCTTGAGGTAGAGGTCGATCCCCCACGAGGCGGGCAGCGGGAAGACGTGCAGGTGGGTGTCGGCCGATCGGTTGGCATCCGCCTCGACGAGGCGGAGCGCCTCGTTCAACCAGCCGCGTCCGACGTCGTCGGTCGCAGCGATGCGACAGCAGCCGTCCTCGCTGGTCTCCACGTCAGTCCGCGTCTTCGCGGGACTTCAGCTCGTCGAACCTGCTGGCGGCACGCGCGGCACGCGCCTCGACGTTGGCCGCGAAGCGCTCGCGCGGCTTCTGCAGGTATTTCAGGGACAGCCCCGAGGAGATCACCACGGCCGACACGAACGACCAGGTGGCGACCGACCCCGTCGCGCCGAAGATCAGTGCAGCGATCCCGGCGATGACGACCCAGCAGAGAGCGAACAGGCCGATCCGGAGCGCGGTGTAGATCACGAAGTGCTTCACTCGCCAAGGATATTCCCGTGCACGAACTACTCTTGCCAGGTGATCCGGTTCATCTTCTACCTGCTGCTCCTCGCGGCCGTCCTGTACGGCTTCTTCTGGGCGATCGATCGCAGGGACTCAGCAGGTGAACCACGAGCGCCGCGACCGGCGCCGAAGGGTCCCGTCGGGCCCGACGACGACGATGCGTTCTTACGCGGCCTCGACACCGAGCGGCGTCGCCACCAGGGCGAGCCACCCACCTCCCAGGAGACCCATGACCACCCTGAGTGACTTCAAGGCCAACACCCTCACCGGCCAGGAACAGGACCTCGCGGCGTACGCCGGCAAGGTCGTGCTGATCGTGAACACCGCCTCCAAGTGCGGTTTCACCCCCCAGTTCGAGGGCCTCGAGAAGCTCTACGAGGAGTACACCGAGAAGGGTCTGGTCGTCCTCGGTTTCCCGTGCAACCAGTTCGCCTCCCAGGACCCGGGCAGCAACGAGGAGATCGGCGAGTTCTGCACCAAGAACTACGGCGTTAGCTTCCCCATGTTCGAGAAGATCGACGTCAACGGCGACGAGACGCACCCGCTCTACCAGTGGCTCAAGGCCGAGAAGGGTGGCGTCCTCGGCGAGAAGATCAAGTGGAACTTCACCAAGTTCCTCGTCGGCCGCGACGGCACGGTGATCAAGCGCTACGGGTCGACCACCAAGCCCGAGAAGATCGCCGGCGACATCAAGAAGGCCCTCGCCGCCTGACACTCACCAGGTTCCACAACCTAAGTTGGGAATCTCCCGCCTCCACACCTGAACATTGGTGTGCAGGCGGGAGTTTCTGTATGTCGGCACAGGGCTGAGAAGTCTGGCGTTATCCACAGCCACGGCGAGCAACCGAACGCGTCAGCGCCCATCACCACCACGCTCCGTCGCATGGACGACCTTCTGCACCTGCATTCCGACTCTGTCTTCTTGCGACGCGACGCCTTGGAGCACGGGTACGACGACGATGACCTCCGCCAGGGCCTCGCTGCCGGCGTCCTTGTTCGCATCCGACACGGGGCCTACACCTCGCGGCCGATCTGGAGCGTCGCCTCCGAGGTCGAACGACACCGGTTGCGCTCCCACGCCGTACTTCGGTCCCATCGTTCGCAGTTGGCGCTCAGCCACACCTCGGCGGCGGTCGAGCACGAGATGCGGATGTTCAGACCCGACCTGGCACGCGTTCACGTGACGTGCCTCGACCGGCCACTGTCGCGCAGCACTCGTGACGTGGTGTACCACTGCCCTTCGTCGCTCGACGGGATCGTGGATCTCGGCGAAGGAATTCGCGTGGTCGACCCGGCGCGTGCAGCAGTTGAGGCAGCCGCAGTCGGCTCGGTTCAACAGGGCATCGTCGTCCTGGACGCTGCTCTGGACCTGGGCTGCGCTACTCCGGAAGCTCTCACCGCGCGCTACCTCGAACGCAGCAGCTGGCCACACTCGCGCCATCTCCAGATCTCCATGCGCCTTGCGCGCGAAGGGTCGAACTCGGTCGGGGAGTCCCTGATACGGCACGTCATGTGGGAGACAGCCATTCCCGAACCGGTACTCCAGTACGAGGTACGGGATCGGTGGGGCAATCTTGTCGGCCGTACCGACTTCGCATGGCCGGAGTACGGGTTGCTCGGGGAGTTCGACGGCATGGTGAAGTACGGCGAGTTCCTCCGTCCGGGTGAGACCCCAGCGGATGCGCTGAGACGCGAAAAGGGTCGCGAGGACCAACTGCGGGAAGAGACGGGCTGGCTGATGATTCGGTTCATCTGGGACGACATCTTCAAAGCGACTCAGTCTGCCGAGCGGATCCGCGAACAGCTTCGTAGGGGACGGCGGGCTCTTCGCTAGTCGAACCGCCTTGTGAAACTGGCGCCAACGTCAGGCGTAGGAGTGCTGGCTCCCGCTGCCGAAGAAGAAGTTGATCCCGATGAAGTTGAACCACAGCGTGGCCAGCCCGATCAGGGCGATGATCGCGGCGGCGCGACCCTTCCAGCCGGCGGTCGCGCGGGCGTGCAGGTACGCCGCGAAGACGACCCAGGTGATGAAGGCCCAGACCTCCTTGGGGTCCCAGCCCCAGTACTTGCCCCAGGCGGCCTGGGCCCAGATCGGGCCGGCGATCAGGGCGGCGAAGGTCCAGACCGGGAACGCGAACGCGATGGTCCGGTAGGCCAGCTGGTCGAGCTGCACCAGGCCGGGCAGCCGGGCCAGGTAGCCGGCCTTGTCGCCGGTGTGGTCGGTCTCGAGCCAGCGCGCCTTGATCAGGTACATGACCGAGGCCATCCCGCCGATCGTGAACGCGCCGGTGGCGGTGATCGCGGCGACCACGTGGATGATGAGCCAGGGCGAGTGCAGCGAGTCGCGGAGCTGGACGACCGGCGTGTAGAGCAGCAGCACGTCGACCATCAGCGTGATCAGCACGAAGCCGGTGACGACCGGCGCGAGCCAGCCGAGCTTGTAGCGGCGGTAGAGCGCCAGGTAGCCGATGACGACGAACAGGGTGCCGGTCATCGTGAACTCGTACATGTTGCCCCACGGCACCCGGACCGGGTCGGCGGCGAGACCGCGCGAGGCGACGGCGACGAAGTGTGCCAGCGCAGCGACCACGGTCAGCATCAGTCCGACGCGGCCGAAGCGCTCCATCCGGTCGGCGGAGTCGTCGTCGACGTCCACCAGCGTGTCGGTGACCGTCGTACCGCCGCCCTCGGCCGCGGCGACCGTAGTGGTGGTCGAGGCCCCGGACGCGATGGCGTCGATCGGCACGGTGCGACCGACCGCCCACTCCGCCAGGTGCGCCATCAGGGCGAGGAAGTAGAACACCCCGCAGACCGCGATGGCCTGGTTGCTCAGGAGTGCGAACTGGGTGTGACTCATGCTTTCTCCTCCAGATGTGCCGTCAGACCATCGAGCTCGTCAGCGAGGTTTCCCCCTGCGGAACGGTCGAGTCCGGCGACCTCGACGAGCGTACGCCCGCCCTTGCGACGTACCGATATCCAGACCCGACGGGGCCGGATGAACAGCGATCCGAGCAGGCCGGTCAGGGCCAGGATCATCCCCATCAGCGCCACCCAGTCGGACGGGTTGTGGCTGACCTGGAGCTTCACGAACCGGTCGACGCCGTTGAACGTGACCGACCCCAGTCCGTTGGGCAGCTTGGTGGTCTCGCCGCGCAGCAGCGTGAGCCGCAGGGCCTGACCGTTCTCCTTGACCGGTTTCAACCCGGCCATGTCGAGGGCGTAGACCGACTGCGGGATGCCGCTGTCCATGCCGAGGTTGCCCTGGAAGACCTGCAGCGACAGCCCGGGGTTCTTCGCGTCCGGGAAGGCCGAGAACGGTCCGGTCTTCATCGTGAACGCGTACGTCGGGTACAGGGTGCCGAGGAACCCGAGCTGGTCGGGCTTCGCCTCTGGGACCTTGATGACGCCCGAGGACGTGAAGGTGGTGCTCTCCGGCGGGAACACGGTCGGGCCTGCGTAGACGATCTCGCCGGTGGAGTCCCGGATGGTCACGTCCGGCGCGTACCCGTGCCCGATCAGGTAGACCTTGGTGCCGCTCAGGTCCAGCGGGTGGTTCACCGAGATCCGGGTGTGCTGGGACTTTCCGTCGTCGCCGAGGCTGTAGTCGACGCCGGCGGAGAAGTCCTGCGCCATCCCGACCTCGCGGCCGCTGCGGATGAACTTCACGTCGAAGTCGGTGACCTTCATCGAGAACGGCTTGAGGTTCTTGACCTGGAACAGCGAGCCCGGGTTGAACTCGTCGTACTGGCTGGCGACGTTGGCGAACTGGCCACCGGTGACGATGATGACGCCGCCGGTGTAGCCGAACAGCGATCCGGTCGCGAAACCGACGAGCACGATCAGGACCGAGACGTGGAAGAGCAGGTTGCCGGCCTCGCGCAGGTACCCACGCTCCGCGGCGATCGAGTCGACACCCGCGTCGTCGGTGTGCGCGTCGATCCGGTACCCGCCGAGCGCAGCCCGGGCTTGGGCGAGCACCGCGGAAGGCTCGGCGTCCAGCTCGAGGGTCCGGTACTCCGGCAGCCGCGACAGGTTGCGCGGCGTCTTCGGCGGCCTGGCCCGTACCGCCTTCAGGTAGACCCGGGTGCGCGGCAGGATGCAACCCACCAGCGAGATCATCAGCAGGATGTAGATCGCCGAGAACCACACCGAGCTGTAGACGTTGAACAGGCCGAGCCTGTTGTAGATCGGGGTCAGCGAGGGGTGCGCCTGACGCCACTGCGCGGACAGCACCGCATCGACGGAGTCCTGCGGGATCACCGACCCGGGGACCGCCCCGAGCGCCAGCAGGAACAGCAGGATCAGCGCGGTCCGCATCGAGGTCAGCTGGCGCCAGGACCAGCGCAGGAACTCCCGGGGGGCCAGCGGCGCCACGCTCCGGGCGCGGTCGCGGACGTTGGTGTACTCGCTCGGATCGGTCATCAGATCCCTGCCGTGAAGCCCGGGAAGACGACCGTGCGCAGGTCACCGACGAGGGTGTCCCACCAGCCGGTGAGCAGCAGCAGGCCGACGACGATCAGCATCAGGCCCCCGAGGCGGGTGACCCAGGCCTGGTGCCGGCGGACCCAGCCGATCGCGCCGAGCATCCGGCGGTAGGCCAGCGCTGCCGCGATGAACGGCACCCCGAGGCCGAGGCAGTAGACGAAGCCGAGGAACGCGCCGCGCCAGGCACTGCCCTCGTTCAGGGCGAGCGCCGTGATCGCGCTCAGCGTCGGGCCGATGCACGGCGCCCAGCCCAGGCCGAAGAGGACCCCGAGCATCGGCGCCGCGGCGAGACCCACAGCCGGCACCTTGTGGATGCGCCAGTCGCGCTGCATCCACGGCACCGCCCCCAGGAAGGCGATCCCGAGCAGGATCGTGAACCCGCCGAGGACGACGGTGATCTGTCGCTGGTAGTTCCACAACCAGTCGCCGACGACCCCGAAGAGCGCGCCGTAGGAGATGAAGACGAACGAGAAGCCGCAGACGAACAGCAGCGAGCCGGCCAGCATCCGGCCGCGCTTGGCATCTCCGAGATCTGCCCCGGACAGGCCGGTCGTGTACGAGAGGTAGCCCGGGAGCAGCGGCACCACGCAGGGGCTGAAGAACGAGACCAGGCCCGCGAGCAGCGCGACCGGGACGGCCAGGACGAGCGACCCGTCGAAGGCGGTGTTGTGGAACCAGGTGCCGAGGTCGAGCGCGATCACTTCTGGACGTCCTCGACCAGGTCGATCAACGTCTGGGTGCTCGTGACCTGACCGATGATGCTGGCCGCGACCCGTCCCTGGGCGTCGATGATCACGGTGCTCGGGATCGCGTTCGGACTCAGTGTCCCGTGGAAGGCGAGCAGGTTGCGGCCGCCCGGGTCGTAGATCGAGGAGTACGGCACGCCGTGATCCCGCTCGAAGGACAGTGCGTTGTCGGCGCTGCTGTCCCGGGTGTTGATGCCGAGGAACACCACGCCCTGCGGCATCAGCGCGTTCGCGGCCTTGGTGAGGTCCGCGGACTCCGCCCGGCACGGCGGGCACCAGGAACCCCAGACGTTGATCACGACGACCTTGCCAGCGTACTGGGACAGGCTGACGTGGGTGCCCTCGAGCGTGGTGCCGCTGACCGGGCCGGGGGTGTGCCGCTTCGCGACCGGCAGCTCGGTGATCGTGCCGTCGCCGCCCACGAAATTGGTGCCGGGGCCGGTGCCGTGCGAACCGCCGCAGCCGGCCGTGGCCAGTAGCAGGGCCAGCAGCGCGAGGACGAGGGTACGACGGGTGCGGGTCATCAGCTCAGCCGTCGGTCCCGTCAGCGGGCGGCTGCGAACCGGCCTGCGCCTCGAGGTCGTTGGGCTCGGTGACGGCACCCTTGACGAAGCCGGTGCCCGAGGAGAACGCAGCCCGGCGCTCGGCCTCCGGGATCATGTCGCCGGCCGGCTCGGCGTACCCGACCGAGACCAGCTCGGCACCGTCGAACTCGAACGAGGTCAGGCTGCACAGCGTGCACTGACGACGTCGCGGGTCGTGCATGAAGCGCCGCTTCTCGGCGTGCAGCCGGCAGATCCAGATCGGCAGCTGGTGGGAGACGATCAGTGCCTCGTGGCCTTCGGCGGCCGCGCGCGCGTCCTCGACCGCAGCCCACATCCGCGCGGCGACCTCGGCGTACGGCTCGCCCCACGACGGCTTGAACGGGTTCCAGAGGTACTTCCAGGCGCCGGGCCGGCGCAGGACGCCGTCGCCGACCGAGAACGGCTTGCCCTCGAAGATGTTCTTGGACTCGATCACCCGCTCGTCGGTGACCACCTCGACGCCGCGCACCTTGGCGAGCGGTGCGGCGGTCTGCTGCGCGCGCTCCAGCGGCGAGGCGACGATGTAGGTGATGTCGCGATCGCCGATGCGCTCGGCCACCCGCTCGGCCATCGCCAACCCGCGGTCCGACAGCACGAAGCCGGGGGCGCGGCCGTAGAGGATGCCCTCGGGGTTGTAGACCTCGCCGTGCCGGAGCACGTGCACGGTGGTTCTCATCAGGACCTTCCCGCAGAAGCCGCGGCGAGTGCCGCAGCAGGCAGCGCGGCGAGCACGTGCTCGACCGCGCGGTCGTCGTGGGCCGAGGAGCAGAACCACGACTCGAACGCGCTCGGCGGCAGGTAGACACCCTGGTCGAGCATGGAGTGGAAGAACGCCTTGAAGGCACCGGTGTCCTGGGTCTGCGCGGTCGCGTAGTCGCGGACCGGGCCCCGGTCGGACACAGCGTCGCCGAAGAAGATCGAGAACATGTTGCCGTTGCTCTGGAGCAGGTGCGGCGCGCCGGCCTCGGACAGCGCCTTGCTGGCAGCAGCCGAGATCGTGTCCGCGACCAGGTCGACCCGGTCGTAGACCTCGTCGGTGGCGAGTCGCAGCGTCGCCAGCCCGGCAGCGGTGGCGACCGGGTTCCCCGACAGCGTGCCGGCCTGGTACACGGGGCCCTCGGGCGAGAGCATCGCCATCACGTCGGCGCGGCCCCCGAAGGCGGCCGCCGGGAACCCGCCGCCCATCACCTTGCCGAAGGTCATCAGGTCGGGCGTCCAACCCTCGACGGCGCCGTCGATCCCCCACTGGCCGCTGCGCGAGACCCGGAAGCCGGTCATCACCTCGTCGGAGATGAACAGGGCGCCGTACGTCGTGCAGGTCTCGGCGAGGAACGCGTTGAAGCCGGGCTCGGGCGGGACGACGCCCATGTTCCCGGGCGAGGCCTCGGTGATCAGGCAGGCGATCTGGTCGCCGAGCTCGGCGAAGGCAGCGGTGACCGCGGCGCGGTCGTTGAACGGCAGCACCAGGGTGGCGGCGGTCGACGCGGCCGGGACGCCGGGTGTTCCCGGGACTGCCGGGGCGATGCCCCCTGAATGTCCTAGCGTGGCCAGTCCGGAGCCGGCCTGGGCCAGCAGCGAGTCGACGTGCCCGTGGTAGCAACCGGCGAACTTCACCACCATCCGCCGCCCGGTGAACCCCCGGGCCAGTCGGATGGCGCTCATGGTGGCCTCGGTACCCGAGTTGACCAGTCGCACCTGTTCGACGGGGGCGACCCGTCGGATCAACTCCTCGGCCAGTTCGATCTCACCGATCGTGGGGGTACCGAAGGACAATCCGTGGGTGGCTGCGGCCCGAACGGCCTCCACGACCGCCGGGTGGGCGTGCCCGAGCACCATGGGCCCCCAGGAAGCCACGCAGTCGACGTACTCCTTGCCGTCGGCATCGGTCAGATAGGGACCCTGCCCGCTCACCATGAACCGTGGCGTTCCCCCGACCGATTTGAACGC
>JAOPXD010000147.1 GCA_025965315.1 Marmoricola sp.
CGGACGAGGTCACCCTCGGACTGTAGCGGCGCAGGACGCCTCAGGCGAGGTCGTGGCGGTCGAACTTCTGCTCGGGAACCACCTCGGCACTGGCGGCGGCGACGATCGCGTCGGTGCCCTCGGTCACGGTCTGGTAGCCGGAGTTCCCGTTCAGGTCGGTGGCGGTGTAGCCGGGGTCGACGGCCCTGACCCGGAAGTCCGGCAGCGCCTTGCCGTACTGGTTGGCGATCATGTCGAGCGCCGACTTCGAGGACTGGTAGGTCATGCCGGGGACGTTGTACTCGCTGCGCTCGGGGTTGTTGACGTGCTCCAGGGATCCCAGCCCGCTGGAGACCATCACGATCCGCGGTTGGGCCGAGCCGCGCAGCAGCGGCAGGAACGCGTGCGTCACCCGGACCGGGCCGAAGACGTTGACGTCGTACACCGCCAGGAAGTCCTCCGCCCTGCTCGCCACCGTCTCGCGTGTGGAGCCGATGATCCCGGCATTGTTAACCAGGACGTCGAGCCCGGTGCCCGAGGCGGCAACGACGCCCTGGGCTGCGGCGACCGAGTCCTCGTCGGTGACGTCGAGCTGAACCGGACGGACATCGGCACCGGGCCGCTCCGCGCGGATCTTGTCGGCGGCGGCCTCGGCCGCGCTGACGTCGCGGGCGCCCATCCAGACGGTCCAGCCGAGGTCGGCGAGGCGGCGGGCGCTCTCGGCGCCGAGACCCTTGTTGGCGCCGGTGATCAGGACAGTGGTGGTGGAAGTAGTCATGGCTCCACCCTGCCCTGACGGCCGCAACCCAACCAGGACTGGTTGATCGTGGGACCGGCGGTCCTACCCGGGCCCTGGGTCACCGCGTCATGATGAAGGAGTGCGGACGAACCGAGACGAGCTGGCCCGGGTGATCAAGCGGGCTCGCGACCGGGTCCGGCCCCAGGACGTCGGGCTGCCGGCGGGGCTGCAGCGTCGGGTCGAGGGGCTGCGGCGCGAGGAGCTCGCGATGCTCGCCGGGATCAGCGTCGACTACGTCGTCCGACTCGAGCAGGCCCGCGCTCCGCAACCCTCCGAGCAGGTACTGAGCGCGTTGAGCCGGGCGCTGCGCCTGGAGGCCGACGAACGTGACCTGCTGTTCCTGCTGGCCGGCGCCGAGCCGCCGCGGCCGGGACTGGTCGACCTGCACGTCCGCCCGAGCGTGCTGCGGCTGATCGACCGGTTCGCCGACCAGCCGGTGATGGTGCTCAGCGCCAAGGGTGACGTGCTGGCGTGGAACGCGATGTCCTCGGCACTGCACTGCGACTGGTCCGCCGTACCGGCGCGTCGCCGCAACCACCCGCTGCTGCGGTTCGTACCGCACCCCGACGACCCGCCCCGTACGCCGTTGGGCGGATCACCCGAGGACATCCACGCAGCTGCTGTCCAGACGGTCGCCTCCCTGCGTTCGGCGGCAGGCCGCTACCCGGACGACCCCGGCGTGGCCCGGCTCCTCGAGGAGCTGACCGCCGGATCCGCCGAGTTCCGTGAGCTGTGGGACGACGGTGCCACCGGCGCCTGGCGGACGCACACCAAGACGTTGCTGCACCCCGTCGTCGGAAGCATCGTGCTCGACTGCGACACCCTGGTCGTCCCCGACGTCGACCAGACGCTGCACGTCTACTCAGCCACCCCCGGTACGCCGGACGCGGAGAAGCTCGCGCTGCTGCGGGTCGTCGGCACCCAGGAGCTGTCGAGCCGCTGACCGCCGGCGCCGAGCTTCAGCCGTGGTGCTTGCGGTAGTGCCGGGCCACGCGGGCGCGGTTGCCCGGGGACCGTGGTCCCGGGTGCGTTGGTCGCAGCATCACCCGGGGCGCCGCCGCAGGCAGCGGTCACATCAGCGCCAGTGCGCCGATCGCCGCGACCAAGTACCGCTGCTTCTTATTCACGAATTCCCCGAGTTCCGTGGCATCCGCCGATCATGTCGCCGTTCGTGCGCTGGCAGGGGCCCGATCGGCCGACGGGTGGAGGCGGTCCAGACAGGACGAACCGGGCATTGGTCAACCGGAGGACCACGGCTGCGGTAGGTTCTCCGCACGTCATACAGCCGGCGCACCTCGGCCCGACCCACGGAGCGCCGCATGAACGACCTGCTGATCAGCCACGCGAACGAGCACGGCGTGGACATCGTCGCCGTCGCCGGTGAGCTGGACCTCGCGAACCAGGGTCAGCTGCGCGACGTGATCAACGAGCTGCTCATGCACGGTCCCGCCGAGATCCTGGTTGACCTGACCGCCACGACCTTCATCGACTCGGTGTCGCTGGGGACCCTGGTCGGCGCCCGTCGCAAGGCGCACACGCTGCGCGGGACCTTCGCCCTGGTGCTCGGGAACCAACGCGTGCGGAGGGTCTTCGAGATCACCGGCCTCGACAAGGTCTTCACGACCTACGAGTCGCTCGAGGCCTGGCGTACTCACATCTCGCGGTAGCGCTTCGCCTCGGAGAGCTTCTGCTTGAGGAAGTCCACGTCGACCAGCCGCGGGTTCTCCGGCGGCCACCCGGACTCGCCCGGGGCGACGTACAGACCGGCGTACGCGGCGGTGTCGCGCTGGTAGCGCCATCCCTCGGAGAGCGGCCCGACGTCGCAGGCGTCGAAGCCGAGGTCGTCGAGAACGGCCGACGCGGTCGCCTTGGCCTCGGCGTGGTCCGAGGCGATCGGCAGCACGCTGCGCTCCGGGTCGCCGTGCGGGCGAGCCAGTCGGCGGATGAACTCGAAGTAGATGTTGTTGAACACCTTGACCACCTGGGACTCCGGCAGGTGCGCCTGCACCAGCTCGGAGGTGGTCGTGGACTCGTCATCGAGCTCCGCGACGTGCCCGTCGCGCTGCGGGTAGTAGTTGATCGTGTCGAGCACGACCTTGCCGCGCAGCGGCTCCACCGGGATGTCGCGGTAGTTCTTGAGCGGGATCGTGACGACCACCAGGTCTCCCGCCGACGCCGCCTCCTCGGCCGTCGCCGCCCGGGCGTTCGGGCCGAGCTTCGCGACCAGGTCGGCGAGGGTGTCGGGCCCTCTGCTGTTGCTCAGCACGACGTCGTACCCGGCGCTCGCTGCGAGCCCCGCGACGGTGCTGCCGATGTTGCCGCTTCCGATGAATCCGATCGTTGTCATGTCTCCTTGGTACCCCTCGCGGCCCACTGCATTCCAGCTGGCCCCCTTGCGCTGGCCAGCGTTGGATGTACTCTTTCACTATGACATTAGATAAAGCGGTGAGCGAGGTGGCCGCGACCTCGTCACCGGTCGAGTTCCGGCTCGACCCGACCTCCGGTGTGCCGACGTACCTCCAGATCGTCCAGCAGGTCGAGCACGCGCTCCGGCTGGGCTACTTGAAGCCGGGCGACCAGCTGCCCAAGGTCCGCGAGGTGGTGGCCTCGCTCGCGATCAACCCGAACACCGTCCTGAAGGCCTACCGCGACCTGGAGCACAAGGGTCTGGCCTCCGGTCGTCCCGGTCGGGGCACGTTCATCGACGCCTCGCTCGGCGACGCCACCCTGCCGGTGCTGGCCGAGCTGCGGCAGAGCCTGCGCTCCTGGCTGACCCAGGCGGACGCGGCCGGCCTCGACGAGGAAGGCGTCGTCGCCCTGGTGACGAGCACCCTGCGGGATTTCTCTGAGCGCCGCGGCGTGGACGACCACCGCGGCGCCGGTGCTAGGTCGACCGGGAGCGCGATCGCATGAACATCGTCGAGACCACCGGGTTGGGGCGCCGCTACGGGAGCACCTGGGCGTTGCAGGACTGCACCCTGGCGCTTCCGGCCGGTCGGCTGATCGCGCTGATCGGCCCGAACGGCGCCGGCAAGTCCACGCTGCTGAACATGATCGTCGGACTGACGACGCCGACGGTCGGGGAGATCACCGTTCTCGACGGGCGGCCGGCAGGATCACTCGCCGCTCTCGACGGGATCGCGTTCGTCGCGCAGGACATGCCGCTGTACCGCAACCTCTCGGTCGGCGACATGCTGCACCTGACCCGCAACCTGAACCTCAGCTTCGACACCGTCCTCGCACGTCGGCGTCTGACCGAGCTCGGGATCAACGAGAAGCAGAAGGCGGGGAAGCTCTCCGGGGGTCAGCAGGCCCAGCTCGCGCTGAGCCTCGCTCTTGCCCGGCACCCGCAGCTGCTGGTGCTCGACGAGCCGACGGCGCCGTTGGATCCGCTCGCGCGCCACGACTTCATGTCGTCGGTGATGACCGCGATGGCCGACGACGGCATCTCGGTGGTGCTCTCCTCGCACCTGCTCGCCGAGCTCGAGCGCGTCGCTGACCACCTGGTGCTCGTCTCCAACGGCCGGATCCGCGTCGACGGGCCGGTCGACGACCTGATCGAGGAGCACCGGCTGGTCACGTGCGCGACGGCCGCCGCCAGCGACCACCCGGGCTGGGAAGTCATCGAGTCGAGCTCCACCGGCACCCAGACCCACCGGCTCGTCCGGCTGACGTCGCCGACCGCCTCGATCCCGTCCGACTGCGAAGCGCGTCACGTCGGGATCGAGGAGCTGACGCTCGGCTACTTCCGCAACGGCGCGCTCGCGCCGCTCCCGGCCCTGACAGGAGTATCCCGATGACGACCGCGCTCGCTACTGCCCCGACCGTGAGCCTGCGACCGGTGCCGTGGACCCGGCTGGCCTGGGTGACGTGGCGCCGCTACCGGTTCACGCTCCTGGTGACGGTCGCCGTCGTCGCCGCTATCTCGGTCGACCTGATCATCAACGGCATCCACATGCGTACGGCGTACAGCGCCTTGGTGTCGTGTCACCCCGCGGCGGCTGCCAGCTGCCGGTTCGCGGCCTCGGGTTTCAACGACAAGTACGGCTCGATCGGCTTCCTGAGCCCGATCATCCTGCTCCTGCCCGGAGCCTTGGGCGCGTTCGCGGGCGCTCCGTTGCTGGCACGGGAGCTGGAGACCGGCACCTTCCGCTACGCGTGGACCCAGGGCGTCGGAAGGATGCGCTGGGCCGCCGCACTGATCGTTCCCGGCGCCGTTGGTATCTCGATGGTTCTGTGGGTCTTCGGACAGGTGGTCACCTGGCACCAGCACCCCCTGATCGAGGGTGGTCTGCGCACGCGGCTGGATTCCGAGATGTTCCCGGTCACCGGGCTCGCCGGTGCCGGCTGGGCACTGCTCGGGTTCGCGCTGGCGGTGTTCGCCGGCCTGCTGTGGCGCCGCGTGCTGCCAGCGGTGGCCTCGGCCTTCGCGGTGTGGTTCGGCCTGGCCTACCTGGCCCACGGCTTGAGGCGCAGCAGCTATCGATCACCCTTGACCACGACCAGCCTGAACATGGCGAACCACCGCGAATTCATCAGCCAGTTCTGGACCAGAGGCGGTGTCCGGGTCAGCGACTCGGAGATCGATCGGAAGCTGAGTGCACTGGGGGCCGACGTCAGTGGGAGCGGCGTGAAGATCCACGCCAGTCCCGGCCAGACCGATCCGATCCAGTACCTGATCCAGCACGGCTACCAGCAGGTCACCAGCTACCAGCCCGACTCCAGGTACTGGCCCTTCCAGTGGATCGAGTTCGGCTGGTTGGCAGCGCTCTCGGTGGTGCTGCTCGGCGTCACCTTCTGGCTGTTGCGTCGCAGAGCCGCCTGAGGGCGTCAGGCCGGGCGTCCGAGCAGCAGCTGACCGGGCCGGCATGCAGCGAGCAACGCTTCCTGGTCCGCAGCAGGCAGGTCGGGGAACCGCGACCGGGGCAGCTCGCCGACCAGCGACGCTGCCCGGTCCGCGAAGCCGTGATCGACGGGGAGCTGCAAGAAGTCGGCGACCCGGGCGACCTGTTCCGCAGGCTCGGCGACCAGGTCCTCGAACCGTACGTCGAGCCACTGGTCGGCGTTGATCGCGGGCAGGGCGGCGTACCCGTGCAGGACCTGGTCGCACCAGTAGGTGCCTGCGACGGCGACCGGGGGAGGCGTGTTGACGGCGTACTCGACGAGCTCCTTGCCGTCCTCGCCGGTGCTGGCGAGGACGTCCTCGGGGAACCCGTCGTACAGGAAGGCCAGCGCGAGCCGGAAGAACGGGTGCGCCGCGATCGAGAGCGCCGCTTCGGGCCCGTCGCGGTGGATGTGCACGATCCGGGCGTCCGGGTACATCGTGTGCAGGTCGCCGACGTAGTCGATCGAGGAGCCGGAGCGCTCGACCCAGTGGGACTTGCCGGCCTGCGCGGCCAGCCAGGAGAACAGGTCGCGGTAGTGCTCGGCCAGCGCCGTTTCCGGTCGGGCCCGGGTGTGCGCGATCAGCTCGTCGTACAGGCGGTCGGGGTCCTGCGACATCCAGCCGGCCATCGCGACCAGCAGCCAGGGCATCTGGTCACCGGGCTTCCAGCGTGCCCCGGGCCGGTCGAACGGGTAGGTGATCTCGTCGCTGGTGTAGCCGAGCCGGAGGACCTGGGTGGTGACCGACTGCTCGGCGCCGATCAGGTCCGCCAGGTCGGCACCGCTGACGGGACCCGGTGCGAACCGTCGGCCCCAGTCCAGCCCGGTGAAGAACTCGTGGACCGCCGCCAGGTCGCGGTGCTCGGCGAGCATCCGCGACAGCAACGTCGAGCCGCAGCGTCCGGTGCCGACCACGAACCGGGGGACCGGCGTCACCAAGCCAGCCTCCGGGCGATCGATGCCTGCCGGTCGCGCAGGACCTGCTGCCGGGTGGCCGGGTCGGTTCGTCGTACGCCGGTGGGCAACGCGGATTCCAGCTCGGCGCGAGCGACGCGGGTGGCCCGAACCGGCGGAAGCCCGCCTTCAGGGAAGAGGTACCGGACGGCGAGCGAACCTTCGGTCCGGCCGCCCGGGTCGAGCCAGTTCGACACGCCGGGGTCGTCGTGGGCGATCACGCAGGTGAAGGTCGTCCCGTCGTCGTCGGGGACTGCTTGGCTGTCGTTGAGCGAGGACTGGCGTTGCGCGTAGTCGATCGACTGCCACCACTGGTCGCACAGGCTCACTCCCCAGTACCGGCTCGGCGGCGGTCGCAGCTCCAGGATCACCGCCTCGTCAGGCTGGCAGCGCCAGCCGCCCATGCCGTAGGCCTGACCCTTGAGGCCGCTGGCCTCGTCCGGCGGCAGGAACGGCTGGACCTCCCAGGCGCGGGCGCCCTCGTCGACCGAGGCGATGAACCCGCGAGCGAGCGCGTCCCAGCAGCCGAGTCCGGTGGTCAGCCACTGGATCAGCAGGTCGATGCGGCCCTCGAGATCAGGCTGCGTCAGCGGCTGCGGTGGTAGCGGCACCTCGAGGCACTGCAGGTCGAGGCGGGCCGAGCGCTCGGTCTCCCAGTCGGAGAAGTACTGGCGGATCAGCAGGAACGACGCGTCCGGGTGCGCCGGGATCTCCAGGTCGATCTGGTCCCCGAGGTCCGTCCCCGTTGCCCACCAGGTCGCCGTCCAGCCGGAGAAGTCGCCGTCGCCCTGATGACCGGTGTTGACCTGTACCTCCAGGTGCCGGGCACTGCCGCGGTCGCCGGTGAGCCGGTAGCTGCGGCCGGGAGCCAGTCGTGAGTACAGGTACGTCGTGTCGGGGTTGTCGAGGCCCCAGGTCATCCGGTGCTCGATGGAGCGGGTCAGCATCGGCGCTGCCGTGTCCTCGGCCTCGATGCAGATCCGCAGACCCGCCTGCAGGAAGCGGAGCAGGTAGCGCATCCCCTCGGGCTGGTCCGCTCCCGGAGCATCCTTGAGCAGGCTCGGCATCTGCTCGATCGCCCGGACCAGCCGGCTCCAGGAGGCGGGGGCCAGCGCGGCTTCAGACATGTCAGGACGGTAGTCGATCGGGTGCCGCGTGGGGATCGGCTGACTCGGCGGTCCGAGCAGGGAGAAATAGTTGGGCCTAACGGGACATTTGTCCGTTTTATGGCTTAACCTAGGTTTCAGGGGATCTAGGGGAGGTTTCACTCGTGTCAGTTCGCGCCGAATCGGCGGAGCGGACCGGGCGTTCGGGAGCGCGGGCCGCGAAGCGGGGCACAGCCGACCAGTACTCGGCTGACGCTGGGCTTGACCTGTTGCGGGCACTCGGATGGCTGGTGCTCCATGACGTGACGCTGCCGGCCGACGTCGACATCCAGATCGACCACGTCGTTGCCGGGCCGTCGGGCGTGTACGTGATCAACATGCTCGACCGTCCCGGGATGGTGTCGGTGACCGAGGCGTCGCTGGTCGTCGGCGGGGTCTCCCGGATCGGCGACATCGAGGAGGTCGCTGCCGCGGCCGATGCGATGCGGATCGTGCTGGCGCCGGTGCCCGTCGCGCCGATCCTCTGCTTCCCCCGGGTGGACGACATCACGGGTATCTGTACGGACGTCGCGGTCTGCTCGACCGAGAACATCCTGGTGCTGCTCAACGGCCTTCCCGAGGTCCTCAACCACACCGTCTATCTCGGAGCTGCCCGAGCGCTGAGCGAGACCCTCGAGATGCGGTCCAGTACTCGCGAGATCGCGCCGGACCCGGTCGTCGACCAGGTTCCGAAGCATCGGAACCGGTTGCGGGGTCGCAAGCGGGGTACTCCGGTGGAGGCTGTTGTCGAGCCCGTTGTTCCCGCTGTCGAGATCCCGGAGCCTCGAGTTGCTGCTCCCGTGGTCGAGGAGCTCGAGGGTGCCGATGCGGTGGTGGACCAGCCTCTTGGTGAGAAGGCCGCTGCCGATGCGCCCGCAAAGCGGCGCCTGCTTCATCGCAGGCATGCGGCTGAGGCGGAGCCTGTTGCCGAGGAGCCCGTGCAGGCCGCGGAGTTGGTACTGCTCGAGCCGGTGGTGGAGGAGCCGGTGCTCGAGGAGCCTGCCGTCG
>JAOPXD010000168.1 GCA_025965315.1 Marmoricola sp.
GTTGCGACGTCGCGAGTCGGAACCGTGTGGACCGTCCAGGACGCCGAAGCGCTCGGAGTGCTGAGTGCACGAGATGCCGTCGACCCTCCCGACGATGTCAGTGGCGACGTGTTCGACATGCTGACCGCGGCCTCGGACGACAGACCTCGTCCGTAGTCACTCCCCGATGAAGCGTCAGGCGTCAGCCTTGTCGGCGCCGACGCGCCAGCGGATGCCCGCCTCGATGAACGGGTCCAGGTCGCCGTCGAAGACCGCGCTGGGGTTGCCGCTCTCGTAGCCGGTGCGCAGGTCCTTGACGACCTGGTAGGGGTTGAGCACGTAGTTGCGCATCTGGTCGCCCCATGACGCCTGGACGTCACCGCGCATCCCGTCGAGGTGGGCCTTCTCCTCGGCCTTCTTGCGCGCGAGCAGCTTGGCCTTGAGCACGACCATGGCGCTGGCCTTGTTCTGCAGCTGACTCTTCTCGTTCTGGCAGGACACGACCGTGCCGGTGGGGAGGTGCGTCAGACGGACCGCGGAGTCGGTGGTGTTGACCGACTGGCCACCCGGACCACCCGAGCGGTAGACGTCCGTACGGATGTCCTCGTCGGCGATCTCGATCTCGTCGGTCTGCTCCAGCACCGGCACGACCTCGACCGCGGCGAAGCTCGTCTGCCGGCGGCCCTGGTTGTCGAACGGGCTGATCCGGACCAGGCGGTGCGTACCGGCCTCGACCGAGAGCGTGCCGTAGGCGTACGGCGCGTGGATCGCGAAGGTGGCCGACTTGAGGCCCGCCTCTTCGGCGTACGAGGTGTCGAAGATCTCGACCGGGTAGTTGTTGCGCTCGGCCCAACGGATGTACATCCGCATCAGCATCTCGGTGAAGTCGGCGGCATCGACGCCACCGGCACCGGAACGCAGCGAGATGATCGCCTCCCGGGCGTCGTACTCGCCGGAGAGCAGGGTGCGGACCTCGAGCGTCTCGACGGCGGTGGAGATCCGGCCGAGCTCGTAGTCGGCATCGGCCAGCGCGGCGGTGTCCGCCTCCTCGGTCGCCATCTCGACCATCAGCTCGACCTCCTCGAGCCGGGTGCTCAGCGCGACGAAGCGGTCGACCTCCCCCTGGAGCACCGAGAGCCGACCCGTGACCCGCTGGGCGTTGGCCTGGTCGTCCCACAGGTTGGGGTCCGCGACGTCCTCGCTGAGGGTCGCGATCTCTCGGCGCATGGCGTCGAGATCGAGCACCTTCCCGATGGTGACCATGGTCGCCTGGAGCTGCTTGATCTCGGAGTCGTAGTCGCGTGCTGCCACAAGGGGGAAGGTTACCTGCCCCCGCGCGACCGCCGTGCCGCGAGAGGTCAGAAGCCGCTGGCGCCGTTCGGGGTGCCGAGCCCGGTCGGACCGTCCCAGCCTGCGCGGGCGGTGCACCACTGGACGGTCGGGCAGGTGCCGTTGCTCCCGGTGGTGACGTCGAACAGGTTGCCCGGGTGCGCGTACGGCAGTGCGTTGGCGTAGCCCGTGGTGTTGCCCGAGAGCGCGTAGACCGCGGCGATGATCGGAGCAGCCTCGCTGGTCCCGCCGATCTGGCCCCAGGTCGAGGCGGACCGGCTGGTCGGGTAGTACACCGCGAGGCCGCCCTTGGCGGGGTCCGCCGCAGCGGCGACGTCGGCCATCGCGCGCTTGGCGCAGCCGGTGCTGAAGGGCGCCGCAGCAGCAAGGGCGGCGTTGACCGTGGAGCAGCCCGAACCAGCGCCGCTCCACACCGACTCCGACCAACCGCGCGCGCTGATGTCGGCCACCAGCGTGGTGCCGCCGACCGCGGTCACGTACTGCGAGGACGCGGGGTAGCTCGCACCCTGGTAACCGTCGTCACCGGTCGAGGCGGTGACCGCGATGCCCGGGTGGTTGTAGAACTTGGAGTACGTCGCGTCCGAGGAGTCGCCGCCGCCGTAGCTGTTCGAGATCGCGACGACGCCGGGCTGCTTGGCGGCCGTGTTCTCGGCCGCACCCAGGCTCGCGAACGAGGTGTTGTTGGCCTCGACCATCACGATCTTGCAGTCCGGGCAGGCTGCCGAGACTGCCTGCACGTCGAGCGCCTGCTCGCCGCCCCAGCCGGCGTTGAACGCCGGGGACAGCGCGTTCGGGGCGCCGCCGCTCTGGTTGAGGATCCGCAGGCAGCCGTTGGCCTTGGTGCAGGCCGGCAACCCGAACTGGGCGCGGAAGACGCCCAGGTCGCGCTCGAGGTTCGGGTAGCCGTACGCGTCGACGATCGCGATCGTGCGTCCACCCGACGTGAGACCGGTGAGCTTGTAGGCGTTCTCGAGCTGGCCAGCGGTCAGCGCGGTCGCCGGCGGCGTGGCCGAGGCCAGCGCGGTGCCCTGGGAGTTGACCAGGATCTCCGCGTGGCACGCGGCGTGTCCTGGTGCGGGAGTCGTGGTGCAGACCTGGTGGCCATGCCACTTGAACAGGCCGAGACCGGATGGCGCGGCGGACGCCGTCGAGAGGCCGGCACCGAGGCCGGCCGCGATGACGGCAATTGTCGCCAGCAGGCAGATCCAGAGGCGTGCGGTGGCAGATGTCTTCATGTCGTGCTCCCTCGTCAGTGCTCCAGCCCGGCCCGATCCCGGTGGCACCAGTAATCTGGCCCGATTCGCCCGGAATGTAAAGCGCTCTAGTCGGACGAGCGATCGAGCACCTCGTCGAACCGGAGCTGGTCGAGACCGAGCGGGTCCTCGGCGCCGGCTTCGATCTCGTCCCAGGTCCGGGGCGCCGCCACCGTCGGGTACTCCCGGCCGCGCAGGGAGTACGGAGCGATCGTCGTCTTGGCGCCGACGTTCTGCGACCAGTCGAAGAAGACCTTGCCGCCACGACGAGCCTTGGTCATCTGGGACGTGACCAGCGTCGGGTGCGACGCCTCGATCTCCTCGGCGAGGTCCTTGGCGAGGTCGCGGATCTCGTCGGAGCTGCGTGCGCCGTCCAGGTCGGCGTACAGGTGCAGGCCCTTGGACCCGCTGGTCACCGCACGCGCCGACAGGCCTTCGGCCTCGAGCCGGTCCCGGACCAGGAGCGCGACCTGCGAGCACTCCATCAGCCCGGCCGGTTCGCCGGGGTCGAGGTCGATCACCATCCGGTCCGGGTTCACCGGCCGGCCGTCGTCGTCGACCCGCCACTGGTGGATGTGCAGCTCCAGCGCGGCCAGGTTGACCAGCCAGGTCAGCGTCGCGAGCGAGTCGACGACTGGGAACCGGAGCTCGCCGTCCTCCTTGCTCGCCGTGCGCGAGCCCGAGGTCGGCACCGTCACCACCCGGACCCAGCTCGGCGTCCCACCGGGGACGTTCTTCTCGAAGAAGCTCTTGTCGCCGGTCCCGTGCGGCCAGCGGATCCTGGTCACGGCGCGGTCGGCGAGCACCGGCAGCATCAGCGGCGCGATCCGTGCGTAGTAATTGAGGACCTCCGCCTTGGTGGTCCCGGTGCGCGGGTACATCACCTTCTCCAGGTTCACCAGGGTCAGCGTCCGGCCCTCCACGTCGACCTGGACCTCGGTGCGCTCAGCGGCCATCAGGAG
>JAOPXD010000097.1 GCA_025965315.1 Marmoricola sp.
CCGAGGGCGACGCCCTGCCGATCAGCTGGCGCCACCGCGACGAGCGGTACGCCGAGAAGCTGGCCACCCCGGACACCAGCGTCGCGGACCTGATCGGCGACGTCGACCCGATGAAGGTCGCCGAGGGCCGGTCGCTGGGCGATCCGGAGACGATCCACTTCGGTCTGATCCCGCGCAGCCACCGCGGCATCGTCGCGATCAACGAGCTCCCCGACCTGGCCGAGCGGATCCAGGTCGCGATGCTCAACGTGATGGAGGAGCGCGACATCCAGATCCGTGGCTACGTGCTCCGGCTGCCGATCGATGTCCTGGTCGTCGCCAGCGCCAACCCGGAGGACTACACCAACCGCGGCCGGATCATCACCCCGCTCAAGGACCGGTTCGGCGCCGAGATCCGCACCCACTACCCGGTCAGGATCGAGGACGAGGTCGCTGTGATCCGCCAGGAGGCGCACCTGGTGGCCGAGGTCCCCGACCACCTGATCGAGATCCTGGCCCGGTTCACCCGGGCGCTGCGGCAGAGCCAGTCGGTCGACCAGCGCTCCGGGGTCAGCGCCCGGTTCGCGATCGCCGGTGCCGAGACCATCGGCGCCGCCGCGCTGCACCGCGCCACCTCGCAGGGCGAGCCGCACGCGGTCGCCCGGGTCGTCGACCTCCAGACCGCGGTCGACGTGCTCGGCGGCAAGGTCGAGTTCGAGACCGGCGAGGAGGGGCGCGAGGCCGAGATCCTGACGCACCTGCTGCGTACGTCGACGGCAGAGACCGTCCGGGAGCACCTCGCCGGGCTGGACCTGGCCCTGCTGGTCAGCGCGCTCGAGGACGACGCCGCGGTCACCACCGGTGAGCAGGTCACCGCGGCCGACCTGCTGGCGAGCCTTCCCGAGCTGCCGCCCAGCGAGGCCAGCGAGTCCGACCTGTACGACCAGATCGCCGAGCGGCTCGGTGCCACCAACGACGGCCAGCGCGCCGGCGCGATCGAGCTGGCTCTCGAGGGCCTGTACCTGGCCCGCAAGGTCGCCAAGGACGAGGGACCGGGGGAGACGGTCTACGGTGGCTAGCCCACGCCGGCACGGCGATCGTCATCGGGCTCGGTACGGCCGCTACTACGGCGGCCCGGACCCGCTCGCGCCGCCGGTCGACCTCGCCGAGGCGCTCGACCACATCGGCGAGGACGTGATGGCCGGGTACTCCCCGGAGCGGGCGATGCAGGAGTTCCTGCGCCGGGGCAGCCAGGACCGGCGCGGCCTGGACGAGCTCGCCCGCGAGGTCGCCCGCAAACGGCAGGAGCTGTTGCAGCGCAACAACCTCGACGGAACCCTGAACGAGGTCCGCGAGCTGCTGGACGCGGCGGTTCTCGCGGAGCGTCAGCAGCTGGCCCGCGACGTCACCATGGACGACGGCGACCGCGCCTTCCGGGAGATGCAGATGGAGGGGCTGCCCGCCTCGACGGCGGCTGCCGTGAGCGAGCTCGCCGAGTACGACTGGCAGAGTCCCGAGGCCCGGGCCGACTACGAGAAGATCAAGGACCTGCTCGGCCGGGAGATGCTCGACCAGCGGTTCAAGGGCATGAAGCAGGCGATGGAGGGTGCCACCGACGCCGACCGCGCCGCGATCAACGAGATGCTCACCGATCTCAACGAGCTCCTCGAGAAGAACCGTCAGGGTCTCGACACACCCGAGGACTTCCGTGCGTTCATGGACCAGCACGGCGGTTTCTTCCCGGAGAACCCGACGAACATCGACGAGCTGATGGACGCGCTCGCCCAGCGCTCGGCGGCGGCCCAGCGGATGATGAACTCGATGAGCGCCGAGCAGCGCCAGGAGCTGATGGAGCTCTCCGCGCAGGCCTTCGGCTCGCCCGAGCTGATGGAGGGGCTGAACCGGCTGGACGCGAATCTGCAGGCACTGCGGCCCGGCGAGGACTGGAGCGGGTCCGAGCAGTTCGGCGGCGAGCCCGGGAGCTCGAACGGTCTCGGTCTGGGTGACGGCACCGGCGTCCTTCAGGACCTGGCGGAGCTCGACGACCTCGCCGAGCAGCTCTCGCAGTCCTACGGCGGAGCCCGGATGGACGACCTCGACCTGGACAAGCTGGCCCGGCAGCTCGGCAACGAGGCGGCTGTCGATGCCCGGACCCTTGCCGAGCTCGAGCGCTCGCTGCGCGACTCCGGGTACCTCAAGCGGTCCTCGGACGGTCAGCTGAAGCTGTCCCCGAAGGCGATGCGCCAGCTCGGCAAGGCGCTGCTCAAGGACGTCGCGACCCGGATCTCCGGCCGCCAGGGCCAGCGCGACCTGCGCCAGGCGGGTGCCGCCGGTGAACGGTCCGGGGCGACCCGGGAGTGGGCGTTCGGTGACACCGAGCCGTGGGACATCCCGCGCACGGTCCTGAACGCCGTACGACGACGCGCTGCCGGTGACGACGCAGGCGGGCGCCTCTTCGAGATGGCCGACATCGAGGTGATGGAGACCGAGGCCCGTACCCAGGCCGCCGTCGCGCTGCTGGTCGACACGTCGTTCTCGATGGCGATGGACGGGCGCTGGGTGCCGATGAAGCGGACCGCGCTCGCGCTGCACCAGCTGGTGACGAGCCGGTTCCGCGGTGACCACCTGCAGCTGATCGGCTTCGGCCGTCATGCCGAGGTGATGGAGATCGAGCAGCTGACCGCGCTGGACTCGATGTGGGCCAAGGGCACCAACCTGCACCACGGGTTGCTGCTGGCCAACCGGTTCTTCCGCAAGCACCCGAACGCGCAGCCGGTGCTGCTGATCGTGACCGACGGGGAGCCAACCTCGCACCTCGAACCCGACGGCGAGGTCTACTTCTCCTACCCGCCGCACCCGCTGACGATCGCGTACAGCGTCCGCGAGCTCGACAACGCCGGTCGGCTCGGCGCCCAGACGACCTTCTTCAAGCTCGGCGAGGACCCCGGCCTGGCCCGGTTCATCGAGCAGATGGCCCGTCGGGTCGACGGCACCGTGGTCGCACCGGAGCTCGACGACCTCGGAGCAGCCGTGGTCGGGAGCTACCTCGGCTCCCGCGGCGGCGGCCGACGCTCGGGAGC
>JAOPXD010000077.1 GCA_025965315.1 Marmoricola sp.
CGTGCCCACGGCGAATCGGTACGCCGGGCGGCGACGACGACCCAGACCACGCCCACGATCAGGCCCAGCAGCAACGGGTTGCCGGTCATGCTCGCGGCTACCGCAACGCCGATCGCCCACCCCCACCACGCCAGCGGGTGCAGCGCCCGTGGGAGCAGCGAGGCAGGTGCCACCTCAGCCCCGGCGCCGGCGGAGGGCGGTCACGCCGGCAACGGCCAGGACGGCCGCGAGCAGCACGACTCCCCAGATCCAGGACAGCCCGCCCGAGCCGGAGTTCTTTCGCGGCGGGGTGTCGTGCTCGCCCATCCCCGCAGCCCGGTTCACGACGGTGTAGCCGGCGCTCGCGCTCGACCTCGGGGTGGGTGAGCTGGTGCCGGTCGGCGTCGCTTTGGCCGTCGGGGTCGGCGTGGCTGACGCGGTCGTGCCTGGGGTTGAGGTTGAGGTCTGGGTCGGCGTCGGGGTCGCGTGCGGCTTCGCTGCAGCCTTGGTCGGCGTGGCCGTCGGCTTCTTCGTCGGGGTCGGCTTGGGCGTGCTCACGACGGCGGCCGGCGGAGCTGTCGTCGGCGCTGTTCCGGCTCCGAAAGCCCACCCTTCGACGGACCCGGGCGCCGGGTCGTAGCTGCCGCCACCCTCGTTGCTGTAGCTCCAGGAACCGCCTCGCTTGGCGTGGAAGTAGGCCCAGTAGGCGTTGGACGCCGGCATGCTGTGGCAGCTCGCGTTCGTCGGCTGCCCGTCGATCCGGCACAGCGCACCGATCCCGCCGCCGGCGGTGACGAGATCGGTCGAGAACCCGGCAGCGTTGAGAGCGTGGTACCCGCTGGACGGGTTCCCTGGCGCGCAGCCGCTCTCGGTGTGCCCGTCGGGGAACTGCACGACGACCGTCACCCCCGTCGTCGAGGAGCAGGCCGCGGCGTACGACGGAGCGGGTACGACGAGAGCCGCCGCGGCGAGCAGCAGGGCGATCGACAGTCGGGACTTCATGGTCTCTTCAACTCCTGGTCGGAGGAGGACCTGGATGCACCGCATCCAGGCTCCGCCCCGTGACCTCGACGGGTGGTGGGAGCCGTACGAGCTGCTCAGGCGTTCCGGCTCGCCCTCATCGACGTCACGATCGACTTCGATGGGACCTACGGCTGCGGGTCAGCGCCGGATTCGGACCGGCTTCCCCTGAGTACCTCGGGGCAGAATCTACACCGGCCGCTAGCGTGGCCCTGTGAGCGTGCCCGCCTGGTTGACCGGACTCGTCGACGACGCCTCCCTCTTCCCGCCCACGAGCGTGCCGCTGGACCGAGCGCTCGCCGAGCACGAGTCCCACCGGAACAGCGACTACGCCGCCCTGCTCGGCGGCTTCGTCGCCCCCGACGTCCGGATCCCGGACCTGATCGACGTGCTCGACGACCGCGACCAGGACGAGGTCCTGGACCTGAACCTCCTGGTGACCGGCGGTGCCGGGGCGATCGGACCGGCGGTGCGCTGGGCGAGCCGCTCGCCGTTGCTCCGGCTGCGAGCGATCGAGTTCGCGCTGCGGGACGAGGAGGACCTTGCCCACAACGCCCGCCGGGTCCTCACCGGTCTGGACGCCGTCGAGGAGGACCTCTCCGAGGTCGAGGTGTACGTCGAGCTCCCGCGCTGGACCGGGTCACCGACCCACGGCTGGTTGAGCGCGCTGGACGAGCTCGGGTCGGCCGAGGTGCGCGCGAAGTTCCGGACCGGGGGCGTCACTGCCGATGCCTTCCCGAGCGTGGACGAGCTCGCCACCTGCATCGACGCCGTCCTCGACCGGGAGCTGCCGTTCAAGGCCACGGCAGGGTTGCACCGGGCGGTCGCGCACCGCGACGCGGAGACAGGTTTCGACCACCACGGGTTCCTGAACCTCCTGGTCGCGACCCGGGTCTGCCTGGATGGTGGCGACACCGCCGGTGCCCTGAGGGAGCAGGATGCCTCGGCGCTGATCGACGCCTTCGACGCCGACACGTGGCAACGCACCCGTCGGTGGTTCACCGGCTTCGGCTGCTGCGACGTCCTGGAGTCGCACGACGACCTCGTCGAGCTCGGGATCCTGCCTACGGGCACAGCATGAGGCGAGCGCTGCGCGCCCTGGCCGTCCTTCCGCTGCTCGCTGCCTGCGGGTCCCGTGCTCCCGACGACACCCCTGTGCTGCACCTGGTGAAGCCGGGGACCCTGACCGTCTGCACCTCGGTCCCGCACCCGCCGTACGAGGCTGCCGCGGGCTCCCCGGCGGCGGGCTTCGACCTCGACCTGCTCACCGCTCTGGCGCACGAGATCAGGCTGCACCTGTCGGTGGTCACCAGGAGCAGCACCGCCGTGGGTTCTGGCCAGGCGCTGCTCGCCGGTGACTGCGACCTGGACGCGAACGGCCTGGTGGTCGGGACCGGGCTCGACCCGAAGCTCCGGTACACGAACCCGTACGACACCACGGCGCTGACGTTGCTGGTGCCGAACGGGTCGTCGATCGGAACCCTCACCGAGCTGAACGGTAGGAAGGTCGGCGTCCTGGCGGGCACGCGGGCGAAGGCGTACGTCACCGCGAACGCACCGAAGGTTCACGTCGTCGTGTTCGACGACCCGGTGCGCCTGGAGGCAGCCCTGAAGAACCGGGGAGTCGCAGCGATCGTCCAGGACCTGTACCCGAACCTGGTGCTCGCCGACCGCGGGGTCGGGGTGCTCCGGGAGAAGTACACGACCGACGAGCAGATCGCCTTCGTCGTGGCCCAGGCGAACCCGGGGTTGTACGGCACCGTGAACATCGGTCTCACCAGGCTCCGCGCGAACGGGACCTACGCCGGGATCCACGACAAGTACTTCACGGTGCAATGAGTACGCCGGCCGCGATCGACGTCCGCGGGCTCCACAAGTCGTTCGGCGAGGTCGAGGTGCTCAAGGGTGTCGACCTGCAGGTCCGCGCGGGCGAGGTCGTCTGCGTGATCGGGCCTTCCGGGTCGGGGAAGTCGACGCTGCTGCGCTGCCTGAACCGGCTCGTCACCCCCACCTCCGGCACCATCCTGGTCGCCGGGACCGATGTCTGCGACCCGGCGACCGACCTGGCCGAGGTGCGCTCGCGGGTCGGGATGGTGTTCCAGTCGTTCAACCTCTTCCCGCGGCTGACGGTGCTCGACAACCTGTGTCTCGCCCAGGAACGGGTCCGGGGCCGGAACCGGGCCGAAGCCGAAACCGTGGCTCGCGCGAACCTGGAGAAGGTCGGTCTCGCCGACAGGGAGGCCACGCTCCCGCACGAGCTGTCCGGAGGTCAGCAGCAGCGGGTCGCGATCGCCCGGGCACTCGCGATGGATCCGATGATGATGCTCTTCGACGAGCCGACCTCGGCGCTCGACCCCGAGCTGGTCGGGGACGTCCTCGGCGTGATGCGGTTGCTCGCCGACGAGGGCATGACGATGGTGGTCGTGACCCACGAGATCGGGTTCGCCCGCGAGGTCGCCGACCGGCTGGTGTTCATGGACGGTGGCCTGATCCTCGAGGAGGGCGAGCCGGGCCCGATGCTCGCCGATCCCCAGCACGCCCGGACGAAGCAGTTCCTGTCCCGCCTGCTCTGAGTCTCAGAGCTTCTCGGCGGCCGCCCGGGCTTCGAGGGCGGCGGCGTTCTCGTCGTTCTCCTTGCGGATCCTGGAGAGGAACGACTTCGTGCGCTCGTGCTGCGGGTTGTTGATGATGTCCAGCGGAGCACCCTGCTCGACGACGACCCCGTCGTCCATGAACACGACCCGGTCGGCGACCTCGCGGGCGAAGCCCATCTCGTGGGTCACCACGATCATCGTCATGCCCGCCTGGGCCAGCTCGCGCATCACCTTGAGGACGTCACCCACCAGCTCGGGGTCGAGCGCGGAGGTCGGCTCGTCGAACAGCATCAGCTTCGGGTCCATCGCCAGCGCGCGGGCGATGGCGACCCGCTGCTGCTGTCCACCCGAGAGCTGGGCCGGGTAGTAGTCGCAGCGGTCGCTGAGCCCGACCCGTTCGAGCAGCTCGAGTCCCCGCTTCTCGGCCTCGGCCTTGGATCGACCGCGCACCTGCACCGGCGCTTCCATGACGTTCTCCAGAGCGGTCATGTGCGGGAACAGGTTGAAGCGTTGGAAGACCATCCCGATCTCGCGGCGCTGGGCGGCGATCCGCTTCTCGTGCAGCCGGTGCAGCCGACCGTCCTTCTCCTCGTAGCCGGCCAGCTCGCCGTCGATCCAGATCCTGCCCCCCTGGATGGTCTCCAGCTGGTTGATGCAGCGCAGGAACGTGGTCTTGCCCGAGCCGGAAGGCCCGAGCAGGCAGACCACCTCGCCGGCCACCACATCGAGGTCGACGCCCTTGAGGACGATGGTCGGGCCGAAGGCCTTGTGCACGTTGACCGCGTGGACGAGCGGCTTGTCGCTCATCGAGGGCCACCGCCGGCCAACCCGAGCATCCGGGCTCGGGTTCCCTGATCCGCTGGCGTCAGCCTCGAGCCGAAGCCGCGCCCGAAGTAACCCTCGATGCGGGACTGGATGACCATCAGGACCGAGCAGATGATCAGGTACCAGATCACCGCGGCCACAGCGACCGGGAAGGTGTGGAAGGTCCGCGACCCGATCGACTGGAGCTGGTAGAAGAGCTCGCTGGTGACCGGGACCGCGAGCAGCAGTGAGGTGTCCTTGACCATGGCGATCGTTTCGTTGCCCGTCGGCGGCACGATGACCCGCATCGCCTGCGGCAGCACCACCCGTCGCATCGCCCTGGCGTTGCTCATCCCGAGAGCTGATGCCGCCTCGCGCTGGCCCGGGTCGACCGAGAGGATCCCGGCCCGAGCGATCTCCGCCATGTAGGCGGCCTCGGAGAGGCCGAGGCCGAGCATGCCGCAGAAGATGCCGCTGAAGAGCTGGTTGGCGTCGATCGTGGTGAAGGCCAGGTCGCCGGACCCACCGAACAGCGAGGCGATCTGGTGGCCCAGCGGCGCCCCGATCGGGAGACCGCCGGGCCACAGGATCCCGAGCGTGCCCATCATGAAGAGCAGCACGTAACGCGGGATCGCGCGGAAGAACCAGATGAACACGAATGCCGAACCGGCCAGGACCGGGTTGTCCGAGAGCCGCATCACCGCGAGGGTCACGCCGAGGGCGACGGCGATCAGCATCGCCACTGCAGTCACGAGCAACGTGCCCAGCAGCAGTCCTCGGATCACCGGCGACTGGATCATCGCCTGCCGGACGAACGACCACTGGAAGGCGTCGTTGTTGACCATCAGGTTGACCAGCATCACGGCCAGCACGGCAAGGACCGCGACCGCTACCCACCGCCCCGGGTGTCGCACCGGAACTGCATCAATCGTCCCCGGCCGCTGCTCCCCGCCCCCGGCAGCGCCGGGGACGGAGGAGCCAACGGTCTCCGAGGTCACGATGCCGGCGGGTTCGCAGCGAATTCGGTGATGCCGCCCTGGGATACGCCCCAGTTCTTCAGGACCGCGCTGTAGTCGCCGCTCTTCTTCAGGTCCTGCAGCGCCAGCGCGATGGCGTTGGCCAGGGCCGTGTTCGGCTTGGAGACCACGTAGCCGTAGGGCGCCGAGTCGTAGATGTCACCGACGGCGGACAGCTTGCCGCTGGCCTGGTGCACCGCGTAGGCGATCACCGGGGAGTCAGCCAGCATCGCGTCGGCCTTGCCGGCAACGACGGCCGCGGTTGCTGCGTCCTGCTTGTCGTAGACGAGCACGTGGATCGGCTTGCCGGCCGCCTTGCAAACCTTCTGCAGCGGCGGCAGGTTGTCCTCGAGCTCGGTGGTGCCCTTCTGGACCGCGACGTTCAGACCGCACGGCTTGGTGGTGTCGACGCTTCCGGCCTTCGCGGGAGTCGCCGCCCACTGCACGCCGGCGTTGAAGTAGCTGACCATGTTGACCTGCTTCTCGCGGTCGGAGTTGATCGTGAAGCTGGAGACACCGACGTCGTACTTGTTGCCCTGGACGCCGGTGATGATCGTGTCGAAGCTGGCGTTCTGGAAGTCGGCCTTGAGCCCGAGCACCTTGGCCACGGCCTTGAACAGGTCGACGTCAAAGCCCTCGATGGTCTTGCCGTCGCCGGCGAGGAACTCGCTCGGTGCGTAGCTGGCGTCGCTTCCCACCGTCAGGGTGCCCTTGCTCTTCAGGGCAGCCGGCACCAGCGCAGCGGCCGCCTTGTCCACCTTGATCGTGACCTTGGTGCTCTTGTGAGCGCCCGTGTCGAGCGAGCTCGACCCGCAACCCGTCAGGGCGAGTCCGGCGACCACGGCAGTGGTGATGGCCAGGGATCCACGCAACTTCATCTTTGCTACCTCCGGTGTGTTCGGTGGAGGCATCCTGTCACCGCGCGGACCAAAACAGCGGGAATCCGTGGCTACGAAACCAGTTCGTAACGGAATCAGTCGTGAATCAGTCCCGCGGCAACAGGAACGATGCCTGCCAGATCCGACGATTTCGTCCCGACGCCGGAATCATCCCGTGCTCCTCGAGGTAGGGCACGACCTTCTCGCCCATCCAGCCGATCGTCGCCCGGTAGTGCGGGTTCGACAGCGCGGCGCGACGTCCGGTCATCGGGTCGATCCCGACCGAGGCGTACACGTCGGGGTGCACCAGCGAGCGCATCGTCGCGTAGGCGATCTGGGCGGTGACGGTCTGGTGCCAGAGCCGCTCGCGCTTCGTCATCTGGCGGACGGCCTTCTCGAGCTCGTCACGGGCGAAGGTGACGTGCCGCGCCTCCTCGACGACGTGGATCCGGGAGACCATCCTGATCAGCGGCTGGAGGTTCTCATCCCCCATCGCTGCGCGCTGCCAGCGGTCGACCGGCTCCTCGCCGATCAGGATGCCGGCGTACGCACTCGCACCGCGCAGGACGGCGGGGCCGAGCCTGGCGATCGTGTGGATCGGTTCGCGGGGCCCGTACGCCGGCACCCCGAACTTCCCGATCGCGCGTCCGAACATGGTCGAGTGCCGGCACTCATCAGCGATCTCGGTGAGTGCGTAGTGGGTGCGCGGCGAGGTCGGATCGCTGCGGTAGACGTCCTTGAGCAGCAGCTGCATCAGCACGATCTCGAACCAGAGCCCGACACTCGCGATCGAGGCGACCTCGTGCTTGGAGAGCTCGATCCGCTGCTCGACCGACAGCTCGTCCCACAACGTCGTGCCGTAGAGCGACATCCGCTCCGGCTGCATCCACCACAGGCCAGGCACCTCGG
>JAOPXD010000079.1 GCA_025965315.1 Marmoricola sp.
CGTCCAAGCATTCGCCGCCCCGTACTGGTCCAACCCGCCCCGGATCACCTCGACCAGCCGCACCAACGGATGCACCACCGGCGCCCCGTACCCCTCATCGATCCCCGAACTCATAGGAACAACGCTAGGGATACCCACCGACATTACTGCTCATAGCAGGGCGTATCGGTCTCATATTTTGGGACAGCTGAGAGAAATCTGGGCGTGGGGCTCATCCAGGCGCCACAACGACCTTCCGTGATCTCATCGGCGCGTGAGCTACGACCTGGCGTTCTGGCGAGATTCCCGCGATATCCGGCCAGAGCCACAGGCGACCTACCAGGCTCTTGTCAGCGGGGAGTCGGTCGACGGAATCGACGTCATCGGAGTTGACCAGATCCTGCTCGCGATCCTCGCCACCTTTCCAGAGGCAGTGCGGGAACCGAATGGTGAGCACGAGTGGGTCGTTTGGGAGTCGCCGACAGACGTCGGAATGTTCGAGGTCGTGTGGTCCGACAAGCATGTCCTCGTCAGTCTCCGCGGTGCTGGCACGGACACGGTGAACGCGATCATCGACGTCTGTATCAGCCGCGGGACCCGACTGTACGACCCGCAGACCGATGAGAGGTTCGACCGGGAGTAGTGCTGGTCGCCGAACTCGCGGCGCGCTTTCGGTCGACAGCTCCGTCAACCGGAAGGGCCGCTTGCCACTAGATAGCCTCATCCCTGTGTCCACGCTGCTCGTGATCCACCACTCCCCGACGCCGTCGCTCGCGGCGCTGACCGCGCAGGTCGTCGCCGGGGCGAGCGACCCCGAGATCGAGGACGTCGACGTCGTCGTACGTGCAGCGCTGGAGACCACGGCAGCCGACCTTCTCGGCGCGGACGGCTACGTGCTGGGAACCAGCGCCAACTTCGGCTACATGTCCGGCGCGCTGAAGCACGTGTTCGACTCGATGTTCCTGCAGATCGGCGGAGCACTCGATCCGAGCGGTGCCGCTGGAGCTTCCTCGGGCAGTACCGCCGGCCGCCCGTTCGGCCTCTACGTGCACGGTCGGTACGACACCGTCGGCGCCGTCCGATCAGTGCTGGCGATCACCGGGGCCCTCGGCTGGCGTCAGGGGTACGGCGTCCTCGAGGTCCTCGGCGACCCCACGGACGAGCACCTGGGATCGGCGTACGAGCTGGGCGGTACGATCTCGGCGTTGCTGGCCTGAGGAGGGACGATGCGACGTCCACTGCTCGGACTGCTCGTCCTGGGGCTCCTCGCCGCAGGGTGCAGCAACCCCCTGCACCACGACAACGAGTCCGACAAGGTTGCAGCGCCACGGACCGGCGTCTGTCGCGACCTGCAGGCCACCGACGTCTCCTACCCGAGCAACCACGCCAAGATCGTGCCCTGCTCGAAGGCGCACACCGCGCAGACGTTCGCCGTCGGGACGCTGCCTGCCTCCACCGGTTCGTCGTACGACGACAGCCGGCACGGGAAGTTCGTGTACCAGACCTGCACCAAGGCTTTCGGTGCCTACCTCGGCGCGGACGACAGCCTGGCAATGCGGATCCAGATGAGCTGGGCATGGTTCCGGCCCTCGAAGCTCGGCTGGAAGCGCGGTGCGCGCTGGTACCGGTGCGACGTGATCGGCGTTCCGGTCGGGGCGACGTCGCTGCGCGACCTCCCCGAACGGACCAAGGGCATGTTCGACGTCGAGGTGCCGCCCGATGCCTGGCTCACGTGTTCGCTGGGCAACGGTGTCACCCGGGGCGCCAAGGTGCCGTGCTCGCAGAAGCACACCTGGCGTGCCGTGACGACGGTCAAGATCGGTGAGCCGAGCACGCCGTACCCGGGTGACCGGATCGTCCAGGTCAAGTCCCGCGACTACTGCCGCGAATCGGTCAGCGGATGGCTGAAGTACCCGCACGACTTCAACTTCGGCTTCACCTGGTTCCGCGAGCCGCAGTGGTCGACGGGGAACCGGCGGTCCATCTGCTGGGCGCAGACCGACCGGTGACGATGTCTCGCAAGGTCCTGGCCGCGATCGCTCTCGTCCTTGCCGTGGCGAGCCTGACCGGCTGCAGCCACGGCTCGTCAGCGCCGTCGAGACCGTCGGGCGCCCCGACCGGAAACCCACCGGCGGCTCCGGCGAACCACGCCTGCTACGACCTCGACATCGCAGCAGCACTCCAGCTGTCCAGCACGGCGAAAGCCGTCCCGTGCCGCGGACGCCACACGGCCGTGACGGTCTACGTCGGACGCATCCCGCTCACGATCGGTGGTCACGTCCGGGCGATGGGCTCGACGAGGGTCCAGAGCATCGTCGGCCGGACCTGCCGCCGCAAGGTCGACGCACACGTCGGCGGCAGCACCGAGGTCCAGCGGCTCAGCCGGGTCCAGGCGGTCTGGTTCAGCCCGACGGCGTCGGGCAGCGCGCTAGGTGCCCGCTGGTTCCGGTGCGACCTGGTCATCGCCGCGGACGCCCACCAGTTCGCCGCCCTGCCGCAGCACACCCGGGGGCTGCTCGCGCGATCCGGAGCACTCGCCCGATTCGGAACCTGCGGGACCGCGGCGCCGTCGGCCGCCGGCTTCCACCGCCTGACCTGCTCCGCAGCACACACCTGGCGAGCGGTCGCGACGATCGACCTGCCCGCGCACGTCCGCTACCTCGCGAAGCGACCCGGCGCGACGGCGAGCAGCGCCTGCCGGGACATCGAGGCCCGGCTCGCCAAGAACGTCTTCCGGTTGCGGTGGAGCTTCGAGTGGCCGACTCCGGCCCAGTGGAAGGCCGGTCAGCGCTACGGGTTCTGCTGGATCCCTGGCACCTGAGCCGCTCGCCGCCAGCCTCAGCGCACCGGGTGGCCGGCTGCCGCGAGCGACTGCTTGACCTCGGCGATCCGCAACGTGCCGAAGTGGAACACCGTGGCCGCGAGCACCGCGTCGGCGCCCGCGTCGACCGCCGGAGCGAAGTGCGACAGCGCGCCGGCCCCGCCGCTGGCGATCACCGGGATCCCGACCTCGGCCCGCACCCTCCGGATCAGGTCCAGGTCGAAGCCGTCCTGGGTGCCGTCGGCATCCATCGCGTTGAGCAGGATCTCGCCGGCCCCGAGCCCGGCCGCCCGGACCGCCCACGCGATCGCGTCCACCCCGGCCGACTCGCGGCCCCCGTGGGTGGTCACCTCGAAACCGGAGTCCGTGCCCGCAGCCCGACGGGCGTCCACCGAGAGCACGAGCACCTGGTTGCCGAAGCGGTCGGCGATCTCGGCGATCAGCTCGGGCCGCCGCAGCGCTGCCGTGTTCACGGCCACCTTGTCCGCACCTGCCCGCAGCAGCCGGTCGACGTCGGCGACGCTGGAGACGCCACCCCCGACCGTCAGCGGGATGAAGACCTGCTCCGCGGTCCGCGAGACGATCTCCATCGTCGTGGCCCGGCCCTCGTGCGACGCGGAGATGTCCAGGAACGTGAGCTCGTCGGCACCCTCGGCGTCGTACGCCTTGGCGAGCTCGACCGGGTCGCCGGCGTCACGGAGCTCCTTGAAATTGATGCCCTTGACCACCCGGCCGCCGTCGACGTCGAGGCACGGGATCACCCGTACGGCGAGAGTCATCCGCTGAACCGCTCGGGCCAGGTCAGTCCGAGTGCCTGCTCGAGGGTGAACCGGCCCTCGTAGAGCGCGGTACCGACGATGGCGCCCTCGACCCCGATGGGGACCAGATCCATCAGGGCTTCGAGGTCGTGCAGCTCGGTGATGCCGCCGGACGCGACCACAGGCCGGTCGGTGACAGCGCAGACGTCGCGGAGCAGGTCCAGGTTCGGGCCCTGGAGCATGCCGTCCTTGTTGACGTCGGTGACGACGTACCGGGCACAGCCCTCGGCGTCGAGACGGGTCAGCACCTCGTAGAGGTCTCCACCCTCGCGGGTCCAGCCGCGTGCGGCGAGCGTGGTGCCGCGTACGTCGAGCCCGATCGCGACCCGGTCGCCGTAGGTGGCGATCGCCTGGGCGCACCACTCGGGCTGCTCGAGCGCCGCCGTACCGATGTTCACCCGTCGGCAACCCGCGTGCATCGCCGCGGCCAGCGACTCGTCGTCACGGATCCCGCCGCTCATCTCGACCTTGATGTCCAGCCGCCCGACGATCTCTGCCTGCAGGGCGCGGTTCTCCCCGCGGCCGAAGGCAGCGTCCAGGTCGACCAGGTGCAGCCACTCGGCGCCCGCCTCCTGCCAGCGCAGGGCGGCCTCGACCGGGTCGCCGAAACGCTTCTCGGACCCGGCCACGCCCTGGACGAGCTGGACGGCCTGACCACCGGCGATGTCGACGGCCGGTAGCAGTTCGAGGTGGGGGGACGCGGTCACGGGAGCTCCAGGGTTCGGTCGGTCTTGGGGGACATCAGAAGGCGAAGGCGGCGATCACCGGGAACGCGATGGCCGCGATCACGACGCCCGCGAGCCGGGCCTGCCAGTCCGGGCGCACGATCCAGATCACGACCTGGGCGAACAGCAGGCTGGCCACGATCAGGTTCATCCGGGTACGACGGCGCTGGGCCAGGACGCCGGTCTGCTGCCCCGGGCGGGACCCGGGCAGCAACGGAGCAACCAACCGGCGCAGGGCAACGCCGCGGCGGCTGCGTCGAGCGGCGCGGGCCTGCTGCGCGGCACGGACGTCGGCCTGCGCCGCGGCCGCGTGCTCCCGGACCTCCCGGCGTCGGGCGCGTTCCTTGCTCATCGACGCCTCACCCCGGCACCGGTACCCGGGCCAACGATCCGACCCAGTTCGCGAGCAGCCGGGCACCGGCGTCGCCGGACTTCTCCGGGTGGAACTGGGTGGCGCACAGTGGGCCGTTCTCGACCGCGGCGACGAACCTGTCCCCCGCACCGGCGACGGACCCGGTGCGGGCCCAGGTCACCAGCGGGGGGCGGGTCCGGTCGTTGGTCACCAAGGTCCAGTCCCGGACGCCGTAGGAGTGCACGAAGTAGAAGCGCTGGTCGGCGACCCCGTCGAAGAGCCGGGTCGCCGCGGGGACCTCGACGGTGTTCCAGCCCATGTGCGGGACCACCGGCGCCTGCAGCCGCTCGACCGTGCCCGGCCACTCGGCGCAGCCCTCGGTGGTGACCCCGTGCTCGACCCCGATCTCGAAGAGCACCTGCATGCCGACGCAGATGCCGAGCACCGGACGACCTCCGGCGAGCCTGCGACCGATGATCTCCGGCCCCTTGACCGCCAGCAGGCCGGCCATGCACGCGGCGTACGCACCGACCCCGGGGACGACGAGCCCGTCGGCGTCCAGTGCCTTCTGCTTGTCGCTGGTCAGGGTGACGTCCGCGCCGGCGCGCTCCAGCGCGCGCACCGCGGAGCGCAGGTTGCCGGACCCGTAGTCCAGGACGACCACGTTCGGCGAAGCCGGTCCGGACACGGTCAGAGAGTGCCCTTGGTCGAGGGCACGCCCGTCTCGCGCGGGTCGAGCGCGACCGCGTCGCGAAGCGCGCGTGCCACCGCCTTGAACTGCGACTCGACGATGTGGTGCGGGTCGCGCCCCGAGAGCACCCGGACGTGCAGCGCGATCTGGGCGTGGTGCGCCAGGGTCTCGAAGACGTGCCGGGTCAGGGAACCGAGGTAGGCGTCCCCGATCGAGACGAACTGCTGTCCCTCGGGCTCGCCTACGTGCACGCAGTAGGGCCGACCGGAGACGTCCACGGCGCACTGCACCAGGGCTTCGTCCAGCGGCACCAGCGAGTCGCCGAAACGGCGGATCCCGGACTTGTCACCGAGCGCGACCAGCAGCGCGTCGCCGAGCACGATCGCGGTGTCCTCGACCGTGTGGTGGGCGTCGATGTGGGTGTCACCGTCGGTGATCACGCGCAGGTCGAAGAGCGCGTGCCGGCCGAAGGCGGTGAGCATGTGGTCGTAGAAACCGACGCCGGTCGAGATCTCGGTCGTGCCGCTCCCGTCCAGGTCGAGCTCGACGAGGACCTTGGACTCCTTGGTCTGCCGTTCCAGGCGCGCCGTACGGGTGCTCATCGGTGTTCCTCTTTCAGAAGGTGGGTCAAGGTCTCGGTGAGGGCGTCCTTGAACGCCATCATCTCCGCGCCGGTGCCGATCGAGACCCGCAGCCAGCCAGCGGGACCAGTCTCCCGGATCAGGACCCCCCGATCGAGCAGGCCCTGCCAGATCGCGTGCCGGTCGTCGAAGACGCCGAAGAGGCAGAAGTTGGCGTCCGAGTCCGCGACGGCATGACCCTGCCCGCGCAGCCACTCCACCGTCCGGTCGCGCTCACCGCGCAGCACCTCGACGCCGGCGAGCAGCTCCTCGGTGTGTCGCAGGGCGGCGCTCGCGGTCGCCTGGGTCACCGCGGACAGGTGGTAGGGCAGCCGGACCAGCCGGAGCGCGTCGCAGATCTCCGCTGCTGCCGCCAGGTAGCCGAGGCGGGCACCGGCGAGGGCGAACGCCTTGCTCATCGTCCGGGTGACGACCAGGTTCCGGTGCGCCCCGAGCAGCTCGAGCGCCGACGGGGTGCCCTCGCGGCGGAACTCGGCGTACGCCTCGTCGATCACGACGACACCGCTGTCGCCGACGAGGTCGCACAGGGTCCCGATCACGTCGTGCGGCAGTGCTGTCCCGGTCGGGTTGTTCGGGGACGGCAGCAGCACCACGCTCGGCCGGTGCTCGGCGATGAGCGCCGCCGCGTGATCGAGGTCGAAGGAGAAGTCCTCGTGCCGCCGTCCGGCGACCCAGCCCGTCATCGAGTCACGGGCGTACTCCGGGTACATCGAGTACGTCGGCGCGAAGGACACCGCCGTCCGTCCGGGTCCGCCGAAGGCCTGCAGCAGCTGCAGCATCACCTCGTTGGAGCCGTTCGCGGCCCAGACCTGGTCCGGGGTGATGCCGTACTCGACCTCTGCACCGCCCGACCTGTTCAGGTACGCGGCCAGGCCTTCGCGGAGCTCGGTGAATTCGCGGTCCGGGTACCGGTTCAGCGTGCTCGCTGCCTGGGCGACGGACGTGGCGATGTCCGCGACGACCTTGGCGGACGGCGCGTACGGGTTCTCGTTGACGTTGAGGCAGACGGGCACGTCCAGCTGGGGCGCTCCGTACGGCTCGACGCCCTGCAGCTCTTCGCGCAGAGGCGGCCAGGTCATGAGTCCCTGTCCCCCGTACCGGCGTCCGCATCGACGCGTACCCGCACCGCTGCGCCGTGGCCGGGCAGGTCCTCGGCGTCGGCGAGCGTCATCACGTGGTCAGCGACCTCCAGGAGGGCGTCCTGGGTGTACTCGATCACGTGCACGGCGCGCACGAACGCCCGGACCGAGAGACCCGAGGAGTGGCACGCGCAGCCGGCCGTCGGCAGGACGTGGTTCGAACCGGCGCAGTAGTCGCCGAGCGAGACCGGGGCGAACGGACCGACGAAGATCGCGCCGGCGTTGCGCACCCGTGCCGCCACTGCGGCAGCGTCGGCGGTCTGGATCTCGAGGTGCTCGGCGGCGTACGCGTTGACCACGTCGAGACCCTGGTCGACCCCGGTGACCAGGACGATCCCGGACTGCTCGCCCGAGAGCGCCGTACGGATCCGCTCGACGTGCCGGGTCGCGGCAACCTGCTTGTCCAGCTCGGCCTCGACGTCGTCGGCCAGCCGGAGCGAGTCGGTGACCAGCACCGAGGCCGCCATCGGGTCGTGCTCGGCCTGGCTGATCAGGTCGGCGGCCACGAACGCGGCGTCCGCGGTGTCGTCGGCCAGGATCGCGATCTCGGTGGGCCCGGCCTCGGAGTCGATGCCGACGATCCCCTTGAGCAGCCGTTTGGCCGAGACGGTGTAGATGTTGCCGGGGCCGGTGACCAGGTCGACCTTCCGGCACGGACCTGCACCGTAGGCCAGCATCGCGATCGCCTGGGCGCCGCCGACGGCGTACACCTCGTCGATGCCGAGCAGGGCGCACGCCGCCAGGATCGTCGGGTGCGGGAGCCCGGCGCCCCAGTCGTTCGGAACGCTCTTCTGCGGAGAGCTGGTCAGCGCGATCGAGCCGACACCGGCGACCTGGGCCGGAACCACGTTCATCACGACGCTGGAGACCAGCGGTGCCACCCCACCAGGTACGTACAGGCCGACGCGGTCGACCGCGATCATCCGCTGGGTGACCCGGGCGCCCGGCCCCAGATCGGTGACCACGTCGCGCTCGAGCTCGGCCTCGCAGGTCGCGCGCAGCCGGCGGATCGACTCCTCGAGCCCGGCGCGGACCGCCGGGTCGAGCTCGTCGAGCGCCCGGGCGAGAGCCGCGGCCGGGACGGCGATCTCCTCGGAGTCGACGCCGTCGAACTTCGCCGAGTACTCGCGGATCGCAGCGACCCCCCGGTCCCGGACGGCGTCGCAGATCGGGCGCACCACCGCGAGCGCGGACTCGACGTCGAAGTCGGCGCGCGGCACCAGCGTGCGGTAGTCGGGAGACGCGGTGCCGTCGTCCGAGCGCACGTCCCTGAGGTCGATCCTGCGAAGCATGCGGCCAGTCTAGGGAAGGTGGTGCTCCGGGTTCGCCCTGATTTCACGGCTCGGTCATCCGGAGCGCCGCCCGGCGGGTGCCGGTCGTCTAGGTTGAGCAGGTGACGTCAGTCCCGGTGTTCCCGCTCAACGCGGTCGTCTTCCCGGGGGTCGTCACGCCGCTGCACGTCTTCGAGGACCGCTACCGCGCCCTGATGCGCGATCTGCTCGCGATCAGCGACCCCGCGGACCGGGTGTTCGCGATCGTGGCGATCCGCGAGGGCTACGAGGTCGGCGACCACGGGATGCAGTCGATGCACCGCACCGGCACCCTGGTCCAGCTGACCGAGTCCGAGCGGTACGACGACGGCCGCTTCGACATCGAGGTCACCGGTCGCCACCGGGTCGTGCTCAACACGGTCGACGGCAGCGGCGACTACCTGCGCGCGGAGTGCGAGTTCCTCGCCGACGGCGGCGACCGCGACGACGACGCGACCGAGGAGGAGGCTGCCCGCACGCTGGCGACCTTCGAGACCTACCGGGAGCAGCTCTCCGAGCTCCGCGGCGGGCCCGTGCTCGCCGGCCCGATGCCGAACGACCCGACGTACCTGTCGTACTCGCTCGCCGCCACCTGCCTGCTCAGCCAGGCCGAGCGCCAGGAGCTGCTCGAGGCGCCGGATGCCGGGACCCGGTTGCAGATGCTCCGCAGATCGCTGCTCGAGGAGATGCGGGCGATGCGGGCGCTCCCCAGCCTGCCGGCCACCGAGGTGGCCCGCACGCGCTGGTCCCCCAACTGACTCCCCGGCCGAGCTGGCGCTAGTCGGTGGTCAGCTTGATCAGGCCGTGGGCGATCGTGCCGTTGCGCCACGAGCTGATCCCGAGCGAGCGCAGCGGCTTCGTGTTCGCGTCCGCGTTCTCGATCCCCGAGACCGACCCGCCCGAGTCCTTGACGAGCTTGACGATCGCGGCGCGCCAGGCCGAGTTGAAGTCGACGTAGAGGATCGCGGCCGCGTCCGAGGTGTGCGGGACGGCGTCACGGAAACCTGACGAGTCCCCGAGTGTCCCCTTCTGCTCGAGCGCAGCCGCGTACGCCCGGGACGGGCTGAGCACGAGCTCGGAGCTGTTGCCCGTCTCGATGACCGGCACGTCGGAGAGCCTGAACCCGAGGTGGTTCTCGAGCTTGGCGAGCACGGCGCGGGCCTTGGCGGCATTGCCGTGGACCACGATCCCGACCGGAAGGCTCGCGGGGCTGTTGAGGTCGTTCAGGTCAGCCGGTGCGTCGCCGCCGAGGGACAGCGTGATCGCCGAGCCCAGCAGGTCGGTGAGATCACCCGGGAGGGTCAGCCCGGTCAGCGACTGCAGCTGGTCGAGCCCGTCTGCGCCGGCATCACCCCCGAAACCCTGGGAGAAGGCCTTGGTGTAGCTCTTCGGAACCGCGAACCCGAGAGCGATCGCGGTGTCCTGGGGAAGGGCGGTGACCTGCGGACCGACCCCGGCACCACCAGGGGTCCTGCCGGCGCTGCTGGCGAACGACAGCTCCATGCCGCCGCCGGCGAACCTGACCGTCCCGGCGAGGCCGCGGAAGCCCTTCAGCTGGTTCTTGATCGCGGCCGTCTGGTCCGAGCCTCCGGGCAGCGCCGAGGAAGCCGACGACGCGGCAGTCCCGGCGATCCCGGACCGGAAGGAGTCGAGGATCTGCCCCAGGTAGCTGACCGCGCTCTTGGCCACGTAGAAGTTGATGACACCGGCGTCGCCGGCCTCGTCGGTCCACTTCTGGTACGCCGGGTCGTCGGAGAGCGGGTGCTTCTTGGCCGCGGCCACGATCGCCTCGGCGTGCGCAGTGCTGTCGCTGGCGATCAGGTAGTCGTCACCGACGGCGTACCCGAGGTCGTCCGCGGTGCCGGCGCACTTGGCGACCTTGGCGAAGTCGGCGCGCGCCTTGGCAGGATCGGTCACCTGCAACGCGATCGCGGGCACCGGGTTCTTCGCGCCGAGGTCGACCGCTGCCAGCGCGGCCCGCTTGCCCGCCCAGGGCTTCACGTCCCGGTCGTAGTCCAGGGAGCTGCAGGACCCGTGCCGGGTCGCCCGGTCGAAGATGAAACGGCGCAGGTCGTCGTCGGCCTGCAGACCGAGGCTCTTCTTCAGCGCCGGGAACTTGCGGATCGTCTTGATCGCGGCGATCTTCTGGCTCGCCGACGGGTTCAGGTCGATGCTGATGATCGCCACCGTCGACGCGGGCAGTGCCTCCGCGGGTTTCGGTCCGCCACCGTTGAGCAGTGCGTACACGGCGTACGCACCGCCGACGAGGACGGCGACGACCACCACGGCAACGACCCCGACCACACCGAGACGCCGGCGTCGGGCCGGAGCCGGAGCGACGTACGGGTCCGGCTGCTCCAGGGCGACCGTCGGCTCGGTCGGTTCCTGCGGCGGCGTGACGTCAGACATGCAGATCCCTCGGGTCGTCGGATGACGCCCGAACCCTACCCGGATCGTTCCGGCTACGCCGTCAGAGCGGCTGCGGCGCCCAGGGCGGAGGTGTGACCGGCGGCGGTGGCTGGCGGGCGCCCGTCGCCCAGAGCACCACCAACGATCCGAGGACCGCCGCTCCCGGCCACACCAGCCAGACCACGTGCGCCGACGGCTTGAGCTGCAACGGCACCTTGGCACCGACCGCGACGGTCGGCAGCACGTTCTTCGGATCGGCGGGCCCCAGCAGCAGTCCGAGCTCGAGCATCACCAGCGTCGCCAACGCGCCTCCGACGACGAGCAGCACCACCGTCCAGACCGGGTCGCGGCGCCGCCAGATGGTCAGTGCCACACCGCTGATCAGCCCGCCGACGGCAGCGACAACGACGAACCAGCCGTCGGTGCCGAACTGACGAGCCAGCTGTGCCTCGTCCATCGTCCCGTTGTCCTTGGTGCGGGTGAAGGCGGCCAGCGGAGTCACCTGCCACCACACGACCGCACCGACGACGGCAAGGACGGCGAACCAGGCCAGCACGACGCTGAGATCGATCGCAGGTTCCCGGAAGCGCTCGTTGCGAGGTGCCGGTTCCACCCTGGGAAGCACCGGTGACCCGCTCATCCCAGACATCCGGGCCCCAGCAGCTGCTTGAGGTCGGCGAACAGCGCCGGGCTCGGCGTGACACGGAGCCGGTCGTCGAGACGGAGCACCGTCGTGGACTGGCGGGCCAACAGCTTCAACCTGACCTCCGACATACCGGGATGGGTGGCGAGAACATCCTTGAGCTGGTCCACCACCGGTGCGGTGCAGCGGGTCGACGGCATCGAGATGATCACCGGTCCGCTCGGCCCGTCGTTCAGATCCGGAAGGGTGACTTCCTGGCCGTGCAGCTCCGGTTGGTCCTTCTGCCGCGACAACCTGCCCTTGACGGTGATGATCGCGTCCTCGGTCAGAAGTGTGGCAGCCAGCTGGTAAGCGCTCGGGAAGAGCAGCACGTCGATCGCGCCGTCCAGGTCCTCCACGGTCACCATCGCCCAGGTGTCGCCGCGCTTGGTCATCTTGCGCTGGACGCCGGTGACCAGGCCGGTGATCGTGACGGTCGAGTTGTCGGCACGTTCCTCGTCGAGCATCAGCTGACCGATGGTGCAGTCGCTGGACGCGGCGAGCACGTGCTCGAGGCCGAGCAGCGGGTGGTCGCTGACGTAGAGCCCGAGCATCTCCCGCTCGTGGCTGAGCAGCGTCGCCTTGTCCCAGTCCTCGATGTCCGGAACGGTGACCGAGACCCCGAAGCCGGCGGCATCCTCGCCGTCGAGGCCCTCGAGCCCGGCAAAGAGCGAGTCCTGGCCGATCGCCTCGTTCTTCTTGATGTCGATGTACTGGTCGACCGCGGCCTCGTGGATCGCGACCAGCGCCCGGCGTTTGTGCTTCATGTCGTCGAAGGCACCGGCCTTGATCAACGACTCGATCACGCGCTTGTTGCAGACCAGCGCGGGGACCTTCTCCATGAAGTCGTTGAAGTCGGCGTACCGGCCCTTGTCGGTCCGGCCGGCGACGATCCCGTCGACCACGGTGTGGCCGACGTTGCGGATCGCCCCGAGGCCGAACCGGATGTCGTTCCCGACCGGGGTGAAGTTCGCCTGCGACTCGTTGACGTCGGGCGGCAGCACCTGGATCTTCATCCGGCGACACTCGTTGAGGTAGATCGCCATCTTGTCCTTGTCGTCCTTGACCGTCGTCAGGAGCGCTGCCATGTTCTCGGCCGGGTAGTTGGCCTTGAGGTACGCCGTGTAGTTCGAGACCACGCCGTACGCCGCGGAGTGCGCCTTGTTGAACGCGTAGTCGGAGAACGGCAGCAGGATGTCCCACAGGGTCTTGACCGCTGCGGCAGAGTAGCCGCGCTCGGCCATGCCGGCCGAGAACGTCTCGTACTGCTTGTCCAGCTCGGACTTCTTCTTCTTGCCCATCGCCCGCCGGAGCAGGTCGGCCTGACCGAGCGTGTAACCGGCCAGCTTCTGGGCGATCGCCATCACCTGCTCCTGGTACACGATCAACCCGTAGGTCTCGCCCAGGACGTCCTCGAGGGCCTCGGCCAGCTCGGGGTGGATCGGCTCGACCGGCTCCCGCCCGGTCTTGCGGCGCGCGTACTTGTTGTGCGAGTCGGCGCCCATCGGCCCCGGTCGGTAGAGCGCGCCGACAGCGGAGATGTCCTCGAACTGGTCCGGCTTCATCGAGCGCAGCAGGGCGCGCATCGGGCCGCCGTCGAGCTGGAAGACACCGAGGGTGTCGCCGCGCTGGAGCAGGTCGTAGGTGAGCGGGTCGGTGAGCTCGAGCTCCTCGAGCACGACCGTCTCGTTGCGGTTGATCCCGATGTTCTTCACCGCGTCGTCGAGCACCGTGAGGTTGCGGAGCCCGAGGAAGTCCATCTTGATCAGCCCGAGCGCCTCGCAGGTCGGGTAGTCGAACTGGGTGATCATGGCGCCGTCGGCCGGGCGCTTGAGCAGCGGGATCACGTCGATCAGCGGCTCGCTGGACATCAGCACACCGGCGGCGTGCACGCCCCACTGGCGCTTGAGCCCCTCGATGCCGATGGCCGTGTCGACCACCCGCTTCACGTCGGGGTCGCCGTCGTACAGGGTCCGGAACTCGCCGCCCTCGCCGAACCGCTTGTGCGTCGGGTCGAAGATCTCCTGGAGCGGGACGTCCTTGCCCATCACCGCGGCGGGCATCGCCTTGGTGATCCGGTCGCCCATCGCGAACGGGTAGCCGAGGATCCGGGAGGAGTCCTTGACCGCCTGCTTGGCCTTGATGGTGCCGTAGGTGACGATCTGCGCGACCCGGTCCTCGCCGTACTTCTCGGTGACGTAGCGGATCACCTCGCCACGACGGCGCTCGTCGAAGTCGATGTCGAAGTCGGGCATCGAGATCCGGTCCGGGTTGAGGAACCGCTCGAAGATCAGACCGTGCACCAACGGGTCCAGGTCGGTGATCCGCATCGCGTACGCGACCATCGAGCCGGCACCCGAACCACGCCCCGGCCCGACCCGGATGCCGTTGTCCTTGGCCCAGTTGATGAAGTCGGCGACCACCAGGAAGTAGCCCGGGAAGCCCATCTGGGTGATCACGCCGACCTCGAAGTCGGCCTGCTTGCGGACCGCGTCCGAGATCCCGTTCGGGTACCGGTACCGGAGCCCCTTCTCGACCTCCTTGACCAGCCAGGAGGTCTCGTCCTCGCCGGCCGGGCAGGGGAAGCGCGGCATGAAGGTGCCGTTGCCCTCGGTGAAGGCCACGTCGCAGCGCTCGGCGATCAGCAGGGTGTTGTCGCACGCCTCGCGGAGGTCGTACTTGTCGACCCACAGCGCCCGCATCTCGGCCGGGGACTTGATGTAGTAGCCGTCGCCGTTGAAGGCGAACCGCTGGCCCGGACCATCGCCGGCCGGGATGTCCATCGTGCTGCCCGAGTTGATGCAGAGCAGGTGCTCCTGGGACTTCGAGTCGGCCTGGTTGACGTAGTGCGAGTCGTTGGTCGCCAGCAGCGGGATGCCCAGGTCCTTGCCGAGCTTCAGCAGGCCGTCCCGGACCCGGTTCTCGATGTCCAGGCCGTGGTCCATCAGCTCGAGGAAGTAGTTCTCCCGGCCGAGGATGTCCTGGAAGTCGGCTGCGGTCTGGCGGGCGGCGTCGTAGTTGCCGTAGCGCAGGTGCACCTGGACCTCGCCCGAGGGGCAGCCGGTCGTGCCGATGATGCCGCGACCGTGCTGGGCGAGCAGCTCCCGGTCCATCCGGGGGTGCTTGAAGAACCCGTCGCGCCAAGCCCCGGTGGAGAGCCTGAACAGGTTGTGCATGCCCTCGGTCGACTCCGAGAGCAGGGTCATGTGGGTGTAGGCACCACGGGCCGAGACGTCGTCGGGGCCGCCGTCGTAGAAGTTGGCGCCCTTCTTCTCGAAGCGGGAGATGTTCGGGGCGAAGTACGCCTCGATGCCGATGATCGGCTTGATCCCGGCGGCCTTGGCCTTCGCGTAGAACTCGTAGGCGCCGAACACGTTGCCGTGGTCGGTCATCGCGATCGCCGGCATGCCGAGCTCCGCGGTCCGTTCGGCCATCGCCCCCAACCGGGCCGCACCGTCGAGCATCGAGTACTCGGTGTGCACGTGGAGGTGGACGAAGTTGTCGCCGGAACCGGTCGTCATGGAGCTGGGGTCACACCTTCCCGGAGGGGTCGCGGAGCGGGGCCGAGCACGCGCTGACGCAGCTCAGGGGGAAGAGCGTCAGCGTACGTCAGTCTGGCAGCGACCTCCGACAGGGTCCGCGTGTCGTCCGCGACGCCGGACCGCGTGTCGCGACCGTTCCGGTCAGACCCCGCCGCGGGCCATCTCGTTGAGCCGCGCGATCCGGTCCGCGGTCGGCGGGTGCGTCGAGAACAGCCGGGAGACGTCCTGGGAGCGGAACGGGTTCGCGATCATCAGGTGGCTGGCGTTCTGGAGCTGCGGGGTCGGCTGCAGCGGGTACGCCGAGACGCCGTTCTCGAGCTTGTTCAGCGCGCTCGCCAGCGCCAGCGGGTCCCCGGTCAGCCGGGAACCGTCCTCGTCCGCGTCGTACTCGCGGGTGCGGCTGATCGCCATCTGGATCAGCGACGCGGCGATCGGGGCCAGCAGCGCGATCGCGATCTCGGCGAACGGGTTGGGACGATCGTCGTCGCTCCCCCCGCCACCGCCGAACATCGAGGCGAACAGCATCATCTGGGCGACCGAGGTGATCACACCGGCGACCGCGGCGGCGACCGACGAGGTCAGGATGTCCCGGTTGTACACGTGCATCAGCTCGTGGCCCAGCACGCCCCGGAGCTCGCGCTCGTCGATCAGGGTCAGGATCCCCTCGGTGCAGCAGACGGCCGCGTGCTGCGGGTTGCGGCCGGTCGCGAACGCGTTCGGGGCCTGGGTCGGCGAGACGAACAGCGTCGGCATCGGCTGGCCCGCCTTGGCGGAGAGCTCCTGCACGATCCGGTACATCGCCGGCTGCTGCTCGGCGGTGACCGGGTAGGCCTTCATGGCCTTGATCGCGATCTTGTCGGAGTTCCAGTAGCCGTAGGCGGTCATCCCGACGCCGAAGAGGGCGAAGACCCAGATGAAGGCCATGTTGCCGGTGGCCGCCCCGATCGCGCCGCCGATGGCCAGGAGCAGGCCGAAGATGCCGCCGAGGAGCAGGGTGGTCTTCAGGCCGTTGTAGTGCTGGTGCATGTCTTCCTCAACGTGCTCGGGCCGGGGCGGGTTCCCCGACGTACCGTGATCCGGGCCTCATCGGTCGCTGCCGGTCTCGTAGGCATCGAGCGACTCGCCGATCACCGTACTCATGATCCGGCCGATCGCCGCCGTACCGAGGCCCGGTGCGTGCGCCGCCATCCGGTCGGCGATCGCGCGCTCGCGGTCGAGGTCGCGACCCGGCTGGCCCGGGCGCTCCTTGTACCCCTGGACCGACGCGGTCAGCGCGAAACGCCGCGCCAGGAGCAGCGCCAGCTCGTCGTCGACCTCGTCGATCTGGCCGCGCAGGTAGCTGATCGGATCGGTCCCCGGCCAGGCCATCCGGACGTCCGGCGCGCGCTCCTCGTTGGCCGACCCGTCGGTGTGCTCCAGCTCGAGGAGCCCGTGCCGGTGGTAGAAACCGCGGGCCGCGGTGTTGCTCGCGAAGACCCACAGCGCGAATCCTCCGGGCCGCTGGGCCTTGACCAGGTCGAGGAGGGCCGAACCGATCCCGGTCCCCTGGTGCTGCGGACCGGTGTAGAGCGAGTCGAGCCAGGCGTTGTCCAGGACGGCGAAGCCGAGGATCTCGTCGTCCTCGGCGACCCAGATCTCCTTGGTCGTCGCCAGCCCCGCCACCCAGGCCCGGGTCGACGTGTCGTCGTGGACCGGTGCGGGCATCGCCGGGACCACGGCTCGCCTGGTCGCGATGTAGAGCTCAGCGATCTCCCCGAGGTCGTCCGGGACCGCCGGCCGAAGCGTCAACGACCGGTCTGCCGACCTCTGGTCGGAGGCGTCAGTGTTCATCTCGAATGGTCTCCAGCGCGGCGGTGAGGTCATCGGGGTACGGCGAGGAGTACTGGACGTACTCGCCGGAGTCCGGGTGCGTGAAGCCGAGCCGGACCGCGTGCAGCCACTGGCGCTCCAGGTGCAGGCGCTTGGCCAGGGTCGGATCGGCACCGTAGGTGAGGTCGCCGACGCACGGGTGCTTCAGGGCCGCCATGTGCACCCGGATCTGGTGGGTCCGGCCGGTCTCCAGCTGGATCTCGAGCAGGCTGGCGAACCGGTGCGCCTCGAGGGTCTCGTAGTGGGTGATGCTCGCCTTGCCGTCGGCGCGGACGGTGAACTTGTAGTCGTGCTTGGGGTGCCGGGCGATCGGCGCGTCCACGGTGCCCGACAGCGGGTCCGGGTGCCCCTGGACCAGGGCGTGGTAGGTCTTGTCGACGGTCCGCTGCCGGAAGGCGTTCTTGAGCACGGAGTAGGCCCGCTCGGACTTGGCGATGACCATCACGCCGGAGGTGCCGACGTCGAGCCGCTGCACGATGCCCTGGCGCTCGGCGGCGCCGCTGGTGGAGATCCGGAAGCCGGCTGCGACGAGGTGCCCGACGACCGTCGGACCGGTCCAGCCCGGACTGGGGTGCACGGCGACGCCGACGGGCTTGTCGATCACCACGATGGCGTCGTCGTCGTGGATGATCTTGATGCCCTCGACGGTCTCTGGCACGACCGCGAACGGGTCGACTGAGGCGGGGATCGCGACGTCCAGCATGGAGCCGGGCTCGACCCGGTCGGACTTCGCGGGCGGTTCCCCGTCGACGCTGACGTGCCCGCTGAGGATCAGCTCGGCGGCGCGGGTGCGCGAGAGCCCGAACATCCGCGCCATGGCAGCGTCGACCCGCTCCCCGGCG
>JAOPXD010000114.1 GCA_025965315.1 Marmoricola sp.
GCCCAGCCAGATCTCGAGATGGATCGAGTTCGTAGAGGTCGGCCGAGGCCCAGACGACGTACACGGTCATCCTGCCGGTGTGCCCCGTCCTCGCGCGGCTCACACGCGGTTGTCGGCCGGGTCCATCTGATCTGTTGGATGAGCGCTTCGCTCGGCAGGTTCGGCAGGTCGGGCCGTTGGCTGCACGTGGGCACTGTTCAGGACGGCTGAGCGTTGGCTGATCCTCCGAAGGGAGCTGGCCGGTCAGTGTGGTGAGGGTCCATGTTCGCCAGTGCTGGGGCGAGTAGTCACTGCGGGTAGATCGAGGCAGCTGGCACATCGCGGGCCATTACCTGGTCTCGTCAGTGGCTGGATCTACACCCCGACCGCTGGTGGCGTCGACATCAACTGCAACCTTGGCTGGAACGGCGCCTTCCAACAGCGCGACGCGCTGGAGACCTACCTGCCGTTCACCAGCCACGGCTACCACACCTTGTCCAACAACGGCGAGATCACCCAGACGACAGCCAGACCGGTCACTTTGGAGTGCACCGGCGGAACAGGGGCCTATACCTTCACTCCCGAGGATCCAATCGTGATCAACCTGACCCCGATCAGGCAGTTCGTCACGGGGTCGATCACCAACGCCCCCTGACCGAGGCCAGGATGCCGATCACTCCCCCAGCCGCTGAGCGCCTCGAACCTACGTCAGGCGGCTACACCCTTTCGACGACGCCCGACTTGAGCTGCATGGGGCCGATCCCTTCGATCTCGAAGTCGATGTCGTGGTCACCGTCGCCGTCGAGGCGTCTCAGGTTCTTCACCAGGTCCCGTCAGTCGGCGTCGCTATTGAACTGCGCCGCCCATCGGTTCGAACTTCCAGTCGGCCACACATGCCATCGTCGAAACGCCCTGACGTCTGGACATTTCCCCAATTTTCAGTCCGAGCACGTCCAGACTGTCCGGCTCGATCCAGAGTCGAACGCCGGTTACCGGAAACAGGTAACGGGGGCAATGCCAGAGGCCCCCTCGCCGTGATGGCGAGAGGGCCTCTGACCTGCAATTTCACTTGTAGCGGGGGTAGGATTTGAACCTACGACCTCTGGGTTATGAGCCCAGCGAGCTACCGAGCTGCTCCACCCCGCGTCGGTGAACAGAACATTACCGGGTCCTCACACCGGGACCCAAATCGGGGTGCTCGGACGGGGGTTTCGAGGCGCCCGCCGGCGCGGCCGCACCTCAACCAGCGCGGGTCAACCAGCGTGGTCAGAAGTGGTGAGCAGGAGCTCGCAGGCGCGCCGGATGTCGGCCTCGGCGTCGGCCAGGGGCCGACCTCCGCCGACCGTGGTCATCAGCACTCCGAACCAGCACTGGATCACCAGCCAGACCCGTCGTCGCTGGTCCTCGGTCGCACGGTTTCCCCAACCCGTGAGCTTGAGGAGGACGGCGAGGAAGCCGTCCTCGACGTCGCGGGCTCCGGCATCCTCCATACCGCCGGCCAGGATGATCGACTGCATCATCGACATCGACAGCCGCCGGTTCTCGTGCAGCCGGCGGGTCAGCATGATCAGCAGGTCACCGACCGCCTGGGTCGGATCGCTCGGTGCGGCTGGGCGGGAGCTGAACGCCTTCGCGTCCACCGTCGCCAGCTGCGCCTTCATCACCGCGACGTACAGGTGCACCTTGGAGGGGAAGTACCGGTAGAGCGTCGCGATCGCGACGTCCGCCACGACAGCCACGTCCTGCATCTGGACGCGCTCGAATTCCTGCCTGGTCCCGAGGTCGACCGCGGCCGCCAGCATCCGGCGGTAGCGGTCCTTCTGCCCCTCGGAGCTCGGCGAGGCAGGCGGACGTGTGTCCGGAACGCGTGACACCCGTCGCCTCCTGCCGTCGGTGCTACTTGGCCGTCGACTTCTTGGTGGTCGATTTCTTGGTCGTTGACTTCTGCGTCGGCTTCCCGGCCGCCAGCGCCTCGTTGACCAGGGCCCGGCCCTCGTCGATGTTGGTCGCGTAGCCGGTCAGGTCGCCGCTCTTGAGCGAGCGATCAGCCGCCCGGAACTTGCTGTCGGCCTGCTGCAGCAACCGCAGCGCGCGTGTCGGCAGCCCCAGACCCGACCCGGCACCGCTCCCGGTGCCACCGGTGTTACCGGCACTACCGGCACCCGAGTTCCCGGTGCCGGACACAGCGTTGCCCGAGCCGGCACCGAGGACATCGTCCAGCGCCGCGGACAAGGTCGGGCCGATGCCGACGGTGTTGCCGAACGACACCAGCACGTATTGCAGCGTCGGATAGTTGCCGGTACCGCCGGACCGCTTCGTGTAGAGGGGCTGCACGTAGAGCAGTCCCCCGCCGACCGGCAGCGTGAGCAGGTTGCCGTAGACGACCTTCGCATCGCTCTGCTTGAACGGCCTGACCGCGTTCGCGACAGCGGTGTTACCGCTGAACAGGCTCGCGATCTGGGAGGGCCCCGAGACCTGGGTCGTGTCGGACGGGAGCCGGAGGATGCTGATCTTCCCGTACGTCGACGGGTCGGCCGCATTGGCCCCGACCGACATGAACGCGGCCAGGTTCTGCTTGTTGGTCGGCACGTACACCGACGTCAGCGAGAACACCGGCTTCGCACCGGGGGTCGGCGCGACCGAGAGCCGGTACGGCGGCTGGGTGCTCAGGTCCGAGTTCGGGTCCTGCGGGACGTCCCACTGGTCGTTGCCGGTGTACCAGGTCTTCGGATCGGTGACGTGGTACCTGCCGAGCATGTACCGCTGCACCTTGTACAGGTCCTCGGGATAGCGGAAGTGCTGGAGCAGGTCGGGCGGGATGGACGACTTCGGCTTCACCACCCCCGGGAACGCGGACTCCCAGGCCTTCAGGATCGGGTCGGTGTCGTCCCAGGCGTAGAGCGTGACCGTGCCGTCGTACGCGTCCACGGTGGCCTTGACCGCGTTGCGCATGTAGTTGATCTGGTCGCTCGGCAACGTCGCGTACGGCGAGTCCGGCGTGATCGAGTCCGAGGTCATGTCGCGTAGCGACTTCTTCTGCGACAGCGGGTAGCGGTCGGTGGTGGTGTAGCCGTCCAGGATCCAGACGATCTTGCCGTCGACGACCGCCGGCAACGCGTCGCTGTCGATGGTCAGCCACGGTGCGACCTTCTCGACCCGCGACACGGGGCTGCGGTTGTAGAGCACCTTGGAGTCGGAGTGCACCCGCGAGGACAGCAGGAAGTTCGGCTCACCGAACTTCATCGAGTAGATCAGCTTGTGGAACAGCGACCCCACCGGGACGCCGTCCTTGCCCGTGTACGTCGTGGTCAGCGAGTTGCCGGAATCACCCGATCCCTGGGGCAGGTCGAGCTCGACGTCGTGGCCACCCGGCGCCTTGCCGACGATCGAGTAGTTCGGGCTGTTCTCACCGAAGTAGATCTGCGGCCGGTAGCCGATGGCCGGAGTGGTGCCGGCCGGGTTCGGCTGCGAGCTCAGCACCCCCGTCGGTGGCAGGTCCTGCTCGGCGAAGACCGGCTTGCCGTCGTTGGTGACCGGCTTGTTGTGCGCGTCCTGCTGGTTGCCGTACGCCGCGATGATCCCGTAGCCGTGCGTGTAGACGGTGTGCTGGTTGGCCCACTTCTTCTGGCTGTCCGGCAGCCCGTTCAGGTTCAGCTCACGGGCCGTGACCACCATGTCGCGTTCCTGGCCGTCGATCATGTACCGGTCGACGTCCAGCGGCTCGCTCACGCTGTAGTAGCCGCGCACCTGCTGCAGCTGGTCGAAGGTGCTGGAGACCAGGCTCGGGTCGAGCAACCGGATACCGGGCAGCGATGCAGCGTCCGCACTGAGCTTGTTGGCAGCGACCGTGGCGCTCGCGTCGTACGGCGTCACCTTGCTGTCGTTCAGCCCGAACGCGGTGCGGGTGGCGGTGATGTTGTGCGCGATGAACGACGACTCCTTGTCGGGCTCGTCGGGCTTGACCTGGAACTTCTGCACCACCGCGGGCCACACACCGCCGAGCAGGATCGCCGAGAGCGCGAAGAGCGCCAGCCCGACCGTCGGCAGCATCCAGGTCCGCTGGAAGATGTTCGCGAAGAACAGCAGCGCGCAGATCACCGCGATCGCCATCAGGATGTTCTTCGACGGCAGCACCGCGTGGTACCGCGAGTAGGTCATACCGGTGATCAGCCCGCCGCCGGCGGAGGTCAGGTCGAAGCGATCGAGGTAGTAGTCGATGCCCTTGAGCAGCACCAGGAAACCGAGCATCACCGAGATCTGGGCCTGTGCCGGTCCGGAGATCTTGCCCAGCCGCGCCTGCAGCCGGATGCCGCCGTAGATGTAGTGCACGAAGACGCCGGCGAGCAGACCGATCACGAACGCGGTCATGGTGAAGTCGACCAGCCAGTGCAGCCACGGCAGCGAGAAGACGTAGAAGCCGATGTCCTTGTGGAAGTACGGGTCCTTCGACCCGAACGACTGCCGGTGCTCCCAGAGCAGGAAGTTGCGCCACTGGCCCGCGGCCGAGGCCCCGGCGAAGATCGCGAAGATGCCGCTGAGGCTGATCAGCAGGATCCTGCGGATCGGGGTGAGCACCTCGCGGTAGCGGTCGAGGTTCGCCTGCTCGGGCGAATTGGCGCGGAACATCGGACGCAGTCGGTACGCCATCGCGAGGTTGCCGCCGACGACCAGCGCCATCACCAGCCCGAAGACGACGAACAACCCGATCTTGGTCCAGATCAGGGTGGTGAAGACCTTGCCGTAGCCGATGCTGCCGAACCACAGCTTGTCGGTCCAGAAGTTCGCGAACAGCGAGAACCCGATCAGCAGCACCGCCATCACGATCAGCGTGAGGATCAGCGGTCGCGGACGACGGCGCTCCGGTCCGCTCGGAGCGACGTGAGCACCCTCGGGCTCGTCGGCGAAGAAGTCACTCATCGGCCGCAATCTCCTCAACATCGAGCGTGGCGTGCAGCTGCATCAACAATCCCGGCACCAGGTCCGGCCCGGTCAGGACCAGGTCGTCGGCGTCATGCGACCTTAGCCGCAGCGCGCACGCAGTGGCACCGTCTCGCAGAGCGGCTGCGACGATCCGGACCTCCTGACGGTCCGGGTGGTTCGCGGCGAACTCCTTGGCAGCTGCCGGCTCGTCCGGGATCGCGTCGTCGACGCCCGGCGGCAGCACCAGCCGCTCGGCGATCACGGCGACCCCGGCGACCTCCTCGGGCCAGGAGATCGCCGCGAGCACGTCCTCCAGGTTCTGCCCGGGGGCGAGCGCATCCTGCTCGATCGGCGTGTACGCCGTGGCGTGCTCCGCGACCAGGCCCAGGGCAGCAGCCAGGTCGGGCTCACGCTGGATCAGCTCCACGGTGTCGGCCAGCGCGAAGATCCGCTCGGTCTGGTCCCAGCCGCTCTGGCTCGCGTGCGCCTCGAGCTCACGCACGACGTCGTACAGGGGTCCTTGCGGCGGCCCTTGCGGCGATCCCGGCATTCCAGCGGACTCGGTCATCAGGAGCACGTCGGAAGAGCGGCCGTCGGGTCGTCACGCCAGGTGTTCACGGCCTTGATCGCGTCACCCAGGGTGTGCACCCGGACCAGACGCATCTTCGAGGGGTCGTAGTGCGCCTTCGCCGCCTCGGCACAGTTCTCGGACGCCACCAGGAACAGCTTGGCGCCGTCGCGCTGGGCCGAGACGAGCTTCTCGCCGATGCCGCCGATCGGGCTGACGGTGCCGTTGGGGCTGATCTCGCCGGTGCCGGCGATCACGTGCCCGCCGGTCAGCGATCCCGGGGTGAGCACGTCGTAGATCGACAGCGCGAACATCATGCCGGCCGACGGGCCGCCGATGTTGCCGGGGAGCCGGATGTCGACCGGGAACGGGAACCGGAAGTTCGTCCCGATGGCGATGTTCACCCGCGACGCCTTCGGGTCGTCCGGTGCCGGACGGGTGACGACGACGACCGACTTCTTCACGTTCGCGCGCTCGATCCCGAGCCGGAGACTGGTGCCGGGAGCGACGTCGCGGATCAGCTTGATCAGGTCGTCGGGACCGTTGACCTGGTGGCCGGCGACCGAGAGCAGGAAGTCTCCGGTGCGGAGCCTTCCGTCCGAGGCTCCGCCCTTCTGGACCGCGGCGACCTCGACCACGTTCTGGTACTTGATGCCCAGCACGCCGAGGGCCGCAGCCGTGGCATCGTCCTGGGAGGTCGACATCTGCTGGGCCGACTGCTGGTCATTGGCCTTGTTGGTCGTCGCCTTCGGGTACTCGACGTCGCGCGGGATCAGGGTCGCGTCCTTGTTGACCCAGGCCGAGAGCGCACCGCGGAGGTGGACCTTGACCTCCGGGGACGTCACGTAGACCGTGACCATCCGCAGCTGCCCGGTGTCCGGGTAGGTCTTGTGGCCGGTGATGTGCAGGAACGGCTTGCCCTGGTCGCTGCCGAGGACGTTGTACGTCGGACCCGGGTTGATCACGACGTACGGGACCGGGATGAACGCCGCGGCGATCAACAGGCCCAGCCCCAGGACCAGCGCGAGCAGGCTCGCTGCTGTACGGCGTGTCATGAGGTCACCCTCTCAAACGGTCGCAACCCACGGGGCGGCAGGACCGTGATCAGGCAGAGCGCCGGGTGTTCGGGTCCGGATCCGGCGGCGTGCGTCGTACGGCGACCCCGGTACTGCGCTCGCGCGACCTCGACCGGGACCGACCGTCCCCCTGGGCTCCCGGGAGCGGACGCATCAGCGCCTGCGCGAACCGCTCCTGGTCCGCCTCGCTGCGCTCCCGTTCCGGGCGCACCCGACCGACCCAGCCCGCCACGAGCATGGCGAGGCCGGTCACGACGGCGGAGGGCACGAGCCACCACAGGATCTGCACCCGTCCATGATGCCGAGCGCGCCCGCCCTGATCGCGTTCCAACACGCCCCGAGGGGCGCCCGTCAGTGCCCGACCGCCAGCCCGATCAACGTGGCCGCGGAGAGCAGCACCAGGGCGCCGACGAGTACCAGGGCAACGACGCGGGTGTTCATCCTCATGACCGGTACCTCGCTGCTGGCGTGAATCCGGAGAGTCCCTCGGCCACTGCCACGATCGTGCACTCCTCGATCAGGATCGGCGGGGCGCCGACGATCTGCGACCCCGGAGAACCGGCCGCTGCTGCCGTGAACGTTGCCTGGAAGGCCTCACGGGCCGGGGCGTCGATGAACACGTAGCAGCCCTCGAACCACTCCCCGCGCCGCATCCGCCAGGTCTTGAACCGCAGTCCCTCCATCTCGGAGAACCGCGCGTGCGACGTACCGGCGACGTAGTCGGCCAGCGCGTCCTCGACCCCGTCCGGCGCCTCGGCCAAGGACCACCGGACGGTCAGACCTGCCAGCGACATCAGCCGATCCCCTCCAGCGGAGCAGCGGAGCCGAGCCAGTGCAGCAGCAGCCGTACGCCGAACCCGGTCGGTCCGGCCGTCCACTCGTCGAGGTCGCGGGCTGCGTCCCCTACCGAGGCGATGTCCAGGTGCACCCAGGGCAGCCCGCCCGTGAAGTGCTGGAGGAACAGTGCGGCCGTGATCGCCGGCGCCCGGCCCGGGGCGTTGTCGGCATCGGCCACCTTGGAGGCCAGGAATCCCTCGTACTCGTCGGCCAGCGGCATCCGCCACAACCGTTCGCCGGACGCCTCGCTCGCGGCGACGAGGTGCGCCGCCGCCGCCTCGTCATCGGTGAAGTAGCCGCCCGTGTTCAGACCGAGGGCGACCTTGACCCCGCCGGTGAGGGTCGCGATGTCGACGAGCAGGTCGGGCTTGAGCTTCGCGGCGGCGTACTGGAGCGCATCGGCCAGCACCAGGCGACCCTCGGCATCGGTGTTGGTGACCTCCGTGGTGCGCCCGCCCCAGTGGGTGATCACGTCCCCCGGCCGGAGCGCGTCGCTCCCGATGGCGTTCTCGGCGATCGGCAGCAGCCCGGTCACCCGGACCGGGCAGCCGACCTCGTGCAGGGCGCCGAGCGTCGCGGCGACGACGGCGGCGCCGGTCATGTCGCGCTTCATGTTCACCATCGCCTCACCGGGCTTGATCGACAGACCCCCGGTGTCGAAGGTGATGCCCTTGCCGACCAGCACCACGTGCGGCGCCCGACGGGCCTTGGCGGGGACGTAGTCGAGCTGCACGAACCGCGGCGGGGTCGCCGACGCACGGCCCACCGCGAGGATGCCACCGAAGCCGTCCTCGGCCAGCTCCGCCTCGTCCCACACCCGGGTCTTGAGCTTGCCCGGTCGGGCGAGCGCGAGTACCTGCTGGGTGAGCCAGGCGGGAGACTTGATGTTCGACGGGGTGGTGGCCAGCCGGCGGGCCTGGGCACTGGCGTGCGCGATCGCCTCGGCGCGAGCGAGGACGGCGCTGCGATCACCGATCGTCCCGGCCAGCACGATCCGGCGTACCGGGGGCGGCTCCGCCTCGTCGGTGCGCATGCTGAAGCGGAAGGACGCGAGCACGACCCCGGCCACGAACGCCGTCAGGCCGTCGTCGTCCGCAGCGTCTTGGACCGTCGAGCTGACCTCGTCCAGGCCGACGACGGCGCGGGCGAGCGCGGCACCCGCCTTGCGCAGTCCGTTGCTGTCCCCGACCCCGATGCCGACGGTGAGCACGGTCAGACCGGCCAGCGGCAACCGGGTGACCTCACCCGCGCCGGCACCAGCGCCGGCCTGCTCGAGAAGCTCCAGCAGGTCGACGCCGTCGAGGACTTCGAGGAGCGCGGCCGAACCCGGCCCGAGCGCCCACGCGTCTCCGTCGGCGACCAGCGACACGGCGACCGTGCCCTTGCGGGGCAGCGGATCGGCGGTCAGCGCGAAGACCGGCGGAGCCGCGATCTGGGGAGCTGCAGCGGTGGCGGGCACGGACGCGACAATACCGAAGGCCCCGACCCGCTGATCGCGGGTCGGGGCCTTCGTCGTTCGAGGGGTCGGCTGTCAGCCGACCACGTTCTTCAGAGCGTCACCGAGTGCGCCGGCCTCTTCCGCGTTGAGCTCGACCACAAGTCGTCCACCGCCTTCGAGGGGAACCCTCATCACGATGCCTCGACCTTCCTTGGTGACCTCCAGCGGCCCGTCGCCGGTCCGCGGCTTCATCGCCGCCATGCGCACACCTCTTCCTTAGCCCTGTTTCAAAGCGCCGAGCAGATGTGACGCTGTTCTCACCATTATTCCCCATGACGCCTGCCCTCGAACAATCCGCTCACGAACGGCGTACGGCACACTCGGTCCATGACCGATCAGACCCCGGTGGCCTACGCCGTCGAGAACGGCGTGGCCACGATCACGCTCAACCGTCCCGAGGGCATGAACAGCCTGAACATCGCGACCAAGGAAGCACTGCTCGACGCGGTCACCCGGGCTGCCGAGGACAGCGCCGTGCGCTGCGTCGTCCTGACCGGCAGCGGCCGTGCGTTCTGCGTCGGGCAGGACCTCAAGGAGCACGTCGCGCTGCTCGAGTCGGGCAGCTCCGAGGCGCTCTTCACGACCGTGGCGAAGCACTACAACCCGATCGCCACCGCGCTCGCGACGATGTCCAAGCCGGTGATCGCCGCGGTCAACGGCGTCGCCGCCGGCGCCGGAGCCAGCCTCGCGTTCGCCTGCGACCTGCGGATCGTGGCGGAGTCGGCCGGCTTCAACCTCGCGTTCCCGGGTATCGCGCTGTCCTGCGACACCGGTGCGTCCTGGACCCTGCCGCGCCTCGTCGGCCGCGCCAAGGCGCTGGAGCTGCTCTACTTCCCGAGCACGATCCCGGCCGCGGAAGCGCTCGAGCTGGGCCTGGCGACCAAGGTCGTCCCGGATGCCGATCTCGCCGCCGAGGTGACCGCAGTTGCCAGCAGGCTTGCCGCCGGCCCGACGCTGTCCTACGCCTCGATCCGGCAGTCGGTGAACTTCTCCAGCGACCACGGGTTCGCCGAGTCGCTGGCCTTCGAGGGCGACAAGATGAACCTCACCGGTGCCAGCCAGGACCACCGCCGGGCCGTCGACGCGTTCCTCGCCAAGGAGAAGCCGACCTTCACCGGGACCTAGCGGGACGCTCCCACGGCGGCCAGCAGACCCCTCGGTCCGGTCACGTTCGCCTGCCGCGACGAGACGTGGGTGCCGTACTCGACGGTGAGGGCGGCCCCGGGCAGCGTCTTGTTGAACCACTGCGTCATCGTTCCGTGGCAGCTGCTGTTGCAGGAGAACACCTTCGGAGGAAGCCCCAGGCCCTTCACCAGCCGCAGCGCCAGCCCGCGGGCCTTGCCGTACGACGTGTCCACGCCGTCCAGCGGCTGGTGCATGCTCACGACGTACGTCGGCCGGATCGACGTCAGGAAGGCCATCAGGGCACGGGTCTCGGGCTCCGAGGCCGGCCTCGGTCCGGAGCTGTAGTGGCCGCGCTGCCGGATCCACCGCACCGGGAAATTCCGGTTCAGGTCCACGTGCCGCGCGTTCTGGCGGGTGTGCCGGGCGTAGCCGTCACGGTTGAAGTACGGCACCAGCCAGATGTCCGCGCCCGTGATCGGAGCTCCGTCGCGCAGGTTGAGCAGGATCTTCGCCGGTCCCGGTTCGTTGCCGTGCATGGTCGCGATGAACACCACCTTCACCGGCGAGGTCGGGTCGCCGACCTCGAAGGCGCGCAGGTCCCGGCCCTTGACCGAGTGGCCGAAGACCCGGGTCCGGATCAACGCCGTACCGGCTGTGCCCGACACCGCTGCCGCCCGGTGGGCCGGAGCAGCATCGGCTCCGGGGCTGCCGACCAGGAACGGTACGACGAGCGCACCGGCGAGCAGCCATCCCGAGATCCGCATCGATCATTCCTCCGAGGTCGGCCGCTGGTGCTGGTCGGTCTGCTGGTTCTCGAGCTGGGCAGCGAGCCGCTCCAGCAGGGCGTCGACCTCGCTGGCGCGGTACCCGCGCAGCGCGCTGGTGAAACGGAGCCGCCGGAGGTCGTCGGCGCCGAGCGCACCCGCCTCGGGTACGAGCACGTCCGGCCGGTCGTCGTACGTCGGCGCCAGCGCGTCACCGCCGCCGGCAGCGACCACGGCGATCCCGCCGATCACCAGCACGATCACGACGGCGAAGACCCAGATCACTGCGCGAGCCCCATCATCGCGACCGCCTCGTCGATGTCGTCGGTCAGCGTCATCATCGCCAGGTCCGCCTCGGAGATCTTCCCGTCGGCGAGCACCGTCCCGCGCAGCCAGTCGAACAACCCGCTCCAGTAGTCGACGCCGATCAGCACCACCGGGAAGGAGGTGACCTTCTGGGTCTGGGCCAGGGTCAGCGCCTCGAAGAGCTCGTCGAACGTGCCGAGCCCTCCGGGCAGCACGATGAAGCCGCGCGCGTACTTCACGAACATCGTCTTGCGGGCGAAGAAGTAGCGGAAGTTGACGCCGATGTTCACGTAGTCGTTCACGCCGTCCTCGAACGGGAGCTCGATCCCGAGACCGACACTGACGCCGCCGGCGTCGGCGGCGCCCTTGTTCGCGGCCTCCATCGCCCCCGGCCCGCCGCCGGTGATCACGGCGTACCCGGCCTCGACGAGCTTCGCGCCGATCGCGACGCCCTTGGCGTAGAACGGGTCGTCGCGAGGAGTACGGGCGGATCCGAAGACCGCGATCGCCGGTCCGAGCTCGGCCAGGGCACCGAAGCCCTCGACGAACTCGGCCTGGATCCGCAGCACCCGCCAGGGATCGGTGTGCAGCCAGTCACTCGAGCCGTGCGAGTCCAGGAGGCGCTGGTCGGTGGTGGAGTGGTCGACCTGCTTGTCGCGCAGGAACGTCGGGCCCTTGCGCTTGACCCGCCGCGGCGTGTCCTCCGGTGTGCTGAGCGGCCCGTCCAGGGGGCCGCTCATCCGAGGCCTCCGGCCAGCCACGTGCGCAACGTCGACTCGCATCGGCGGATCTGCTCCAGCGGCACGTGTTCCTCCTGCTTGTGGGCGAGCATCGGATCCCCGGGCCCGTAGTTGACCGCGGGGATCCCGAGGCCGGTGAAGCGCGCCACGTCGGTCCACCCGAACTTCGGGTTGACGTCGCCACCGACGGCCTCGACGAAGGCCTTCGCCGCCGGCCGGTCCAGACCCGGGAGCGCGCCGGGCGCCGAGTCCGTGACGGCGACCTCGAAGCCGTCGAAGAAGTCGGTGACGAACGCGAGCGCCTCGGCCTCGGACCGGTCCGGGGCGAAGCGGTGGTTCACGGTGATCACGCAGGCGTCGGGGATGACGTT
>JAOPXD010000144.1 GCA_025965315.1 Marmoricola sp.
AGACCGGCGAGCCAGAGGCCCATGATCCAGAGGTCACCGCCGACGCCGGGTGAGCGGACCGCGTCGGAGAGCGGCGCGTAGGCGAACCAGCCGAAGTCGGCGGCGCCGGACGGGGTCAGGAAGCCCGAGGCTGCGATCAGTCCGCCGAAGAGGAAGAACCAGTAGCTGAGCATGTTCAGCCGCGGGAACGCGACGTCGGGCGAGCCGATCTGCAGCGGCATGATCACGTTGCCGAAGCCGAAGAACAGCGGGGTCGCGAACAGCAGCAGCATGATCGTGCCGTGCATCGTGAAGAGCTGGTTGTAGACCTCGTCGTTGACGAGCTGCTGGCCCGGGAAGGCGAGCTCGGAACGGATGAGCAGCGCCATCACGCCGCCGACCATGAACCACGCGAACGACGTGATCAGGTACAGCTTGCCGATCAGCTTGTGGTCGGTGGTCGTCAGGATCCGGACGACCTGCTGGCCCAAGGTGCGCGTGGGTTCCCCCACAACGGTGCTGGCGTCAGAGACCGTGGTCACTCTTGTCCTCCATTGGTGTCGAGACCGGCGACCGTGCGGACCTGGGCGCCACCGAGGTTCATCCCGATGTTGCCCTCCTGCTTGAGCTTCGCCATGTGCGCGTCGAACGCCGCCTGGTCGGTGACCTTGACGTTGAAGAGCATCCGCGAGTGGTAGACGCCGCAGAGCTCGGCGCACTTGCCCTCGAACGTCCCCGAGCGGTCAGGCGTGAGCGTGAAGTGGTTGTAGGCCTGGCGACCCGGCACGACGTCCATCTTGAAGAGGAACACCGGGATCCAGAACGAGTGGATGACGTCGGGCGAGAACAGGTCGAACGACACGCTCCTGCCCTTCACCAGCCACAGGGTCGGACGGTTGGCCGTCGTACCGGACTCCCAGACGACGTCACCACCGAGGGCGTCGCTGCCCTTCGCGTAGTTGAAGGTCCACGACCACTGCTGCGCGGTGACGGTGACGTTCAGGTCCGCCTGCGCGTTCGCGGCGGTCAGGTTCTTCGGTGCGTGCAGGACATCGTCCTGCGTCTGCACGGTGAAGAAGAAGAAGACGATGACCATCATCACCGGGGCGACGGTGTAGAAGATCTCGATCGGCAGGTTGTAGCGCGTCTGCACCGGGATGTCGGCCTCGCTGCGGCGGCGGAACTTCACCGCGACGTACGCCATCAGGCCCCACACGATGACGCCCGTGATCATCGCGGCGAGCCACGACCAGTGCCACAGGTCGTACATGTGGTGCGCTTCCTTGCTCGCCGGGATCGGCATGGCAAGTCGCTTGATCTGCGAATGCGGCTCATCCGAACAGCCGGTGAGGAAAAGCAGTGCAGAACCGGTGATGGCACCCACTGCCAGGTTCCGCACCCGCTTGGGGAAATCCAGACCCACGAACGAGCCCTCTCTCTTGACCGAACACCTGCTCAGACGGACATGCGAACCCTACTACTGAGGTCGGGGCACTCGTGGCACAGGTCGGGGAGTTGACACCTGTGCCTCCCACCACGTCGGTCACCCCTGTCCCGAGGGCATAGTTTTCACCTGTGACCGCACCAGGTGAGCAGCCCCCGGCGACCTACCTCGACACCGCGTCGAGCGAGCCGCTGCACCCTGCTGCACGGGCCGTCCTGGAGCAGGCGCTGGAGGCGGGGTACGCCGATCCGCGGCGGCTGCACGGTCCCGCCCGCAATGCCCGAATCCTCCTCGACAACGCGCGGGAAGCCACCGCGGACGCCCTTGGTGTCCGGCCCGACGAGGTCACCTTCACCCCGAGCGGGACGCACGCCGTGCACCTCGGCGTCCTGGGTCTGCTGGCCGGCCGGGCGCGCCACGGCGATCACCTCGCAGCCAGCGCCGTGGAGCACTCCTCGGTCCTGCACGCGGGTCGGTGGCACGCCGACCGGGGCGGCTCGTTCTCGACGCTGCCGGTCGACAGCCTCGGGCGTGTCTTGCCTGAGGTTGCCGGGAGCCCGGCCGTGATCGCGGTGCAGTCGGCCAACCACGAGGTCGGCACCGTCCAGCCGGTGGCGGTGTTCGCCGGGGCAGCACCGGTCTTCATGGATGCCTCCGCCTCCGCCGGGCGGCTCCCCCTGCCCGAGGGCTGGGACGCCGCAGCGGCGTCGGCCCACAAGTGGGGCGGACCGGCCGGCGTCGGCGTCCTGCTGGTGCGCAAGGGTGCGCGCTGGCGCAACCCGTTCCCCACCGACGACCGCGTCGAGGAGCGGGCGACCGGGATGGAGAATGTCGCCGGCGCGCTCGCCTCGGCAGCCGCGCTGCAGGCAGTCGTCGCGGAGCGGGCCGAGGTCGGGCCGCGCCAGCACGCCCTCATCGACCGGCTGCGGCACGGTGTCGCGGCGATCGAGGACACCGAGATCGTCGGCGACCCCGTCGACCGGCTCCCGCACCTGGTCACCTTCTCGTTCCTCTACGTGGACGGGGAGGCGATCGTCACCGAGCTCGACCGTCGGGGCTTCGCCGTCGCCAGCGGATCGGCCTGTACGGCGAGCACGCTCGAACCCAGCCACGTGCTGGCGGCGATGGGAGCGCTGACCCACGGCAACGTCCGGATCTCGCTGACCAGGGAGACCTCCGCGAACGACGTGGACCGCCTGCTCGCGCAGCTGCCCGGGATCGTGGCGGACCTGCGCGCCGAGGCCGGTCTGTGAGCGCTGACCTCGAGCTCGACTGCCGCGCGATGCTCTGCCCGCGCCCGGTCATCGAGCTCGCGCGGCACTACACCGAGGTCCCGGTCGGCGGGGTGATCGCCGTGGCCGCCGACGACGTGGCTGCTGCTACCGACGTACCGGCTTGGTGCCGGATGCGTCACCAGGAGTACCTCGGCACCGAGAACGCAGCAGACGGCGTACCCGTCTACCGGGTACGCCGTCTGTCCTGAGGATCAGTGGAGGTGCTTGCCGACCTCGGCCGCGGCGTCGTCGCCGTAGGAGGCTCCGAGGCGCGCGACGAACTCCTCGCGGGTGAAGGTGTACTCCTGGGTGCCGACCGTCTCCACGACGTACGCCGCCAGGGTGCAGCCGACCTGTGCGGCGCGCTCGTGGGAGAGCCCCCACTCGGTGGCAGCCAGGAAGCCGGCACGGAACGCGTCGCCGACGCCGGTCGGCTCGACGGCGTTCACGTTGTTCAGGGCCGGGACGACGATCGGGTCCTGGCCGTGCGCGACGATCTTCACGCCGTCCTTGCCCAGGGTCACGACCTGGGTGCCGACCAGGTCGAGGATCTCCTCGCCGGTCCAGCCGGTCTTGGACTCGATCAGGTGCGACTCGTACTCGTTGGAGAACAGCAGGGTGGCGCCCTCGATCAGCTTGCGGATCAGGTCGCCCTCGCCGAAGGCCAGCTGCTGGCTCGGATCGGCGATGAAGGAGTACCCCCGCTGGCGGCACTCCTCGGTGTGCCGCAGCATCCCGTCAGGGTCGTCGGCGCCGATCAGGACGAAGTCGGGAGCCCCGACACGTTCGACGATGGGGGCGAGCTCGATCAGCCGGGCCTCGCTCATCGCACCCGGGTAGAAGGACGCGAACTGCGCCATCGTGGTGTCGGTCGTGCAGACGAACCGGGCGGTGTGCTTGGAGTCGGAGATGTGCACCGAGTCGCAGTCGACCCCGTGCCGCTCGAGCCACGAGCGGTAGTCGCCGAAGTCCTCGCCGGCCGCGCCCACCAGGACCGGGGACAGCCCGAGCTGGCCGAGACCGAAGCAGATGTTCGGGGCGACACCTCCCCGGCGGATCTCCAGGTCGTTGACCAGGAAGCTCACGGAGAGCTTGTCGAGCTGCTCGACGACCAGGGAGTCCTCGAACTTGCCCTCGAAGGTCATCAGGTGGTCGGTGGCGATGGATCCGGCGATCAGGAGCGGCATGAGTCCTCGGTGTGGGGAGATTTGTTGCGGTCGTGTGAGCGATTCGTGAACTCTTGAACCCTACCGGCCGGTACTCCTAGGAGTACCCGGAAGTAGCCAATAGCGTCGAGGACATGAGCTACGAGCGCCTTGCCTACGACGACCAGGACACCACCGGGAAGATGCACACCGACTGCGACGCGGCTGCGTCCGAGATCGGCGTCCCCGAGCAGCGGGTCTCGAACAACGCGTTCGCCGCGCTCGCGGTCGAGACCGCCGAGACCGATCGCACCTCGGAGATCACCGTCACCGAGGCCGCTGCGAAGTTCGGGTCCTCGCACCTCGACTGACCCGACCAGACACGTACCTGACCGGAGAAACGTGAAAGGGCCGCACCCCGAGGGGTGCGGCCCTTTCGCGTCGTTCTTAGTGGAAGCTGTCGCCGCAGGCGCAGGATCCGGTCGCGTTCGGGTTGTCGATCGTGAAGCCCTGCTTCTCGATCGTGTCCACGAAGTCGATGGTGGCGCCGTTCAGGTACGGGACGCTCATCCGGTCGCAGACGACGTTGACTCCGTCGAAGTCGGTGACGACGTCGCCGTCGAGGGTGCGCTCGTCGAAGAACAGCTGGTAGCGCAGACCCGAGCAGCCACCCGGCTGGACGGCGATCCGGAGCGCGAGGTCGTCACGACCCTCCTGCTCCAGCAGGCTCTTGACCTTCGCGGCAGCCGTCGGGCTGACGTTGATGCTGTCGGAGCGGTGCCCGGCGAGGGGCTCGGTGGCGGTCTCGACCTGTTCGGTCATGGCGCTCTCCCTGTGTGTTCGTGGTGGCCCTCGGTAGGACCTTTCACCAGGCTCAATCTTCGCACACGAGCGGATATTCCCTGGCCTCGTGCTTCTGGGCGATTCCAGCGTGGCGCTGGTCACCGGCCCCAGGTGCGGGCGACCCGTTCCGCCAGCTCGGCGAGCGCCTCTGCCGGGGCCGCGAACGCGCGCTCCTCGCCGACCCGGTCGACGACCGAGTACGCCGCCTCGATCCCGAGGGTGCGCATCTCCCGGGAACCGATCAGCACCTGCCCGGCCAGCGCGATGCACGGGACCAGGGCCTGGGTGGCGAGCTGGGCAACGCCGTACGGGACCTTGCCGGACCGGGAGGAGAAGTCGAAGGCACCCTCGCCGGTGACCACCAGGTCGGCCCCGACCAGCCGGTCGGACAGGCCGACCGCCTCGGCCACCAGCTCGACGCCGGGTGTCCGGGTGGCTCCGAGGAGCAGCAGCGCGAAGCCGATCCCGCCGGCGGCCCCGGCTCCCTTCTGCGCCGCCAGCTTGCGGTCGGTGAGCTCCGCAAGGGCCTGCAGCCGCCCGTCGGCGATCAGCAGCTCCTCGTCGTTCAGACCCTTCTGCGGACCGAACGCCTTGGTCGCTCCCATCAGCCCGAGCAGCGGCACGTCGACGTCGGAGGCGAGGACCAGCTCGACACCGGCGACCCGCTCGTGCGCACCGACGAGATCCACGGCGCTGATCCCGTGCAGGCCAGCCGGCCCGGCATCGAGAGAAGCGCCGGTCGCGCTCGCACCCAGCCCCGCCAGCAGGCCCGCGCCACCGTCGTTGGTCGCCGTTCCACCCGCACCGATCACGACCGTGGTCGCACCGGCGTCGACGGCAGCGGCGACCAGCAGACCGACCCCGAGTGTGCTGCCGTGCATCGGCCGCCGCTGGCCGACCGGCGTGAGATGGAGCCCCACCGCCTGGGCTGTCTCGATGTAGGCGGTGGTTCCGACCAGGAGCACGGTGGCCGGTACCGGCTCGCCGTACGGGTCCGGAACGGTGACCGCGACCAGGTCGCCGCCCCGTGCCGCGTGCAGCACGTCGACGAAACCGGGGCCGCCGTCGGACATCGGTACCTCGACGAGCTCCGCCCCCGGCACCCGCCGTCGCCACCCGGTCGTGATCGCGGCGGCAGCCTCGACGGCACTCAGGGTGCCGGCGAACTTGTCCGGGGCGATCACGACGCGCATGCGGGGGACGATAGTCCCTAGCGTTCGGACCCCTATTTCCGGGCAAAGGGGTGTCAAACGCTAGGGACTTCCGGAACTCGGCGCGTAACGTGGGTTTCCGTATCCGGGGGAGGCACGACGTGGTCCGCACCGCTGTGCGCGTGCTGCTGGCCACGGCGGCGGTCGCGGGTGCCGGCCTCCTGTTCGCCCCCTCGGCGTACGCCGTCGCACCGCCCGCTCCGGTGGTCACGAGTCCGTCGGGACCCGACGTCACCGTGCTCGAGTCCGCCCAGCCGATCCACTTCGCCGGCACCGTAGCTGGACCGGTGACCGACTTCGACCGGGTCCAGGTCGTCAACGACGACGGGTCCGGCGATCCGCCGATGCTCTGCAGCGCCGTGCTGATGGCAGCCGACGGCACGGCATGGGCCTGCGACCCCAGCAATCCCCTCCCGATCGGCAGCTACACGATCCGGGTCTCCTGGTTCGCCCAGGACGCGAGCTTCGACGCCCCCGCGCTCAAGACCACGATCGCGCTGCACGTCGTGGCGACGCTGCCGCCACCTCCCCCGACCAGTACGGCGCCGGTACCGGTCCCACCCACGCACAAGCCCTCGCCCACACCGCACCCGACCCCGACCCCGACTCCGACTCCGACTCCGACTCCGACGGCCACGGTCACGCCTACACCGTCGCCGACGCCGACTCCTTCAGCGACTCCGACACCCTCAGCCACCCCCACACCCGCGCCAGCCACGGTCGTGACGCCGACGCCGGTCCCCCTCGACGTTCCGGCGCCGACGTCGGCGCCGGCAGTACCGGCTCCGACCGGGTGGCGACCGACCGACCACCCGAGGACGGTGCTCGCGCTCGGCGCCGCGGGGTTCACCCTGCTGACCCTGATCGGGCCAACCGGTCTCGCCGTCACGAGCGGCACCGGCCTGGGCCAGGCCGTGATCGCGGTCGGCGCGTCTGCTGCCGCGGCTGCCGGTGCCGGCTCGCGTGGCGCGACCAGCGGCGGATCCCGCAAGGGTTCGGTCAAGGGCGCCAGCACCAAGAGCAACGCGTTCGAGGGCGAGGGCTCAGGTCGCGGAGACCGGTCCTGGACCTGGCGCCTGCCCGGGTGGCCCCGCGTGGATGCCTGGAGCACCGCGGTTCCGCTCTGGCTGGCCCCTCGGTCACCGCTGACCGCGCGCGTCCTCGCCGACGGTGGCTACCTGCGGGCCCTGATCGGTTCCGCCTGGTCGCTCGGCCTGGTCGCGGGTGGTGCCCTGGGCATCAGCGCCGCTCATCACACCGGGGGCCTCCCGGTCCCGCCGTCACTGACCCTCACCGCGGTCCTGCTGGTCCTGGCGGTCTTCGACGCCACCTGGGGCGCGGCAGGGGTGCTCGGCTTCGCCGTCGGGATGCTCTTCTGGCACTCGGGGGCGATCCCTGCGGTCGATCAGGTCCGGTCGTTCCTGGGCCTGGCCGCGCTCTGGTTCGCCATCCCGTTGATCGCCGCTGCGTCGCGACCGTTCCGGCGATCGGTCCTCGACCGCGACAACCCCTACCGCTGGGACAGGTTCGGCGACCTGGTCATCTCGACGCTGATCGCCGGCTGGGCCGTCCGGAGCACCGTGGGTGGACTGCCGGGCCTGTCCGGCCTGGTGCTCCCGATCTCGAACCGGTCCGACGCCCTCGCGCTGATCACGATGGCGGCGGTCGTCGTCCGGGTCCTGGTCGAGGAGCTCACCGCGTGGCGCTATCCCCTGCGCCTCTCGGCTGTCGCCACCGGCAAGCTGCCCGGTGCGGGACGGCGTCAGCGGCTGTTCGCGACCGCGGTACGCACCGCGCTGTTCGTGTTCATCGTGATCGTGTTCATCACCAGCTGCTGGCAGCTCTGGGTCGGTGCGGTCCTGTTCGCGGTTCCGCAGGTGCTCTCGATCTACGAGGACGCGTTCCCGAACTCGGTGCGCCTGAACAGGGTGCTGCCGACCGGAGTGCTGAAGACGCTGGTGATGCTGGTCGTCGGCGTCTTCTTCGGCCGGCTGGTCTTCTCGATCCTGGACAACCCCGCAAGCATGCTGCGCAACGGCTTCATCCTGATGTCGCTGCCGGGTCTCGCGCTGTCGCTGATCTCCCTGGTCGGACGTGACGGACCCGACCCGCGGTGGACGTGGCCACGCCAGGCGGTCGGGGCCGGGATCGTCGTCACGACCGTCGTTCTGGTGATGACCAGCTGGTCCTGAGGCGCCGATGCGGAATGCGCCTGTCCTCCTGCTGGTTGCGACCTCAGGGGCCCCGTACCTGCGTGGAAGGATGGACCCATGACCACGATCGACCTGCCGCTGCTGCCCCTGGGCCGGGGCAAGGACCTCTCCGCCGAGCGCGGGGTCGAGTGCCCCGGTGACCTGCCCGCTGCGTCCGACCCCGACCTGGTCGCCCGTGCCGCGGCTGCCAAAGCCGCGCTCGGCGAGCGCGTCTTCATCCTCGGGCACCACTACCAGCGCGACGAGGTCGTCGAGTTCGCCGACGTGATGGGCGACTCGTTCAAGCTCGCCAAGGACGCGGCAGCGCGACCCGAGGCCGAGTTCATCGTGTTCTGCGGCGTGCACTTCATGGCCGAGTCCGCCGACATCCTCACCGGGGACGACCAGAAGGTGATCCTCCCCGACCTGGCGGCCGGCTGCTCGATGGCCGACATGGCACGGCTCGGCCAGGTCGAGGACGCCTGGGACGCCCTGACCGATGCCGGCGTGGTCGACCTGGTGGTCCCGATCACCTACATGAACTCGTCAGCCGACATCAAGGCGTTCTGCGGCAAGCACGACGGTGCGGTCTGTACGTCGTCGAACGCCGACGTGGCGCTCGAGTGGGCCTTCGCCCAGAAGGGACCGGACACCAAGGTCCTGTTCTTCCCGGACCAGCACCTCGGCCGCAACACAGCTGTGCTGAAGCTCGGGTACTCGCTGGCCGACTGCATCGTGTGGAACCCGTTGCTCCCGAACGGCGGGAACACCGTCGACGAGCTCCGCGCCGCGAAGGTGATCCTCTGGAAGGGTCACTGCTCGGTGCACGGCCGCTTCACCGCGGAGGTCGTGGACGAGCTCCGGGCAACCGTTCCCGACGTACAGATCCTGGTGCACCCCGAGTGCGCGCACGAGGTCGTCCTGAAGGCGGACCTGGTCGGATCGACCGAGTTCATCATCAACACCGTCGAGGCAGCCCCGCCCGGATCGGTCTGGGCCATCGGTACCGAGCTGAACCTGGTGAAGCGGCTGGCTGCCGCGCACCCGGACCAGAAGATCGTGTTCCTGGACAAGACCGTCTGCTACTGCTCGACGATGAACCGCATCGATCTCCCGCACCTGGTCTGGGCCCTGGAGTCCCTCGTCGAGGGCACCGTGGTCAACCAGATCCGGGTCGACGGCGAGACCGAGCGGTGGGCCAAGGTCGCCCTGCAGCGGATGCTCGACCTGCCGGGGCGCTCCAGCAGGGACTAGGACAGGTCTTCCCGTCCATGGGACAGGAAGACGTGCCCTCACGGGTAGTCTTCGAACGTTTCCGTCCCCGGCGTTTGATGAGGCATGAAGTTGTTAGGTCGTTCCGAGAAGTCCGCACCCGCTCCCACGATGTCGGAGACCGAGGCCGAGGCCCTGGGCAAGAAGGGTCGACCCACGCCCAGCCGCAAGGACGCGCAGGCTGCCGCGAAGGAACGCGCCCGCGCCGGGATGGACAAGAAGGCTGTCACCAAGCTGCTCCGCGAGAAGCGCACCGACTCGAACAAGAAGATGCGCGAAGGGATGAAGGCAGGCGACGAGAAGTACCTGCCGAAGCGCGACCAGGGTCCGGTCAAGCGGTACGTCCGCGACTGGGTCGACTCCCGGCTGACCTTCTCGGAGTTCCTGCTGCCGCTGCTCGTCGTGATCATGATCGGCTCGGCCTCGAAGAACGGCAGCCCGGTCCAGCGGGTCACCAGCTACCTGTGGACCGCCAGCATCCTGCTGCTGCTCATCGACACGGTGGTGCTGCGGTTCCGCCTCCGGAAGGCGCTGCTGGCCAAGTTCCCCGACGAGGACCTGCGCGGCACCACGTTCTACGCGTACGTACGCACCCTGCAGATCCGGTTCATGCGGATGCCGAAGCCGAAGGTGAAGTTCGGCGGCAGCCCCAAGTAGGTCGGGCTCAGGTCCCCAGCGACATCGGGCCGTATACCTCTCGGTCGCCCTCGAAGAGGGTGACCGAGGCGACGCCCTCGTCGACGAGGTCGGGGTAGAACTCGCCGACCCAGGACTCGGCGTCACTGCGCGTCGGGAACTCCTGGCGACCGTCAGCCGGTGTGACCACCTTGCCGTCGGAGTCCAGCTGCTGCCACCACCAGGGGACCACTGCTGCCGCCGGGGTGAACGAGCCGGGCTCGGGGGTGTTGGTCACGATGCTCAGACCTCTCGTACGTCGGGCTGGACGAAGGGCGGCTTGGTCACCACGAAGACCTCGGAGCGTCCGCGGACGTCCACGGTCACCTCGGTGCCCTCAGCCACGTCGGCACTGATCAGGGCCAGCGCAACACCCTTCTTCAACGTCGGCGAAAACGTCCCGGAGGTGATCTCGCCGATCGGCTGATCGGCACCGAGGCCGACCGTCATGTGCGGGCGGGCGATCCCGCGGCCACTGGCGACCAGACCGCGGAGCAGGACCCGCGCCCCGACCTCGCGCTCGGCCTCCAGGGCGGCCTTGCCCCAGAAGGCGGGCTTCTTCCACCCGATCGCCCAGCCGATCCGCGCCTGGACCGGGGTGATGTCCAGGCTGATGTCCTGGCCGTGCAACGGGTAGCCCATCTCAGTGCGCAGGGTGTCGCGGGCGCCGAGTCCGCACGGCTGCAGCTCGTACGCCGCCCCCGCCGTCATCAGCGCGTCCCAGAGCGCAGGAGCGACCTCGTTCGGGGCGATCAGCTCGTAGCCGCGCTCGCCGGTGTAGCCCGTCCGGCAGACGACCACGTCGACGCCTCCGAAGGGCGCCTCGGCGAACGTCATGTAGTCGTGGCCGGTGGGGAAGCCGAGCGCGCCCAGCACGGCGTCGGCCTTCGTGCCCTGGACCGCGAGCACCGCGTGGGTCTCGTGGTGGTCGGTGAGTGTGATGCCTGCGGGCGCGGCCTCGCGGAGCCGGCGTACGACCTCGGCGGTGTTCGAGGCGTTCGGGACCAGCAGCAGGTGATCGTCGGCGTGCAGGTAGACGATCAGGTCGTCCACGACACCGCCGGTGGCGTCGTCGCAGCAGAGTGTGTACTGCGCCTGCCCGTTCTCGATCCGGTCGAGGTCGTTGGTGAAGCACTCGTTGATGAACGCGCGGGCGCCATCACCGCGGACGATCACCTTGCCGAGGTGGCTGACGTCGAAGATCCCGACGGACGTCCGGACCGCGGTGTGCTCCTTGACCACGCCGTCGTACTCCAGCGGCATCTCCCAGCCACCGAACTCGGAGAACTTCGCCCCCAGGGCTACGTGTCGGTCGTGCAGGGCGGACTGCTTGAGGGCCATGCCCGAAAGTTACCGCAGGCGATCGGGCTGTCCGGCGGTGACTAGCATCTGCACCGTGACGACCTACACCCTGCGCAAGGCCGCGGCCGACAAGGTCCGGACCGACCTCGTCGTCATCGGCGTCGTGACCGACAAGTCCGGCGCGCTCGTCGCTGCGCCCGGCGGTGAGTCCGTTGCTGCGGCGTACGGGCGCTCGTTCGCCCCGCTGCTCGGTTCCGCCGGCTTCTCGGGTTCGCCCGGTGAGGTCACGAAGGTCCAGACCCACGGGACCCTCAACGCCTCCCAGCTGCTCGTCGTCGGCCTCGGCGACCGTGACGGGTTGACCACCGAGAAGGTACGGCGCGCAGCCGGTGCCGCGGCCCGGAGCATCGGCAACGTCGCGTCGGTGGCCCTGGCGCTACCTGCTGTCGATCCCGAGCACATCCGGGCAGTGCTGGACGGGTTCGCCTCGGGGCTGTACCGCTTCGACACCTTCAAGTCAGCCCCGCGTCGCAGCCAGGTGGCCGACGTCGTGGTGATCAGCGACGCTGCCCGGCGTGCCGACGCCATCGCCGCGCTGAACGCCGCGATCATCGTCGCCGACCTCACCTCCCGGGCCAGGGACTGGGTCAACACTCCGCCGAACGCCCTGGTCCCGATGCAGCTCGCCGAGGAGATCCGTCGGCTCACCGAACCCACAGCGGTCGAGTTCGAGCTGGTCACCGCCGCACAGCTGAAGAAGCTCGGCTGCGGCGGCATCCTCGCCGTCGGAGCGGGGTCGGCCAACCCGCCCTGCCTGGTCAAGCTCACCTGGCGCCCGCAGGACGCCCGCGGGTCGGTGGCGCTGGTCGGGAAGGGCATCACCTTCGACTCCGGTGGCCTGACCATCAAGCCGGGCGGTTCGATGCCCGCGATGAAGTCCGACATGGCCGGCGCTGCGGCCGTGGTCGCAGCCACCGTCGCAGTCGCTGCGCTCGACGTCCCGGTCGCGGTGACCGCGTACCTCCCGCTTGCCGAGAACATGGTCAGCGGCTCGGCGATGCGTCCCGGCGACGTACTCACGATGCTCTCGGGCAAGACCGTCGAGGTGCTCAACACCGACGCCGAGGGCCGCCTGGTCCTCGCCGACGCGTTGACGATGGCGGTCCGTGACGAGCCGGACGTCATCATCGAGACGTCCACGTTGACCGGTGCGTGCGTGGTCGCGCTCGGCGACCGGATCGCGGGGCTCTTCGGGGACGACACCACCGTGGCCGAGGTCTACGCCAGCGCGGCCCGTACCGGCGAGCTCTTCTGGCACCTGCCGATCCCCGCCGAGCAGCGCCGCAGCGTGCGCACCGAGAGCAAGGTCGCGGACCTGCTGCAGCACAACTGGGTGCGCTGGGGCGGCGCTCTCTACGCGGCCGCGTTCCTGGAGGCCTTCGTCGACGACGTGCCGTGGGCGCACCTCGACATCGCCGGGCCGTCCTGGAACGCGGGCGGACCCTGGGGGTACGTGCCGTCGGGTGCGACCGGCTTCGGGGTCAGCACCCTCGTCGACCTGGTCGCCGCGCGCGCGGCGGACTGATCAGGGACTGACCAGCACCGGTCATCCTTCCGGCGGCGGCGCCGGCGAGGAGAACGGGTTGGGCTTGGAGGCTTCCTTCTGACGCCGGTTGTAGTCACGCATCCGCTGCGGGATCCCGACCACGGCCGCGTCGTACGACGGCACGCCCAGGCCGTTGGCGAAATCGTGGGCCCAGGGCACCGACGGAACCCGTCGGCGGGTCCACTCGCCATCGTGGGCGACGAGCAGCAGCGTCACCTCGCTGACGGTGGTCCGCGGTTCGACGAAGCCCTCGACACCGCGGCGGGTCGTGACGAAACCGCGCAGGTGCTCGGAATCAGCCGTGTCGGAGCCGCGCACGGTCGAACCGGTCGGCCCTCCGCGTACCAGGCCGCCCCGTCGGCGAAAGCGGTCCAGGAAGCTCATGGTGCCCATGGTGCTGCATCGACCCTCCGCGCGCCTCCTCGGAGCCCGGCTGACCCGGCGTGTCGGGCTGCCGGTGGACTTGGATGGGAGAAGTGCGAGGATGGCCCGAGTCAACGAGGCTGCACCTACTGAGGGGGCGGAAGGACCGTGGCGGACGCCAACCACTTCGACGTGGTGATCCTGGGTGCAGGGTCCGGCGGCTATGCCTGCGCACTGCGCGCGGCCCAGCTCGGACTCCGCGTCGCCCTGGTCGAGAAGGACAACTTGGGCGGCACCTGCCTGCACGTCGGCTGCATCCCCACCAAGGCGCTGCTGCACGCCGCCGAGGTCGCGGACGCCGCCCGCGAGGCCGGCCAGTTCGGGGTCCGGGCGACGTTCGAGGGCATCGACATGGCAGCGGTCAACAGCTACAAGGACGGCGTCGTCCAACGGCTGTTCAAGGGTCTGACCGGACTGATCAACGGGCGCGGGATCACTGTCGTGACCGGCACCGGCCGCCTCGTCGGGCCGGACACGGTCCGTGTCGAAGGAGCCGACGGGTCCACGGACCTGGTCGGCAAGCACGTGGTCCTCGCGAGCGGTTCCTACGCCCGTAGCCTGCCCGGCCTCGAGATCGACGGCGAACGGGTGATCACCTCCGAGCACGCGCTGCGTCTCGAGCGGGTCCCGGCGTCGGTGATCGTCCTGGGCGGTGGCGTGATCGGCTGCGAGTTCGCCAGCGTGTGGCGTTCCTTCGGTGCCGAGGTGACCATCGTCGAAGCACTCCCCCGCCTGATGGCCGCCGAAGATGCCGACTCGTCCAAGCAGCTCGAGCGAGCCTTCCGCAAGCGCAAGATCAAGGCACTGACCGGGACGTCGTTCGAGTCCTGCGAGCGCACCGGGTCCGGCGTCCGCGTCGTGGCCGGTGGCCAGACGTTGGAGGCGGACCTGCTGCTGGTCGCGGTCGGCCGCGGTGCCAGCACCGACGGCCTCGGGTACGACGAGCAGGGTGTTGCCATGGACCGCGGGTTCGTCCTGACCGACGACCGCTGCCGGACCAACGTGCCCGGCGTGTTCGCTGTCGGGGACATCGTGCCCGGGCTCCAGCTCGCCCACCGCGGCTTCGCCCAGGGCATCTTCGTCGCCGAGGAGATCGCCGGGCTGAACCCGATCCCGATCGCCGAGGCCGGGATCCCCCGGGTCACCTACTGCGACCCGGAGCTCGCCTCCGTCGGACTCACCGAGGCCCAGGCGGGTGAGCAGCACGGAGCCGACCAGGTCATCACCCTGACCTACGACCTCGGCGGCAACGGCAAGAGCCAGATCCTCAAGACCCAGGGCAGCGTGAAGCTCGTCCGGCTCCTCGACGGCCCCGTCATCGGTGTCCACCTCGTCGGCGCCCGCGTCGGGGAGCTCATCGGCGAAGCCCAGCTGATCTACAACTGGGAGGCGTTCCCCGCGGACGTGGCCCCGTTGGTGCATGCCCACCCGACCCAGAACGAAGCACTCGGCGAGGCCCACCTGGCGCTCGCCGGCAAGCCACTCCATGCTCATTCTTGAGATCCACCCCTGAAACGAAGGACGCACATGTCGACTCCCGTCACCCTTCCCGCACTCGGCGAATCCGTTACCGAGGGAACCGTCACGCGCTGGCTCAAGCAGGTCGGCGACACGGTGACGGTCGACGAGCCGTTGCTCGAGGTCTCCACCGACAAGGTCGACACCGAGATCCCCTCGCCCGTCGCCGGGGTGATCCTCGAGATCAACGCCGCCGAGGACGAGACCGTGGAGATCGGCGCGCAGCTCTGCGTGATCGGCGCGGCCGGTGAGGGCGGCGGAGAGGCTGCTGCCCCGGCCGCTGAGGAAGCTCCGGCTCCTGCCGCTGAACCAGAACCTGCCGCCGAGGCTCCGGAGCCCGCGGCCGAGCCCGAGTCGACCCCGGAACCGGCCGCTGCGCCCGAGGCTCCCGCGGCGGCCTCGAATGCCGAAGGCACCTCGATCACGCTGCCGGCGCTGGGTGAATCGGTCACCGAAGGCACCGTCACGCGCTGGCTCAAGCAGGTCGGCGACGCGGTCGCCGTCGACGAGCCGTTGCTCGAGGTCTCCACCGACAAGGTCGACACCGAGATCCCCTCCCCGGTCGCGGGCGTGCTGCTGGCGATCAAGGTGAACGAGGACGAGACCGTGGAGGTCGGCGCCGAGCTCGCCGTGATCGGGGCTGCCGGGTCGACCCCCGCCGCAGCGCCGGCTGCCCCGGCACCGGCTCCCGCAGCCGAACCGACGCCTGAGCCGGAGCCTGAGCCGGCACCGGTCGCTGAGGCTCCAGCACCCACCCCTCCGCCGGCTGCTCCGGCACCTGTTCCCGCGGCAGCCCCGGCTCCCGCAGCGCCTGCTCCCGCGGCCCCGGCGCCGTCGAACGCAGCGCCGTCGAACGACAGCGGCGGCTACGTCACCCCGCTGGTCCGCAAGATGGCCACCGAGCACGGCGTCGACCTCGGGTCACTCGCCGGCACCGGTGTCGGCGGGCGGATCCGCAAGCAGGACGTGCTCGCGGCCGCCGAGGCCAAGAAGACGCCGAGCCCGGCACCGTCCGCACCTGCTGCTGCCACGGCGAGCCGTGCCTCGACCCCGAGCCCGCTGCGCGGCACCACGGAGAAGGTCAGCCGGCTCCGCAAGGTCATCGCCGAGCGGATGACAGAGTCGCTGCACATCTCGGCCCAGCTGACCCAGGTGATGGAGGTGGACGTCACCAACGTCGCCCGGCTCCGGGAGGCTGCCAAGGCCGACTTCCTGGCTCGCGAGGGCGTCAAGCTGACGTACCTGCCGTTCTTCGCCAAGGCCGCGATCGACGCGCTCAAGGCGCACCCGAAGCTGAACGCCCACTTCAACGCCGAGGCGGGCGAGATCACCTACTTCGACCGCGAGAACGTGGCGTTCGCGGTGGACACCGAGCGCGGACTCCTCACGCCCGTGGTGAAGGATGCCGGCGACCTCTCCATCGCGGGGCTGGCGAAGAAGATCGCTGACGTGGCCGAGCGCACCCGCACCAACAAGATCACCCCGGACGACCTCACCGGCGGCACCTTCACGATCACGAACCTGGGTACCTTCGGCGCACTGTTCGACACCCCGATCATCAACCAGCCGCAGGTCGCCATCCTCGGCCCCGGAGCTGTCGTGAAGCGGCCCGTGGTGATCGACGACCCGAACCTCGGCGAGACGATCGCGATCCGGCACATGGTCAACCTGGCGCTCACCTACGACCACCGGCTGGTCGACGGCGCCGACGCGGGCCGCTTCCTGCAGGACGTCAAGGCGCGACTCGAGGCCGCCCAGTTCGAGGTCTGAGCATGGCCAGCCTCGACGTCGGTGCGGATCGGCTCTGGTACGACGACACCGGTGGCGACGGGTTGCCGCTGGTCCTGCTGCACCCGGGTATCACCGACTCACGGATCTGGGACCCGCTGCTGCCTCACCTCGGAAGCCACCGGGTGATCCGGTTCGACCGGAGGGGCTTCGGGCAGTCGCCACGAGCGACCGAGACCCACAGCGCCGTCGGCGATCTGACCTCGCTGCTCGACCACTTGGACGCCGAGCGCGTGCACCTGATCGGCAACAGCATGGGCGGCGAGACGTCACTGGCCCTTGCGGTCACCGCACCGGAGCGCGTCGCCTCGACGACGCTGCTGTGTCCCGGCATCGGCGGGTACCCGTGGACCGACGGCGACGAGGACCCCGAGCTCGAGGCCGAGTGGAACCGCGCCAAGGGGGCACGTGATCTCCCCGCGCTCGCAGCTGTCCAGCGCAGGGTCTGGTTCCGGTCCGGGTCCGACGACTACCTCGACGGGCAGCTGCTCGCCGCGACCGAGCTCCAGTTCAGCCCGGCTGCCGAGCTCGAGCAGGAGAACCCCGAGCAGTGGTCCCACCTCGACGAGCTGGCGACCCCGACGACCGTGATCGCCGGCGAGCTCGACCCGGCAGACTCACTGCAGGCGAGCATCGACCTGGCGGCGAAGATCCCGGGCGCCGTGCTGGTCCGGCTCCCGGTCGATCACGTCCCGCAGTACCGCGATCCCGGCGCTGTCGCCGAAGCCGTGCTGGCGACGGCAGCACGCGCTATCTGACCAGGGCACGCGCGTCAGCGCACGGCGCGGAGCGCCAAATTCAGCACAGCATCATGTGGCCCCGGGCACATGATCAATTGGTGGGCGCCCTGCGCTCACAAATTGATCATGTGGCCGGCGATGCCGTGGATGGCTTCCTTGACCGCCTCGGACAGCGTCGGGTGGGCGAAGACGTTGCGGGCGACCTCGTCGGCGGTCAGGTCCCACTGCTTGGCCAGGGTCAGGGCCGGGAGCAGCTCGGTGACGTCCGGGCCGATCAGGTGGGCACCGAGGATCTCGTTGTACTTGGCGTCCGCGACGATCTTCACGAAACCGACCGGCTCGCCCAGGCCCATCGCCTTGCCGTTGGCCGAGAACGGGAACTTCGCCGTCTTGACGTCGTACCCCTTCTCCTTGGCCTGCTCCTCGGTGTAGCCGAACGAGGCGATCTGGGGCTGGCAGTACGTCGCCCGCGGAATCATGTCGAAGTCGATCTCCATGGTCTCGGCCCCGGCGATCGTCTCAGCCGCGACGATGCCCATCGCCTCGGCGGTGTGGGCCAGCATCAGCTTCCCGGTGACGTCGCCGATCGCGTACACGCCCTCGACGTTCGTGCGGCCGCGCTCGTCGACCGCGATGGCGCCGCGCTCGGTGGTCGCGACACCGGTGTGCTTGAGGCCGTAGCCCTTGAGCCGCGGCGCGAAGCCGAAGGCGGCCAGGAACCTGCCGGCCTCCAGGACCTGCTCGTCGCCGCCGCCAGCCGGAGCCACGGTGACCTTCACCCCGGAACCGGTGTCCTCGACGCCCTTCACGGCCGTCGAGAGCAGCACCGTGACGCCGAGCTTCTTGTAGTGCTTGAGGAGCTCCTTGGAGATCTCGGCGTCCTCGGTCGGGACCATCCGGTCGAGGAACTCCACGATGGTCACGTCGACGCCGAAGTTCTTCATCACGTAGGCGAACTCGACGCCGATCGCACCCGAGCCGCCGATGATGATCGAGGACGGCAGGTTGCTGTCGAGGATCTGCTCCTCGTAGGTGACCACGTTCGCCGAGAGCTCGACGCCGGGCACGAGCCGGACCGTCGCTCCGGTGGCGATGATCACCGTGCCGGCCGTGACCGTGCTGACCGACCCGTCCTCGGCCTTGACCTCGATGGCTTTCTCGCCACCCTCCAGCGAGCCGGTGAAGCTTGCCCAGCCGTTGATCTCGGTGATCTTGTTCTTCTTCATCAGGAAGTGGACGCCCTTGACGATGCCGTCCGAGACCGAGCGGCTGCGCGCGTGCGTCGGACCGAAGTCCATCGAGGCGTCGCCGGTGATCCCGTACTTGTCCTTCTCGTGCGTGAGCGTGTGCGCCAGCTCGGCGTTCTTCAACAACGCCTTCGAGGGGATGCACCCCACGTTGAGGCACACACCGCCCCAGTACTTCGACTCGATCACAGCGGCCCGGAGGCCCAGCTGCGACGCGCGAATGGCGGCTACGTAGCCCCCGGGACCGGCACCGACGACGACGACATCGAAATCACTCACGCTGCAAGCCTACCGAGCGCCCGAGCTTGCTCGTTGCCGAGTGGGCGTAGCAGCGTTGAGGAGCGAAGCGACGATCACGGGATGAGGCTACAACCGCGCTTCGGCGCCGCCTCCGGCCCGTTCGTATCCGGGACGGTGGCAGGCTGGAAGCATGCGCATCCTCATCGCCGGAGCCTCAGGATTCCTCGGCAGCCGTCTCCGTACCGAGCTGACCCGCGCCGGGCACGAGGTGACCGCACTGGTCCGTCGTACGCCCGGAGCCGGCGAAGCGTTCTGGAACCCGTACGCCGGAACCCTGGACCCGGCGGTGATCGAGGCCGCCGACGTGGCGATCAACCTCGCCGGATCCCCCACGCTCGGGAACCCGCACTCGAAGAAGTGGGCCACCGAGCTGCGTTCCAGCCGGGTCACGACCACCCGGGTGCTGGCTGAGGCGATCGCGGCGAGCGGCCGCAAGCCGGCGTTCCTCGCGGGCAACGGCATCTCCTGGTACGGCGACCGCGGCTCGGTACCGCTCCCGGAATCGGCCGACACCGCCGGCGACGCGTTCCTCACCGGGGTGACCCGGGACTGGCAGGCAGCCGCCCAGCCCGCGATCGACGCGGGCGCTCGCGTGTGCATCCTGCGGACCGCGCCGGTGCTGGACCAGTCGGGGGCCCCGCTGAAGCAGCAGTTGCTGCTGTTCAAGGCGGGCCTCGGCGGCAGGATGGCGTCCGGGCGCCAGTACTTCCCGATCATCTCGGCGCCCGACTGGCTCGCCGCCGTGCGCTTCCTCGCTGAGCACGACCAGGTGAGCGGCCCGGTCAACCTGTGCGTGCCCGAGGTTCCCACGAACGCCGAGTTCACCCGCGAGCTGGCGGGGCTGGTGCACCGGCCGGCCGTCCTCACGGTCCCGGGTCCGGTGCTCAAGCGTGTCGCCGGACGGATGGCTCCCGAGGTGCTCGGCTCGATCCGGGCGGTCCCGCAGGTGCTGCTCGACGCCGGCTTCGAGTTCGCGGACCGGGACGTGGCCGCGGTCCTGCGCACGGCGACGGCGTAACCTCGACCGCATGGGACGCCTGCAGTACCGGCACCTCGGCCGGGTCGAGTACCGCGACGCCTGGGAGCTCCAGCGCCAGGTGCACGCGGACGTCGTCGCCGGGAGCCCGGACACGGTGCTGATGCTCGAGCACCCGCCGGTGTTCACCGCCGGCAAGCGCACCACCCCTGACGAACGCCCTGCCGATACCGGTGGCGCGGAGGTCATCGATGTCGACCGCGGCGGCAAGATCACCTTCCACGGTCCGGGGCAGCTGGTCGGCTACCCGATCGTGCGGCTTCCCGACCACGTCCTGGTCGTCGACTTCGTACGCCGGATCGAGGAGGCACTGATCGGTGCCTGCGACGAGCTCGGGGTCGCCACCGCCCGGGTGCCGGGACGCAGCGGCGTGTGGCTCCGCTCGGATCCGACGACGGGCCGCGCCGAACGCAAGATCGGCGCGCTCGGGATCCGGGTGAGCAGGGGCGTGACCATGCACGGGTTCGCGCTCAACTGCGACGTCGACCTGTCCTGGTACGACCGGTTCGTACCGTGCGGCATCGCCGACGCCGGGGTGACCTCGCTCTCGGCCGAGCTCGGGCGCCAGGTCAGCACCGACGAGGTGACACCGGTCGTCGAGGCGCACCTGGAACGGCTGCTCGCCTGGACGCCGTACGACGCGACGCCCGACTACGAGGCGCGTCCGGAACCGGGCCGCGACCGCCTGCGTGTCCCGGTCCTCAATCCTCTGGCCTGAGCCGCACCTGCGACATGCTGGCCCGGTGCCCGGCGGTTTTGCCTGACTCGGAAAGGGGCAATCCACACCGATGAGTGCCAGTACCGTGGAGGGCGTCGAGCGCCCGGCCCGAAGTGATCTGGTCGTCGAGACCCGCAACCTGCGCAAGGTCTACCGCGACCGGGGGCGCAAGCTGGTCGCGGTCGACGGTCTCGACCTTTCCGTGGAGCGCGGCGGGGTGCACGGCTTCCTGGGCCCGAACGGTTCCGGCAAGACCTCGACCATCCGGATGCTGCTGGGACTCACCCGACCCGATGCGGGCGAGATCACCGTGCTCGGCGAGAGCTACCCCGCCCACCTCCCGGCAGTCCTGGCGAAGGTCGGCGCCGTCCTGGAACGCGGTCAGTTCGCCCCGGACCTGTCGGGCCGCAAGAACCTCGACCTGCTCGCACGCTCGGCGGGTCTGCCGTCGGGCCGGGTCGGCGAGGTGCTGGAGCAGGTTCGGCTGACCGCGGTCGCGAAGCGGCGGTACCGCGGCTACTCGCTCGGGATGCGGCGCCGGCTGGGCCTGGCTGCTGCGCTGCTCAAGAGCCCCGAGCTGCTGATCCTCGACGAGCCGTCCAACGGGCTCGACCCTGCGGGCATCCGCGACATGCGCGACACCATCCCCCGGCTCACCGAGTCCGGGGTGACGGTGCTGCTGAGCTCGCACATCCTGGCCGAGGTGCAGCAGGTGTGCACGTCGGTCTCGATCATCGACGGCGGCGTCCTGCTCAAGGCCGGACGGGTGCGCGACCTGCTCGGCGAGAGCACCGCCCGGACCCGGGTCGGCGTCTCCGACCCGGCCCGCGCAGCTGGCATCCTGCTCGACGCCGGGTACGCCGTCACGATCGACGGCGCGTACCTTCTCGTCGAGGGCCACGAGCACCCGGACGTGATCACCCGGCAGCTCGCCGCGCGCGACCTGTTCGTCCACGAGCTGTCCGCGGTCCGACCGACCCTCGAGTCGTTCTTCCTCAAGCTCACCGGGCACCGGCCCGCAGGGCCTGCCGACCCTGCCGAGCGCGCCGCCGACGAGGTCGCCGAGCACCTGCCCGCGCTGACCGGTGAGCTCCCGGTGATCGCCGCTGACCCGGAAGGGACCGACGGATGATCTCCCTGACCAGGGTCGAACTGGCCCGCTACGCGTCCCGCCGCGCGATCCTGCTGCTGCTCGCGCTGGCAGCCGTGCTCGCCGCAGTGATGGCGTTCCAGTCGGCGTGGGACAGCCGGCCCGCGACGGCGACCGAGATCGCGACCGCGAAGGCCCATGCCGAGGTGCTGGCCGGGCGCGCGGACGTCAAGACCGACCTGGACCGGTGCCTGGCTGATCCGGTGAGCTACCTCGGGCCCGGCGCGACCGCCGAGGAGTGCCGCGCCGCCCTGACCGCGGCACCGACGAGCTACCTGCCACGGGACCCGTTGAACCTCCGCAGCACGATCAAGGGAAACGGCATCGGGCTGGCCCTGATCGTGATCGGTCTCCTGGTGATCGCCGGGAGCACGTTCGCCGGTGCTGACTGGTCCTCGGGATCGATCCGCAACCAGGTGATCTTCGAACCGCGGCGCTCGCGGCTCTGGGGCGCCAAGGCCATCGCCGTCACCCTGGCCAGCGGCCTCGCCGCGCTGGTCACGATCGGCGGGTTCTGGATCGCGGTGTACTGCGTTGCTGTTGCCCGCGACATCCCGCACGACTCGGCGGTCGTGCACGCCGTCGGCTGGCACGTCCTGCGCGCCGTGGTCCTGGCGATGGCCGCCGGGCTCGGGGCGTTCGCGCTGACGATGGTCTTCCGGCACTCGATGGCCACGCTGTCGGTGCTGTTCGCCTACAGCATCGGCGGCGAGATCCTGATCAACCTGCTGCCGCTCAACAGCACCGGGCACTGGTCCCTGGGGGCCAACGTCTTCGGCTGGCTGCAGACCAAGTACACCTTCGTCGACCCGACGGCGGCCTGCACCAAGCTCGGGGACTGTGCCGGGCCCCAGCACCTCGGCCACGGACCGGCTGCGCTCTACCTGGCAGTCGCACTCGCGGTCGTGACGCTCGCCTCCTGGGCGACGTTCCGCCGACGGGACATCTGAGTCTGCCTGAGGTGTCACCGCCGTCTCCTCGGCGCTCGGGTGGCGCGTAGGCTTGGGCCGTGACTGATCTCGACCGTCGTACGACCCCGGAGGGCTCCACCGCACCCGAGGGCCGCAAGCTGCTGCGCCTGGAAGTGCGCAACGCCG
>JAOPXD010000171.1 GCA_025965315.1 Marmoricola sp.
GCGCGCATGCTCGTGAGCCCGACAAGATCTCTGCAGCAGAGATCGAGTGGCGTGATACGGACCTGCTTGCTCGAGTACTTGAGGATCGATTCGTCGCTTCCCGGAACGGTAAGGCGAGTGCAGACGACCTGTGGAGCCAGTTCTTCTCCACGACGATCAGGGGGATCCCGTCGCGAGAGTACGTCCTCTCGCGAGTCCAGCCACGACCGCGGGATCTGATCTTCTTCGCCAACTCTGCGGTCGTCCAAGCCACGAACGCACGCCACGCGGTGATCGACGCCGATGACATTGACAAGGCCGAACTCGCGTACAGCCAGTTCGCATACGAGGCGCTGCTTGTTGAGGGTGTAGCTGTTGGCATCGACATGGAAGCCCTGCTCATGTCGTTTGTTGGGGAGAATGCTCGCCTTTCCGATGGCGAGACTCGCGACGTGATGAAGGACGGTGGAATCCCTCAGCCCGAGCACACGGACTACATCCATATCCTTCGCCAGCATGGGTTCCTAGGAATCCAGACATCGCCGGATGCATTCGACTACGGCGGCACCTCGGGTGAGATGAAGAAGGCAGAGATTCTCGCGACCAAGCTGCAGAAGACCGCGGGGCTGGCCCGCACCTACGAGATCCATCCCGCCTATCGCCGTCACCTCTTGATCGATGAGCCCGCAATAGCCGATCCTGCGTAAGACGGAACCGAAGCCAGCAATGCCGCGTCAATCTGGGCGCTTCGACGCAGCGTCGATCGTGCGTCGCGGCCGGGCCGACTGCCCGATCGCGCATCACCACTTCGCGCTGGGAATTCGGCGGCCGGTCGCTTCGAGGTCTTCGAGCTTGATGCGGATTTGGCGCCGGCCGAAGCGGTAGGCGGGGATGGTGCCATCGCTGATCCGCCGGCGGATCGTCTTGACCGACTGGCACGTCATCTCAGCCGCCTGCTGCAGGCTGAGGTACGTCGGCAGCGGCTTGCGAGTCTGCTGGGTCATCTCGGTTCCTTCCTTGGGGTTCTCTGGGGACTCACGTTGACCTGTGGGCCTCACCCGCTGGCTTACTCATCGCCTCACCATCGCGAGGAACGTGGGGGTAGATCCGCAGTGAGGTCGCCGGACTGCCTCACCGCGACGGGCCACGTCCACGGTCCGACCGCTGGCGGTACGTCACGCTCTGGCTTTCGCGCACCCGATCCGCGGACGCCCGGGGCCACGAGGGCAGCGGCACCCGCGCAGGCATCTCTGGCACCGGCGTCGCGGCCGCGAGGCCGACTACCCGCCACCAGAGCGCGTCTGCGGGAATTTCGGTCGGCAGCGGGCCATCCAGTAGGGCGCTTTTGAGCAGGGCTGACACGTTGGGACGAGTGCGCGCCAGGTGAGTGAGCCGTTCGGTGAGGTCGCCGTTGCGAGGATCCCGGCGCACGGTCTCGGGGAAACCGTCCAGCGAGTCACCGCAGCCGACCGCCACTGGCGGTGCGGACGGCCTCGCGGCCGCTGCCAGAGTCGTGACGAGTTGCGCGCGCTGGTCGAGGTAGCCGCCCCATTCCGAAGACGCCAGTCGCCCCGGGATACCGGGCAGGGACGGAAGCGGGCCACCAGGCGCGGTCGGCCCGAGCCGGTACTCGAGGACGGCCGCCGTGTCGCGGACGCGATCGAGATCTCCCCACTCGACCACGCGGCGCAGCTCCTGGATTGCGTCACGGCCGTCGAGTTCGGCCAAGCCGAGCTGGGCGGAGAGCGTTGGGTAGGCCGGGCAGCTGGTGAGTCCTGGCAGCATCGTCTCGGCGGACCGGTCGAGTGAGGCCTGCCAGGTCGACCCTAAGGTCTCTGCTGCCGCGAAGGACAGAGCATCTCGATAGCGCAAGGCCGCCTCGGCCAACCGGTGGTTGGGGTCGGCCAGCCCTCTTCTGGCAGTGAGGGCAGACGTCTGGGACTCCTCTCGGGCGAGGACCCGGCCGAGCACCTCGATCGCCGTCGACGGCGCCAACGTCTCCGGGTCGAGGATGGCATGTGGGTCGCCGGCCGAACCGCCGCCGAGATACACGTGGTTAGCCTCTCGGCCACGGGTGAGCGCGACGTAGAGGACCTCACGTGACTCCGCCCCGGTCGCCACGACGTGGCACGTCTCGGATGTCAGCCCCTGGGCCGAGTGAACGGTGCTCGCGTACCCGAGCTGGACATGCTCCCTGACGTACGCCGCGGGGAGCTCGCGCAAGGCCCCGCCGCGCAGCGAACGGGCTAGCACTGCGCCGTCGGCACGGACGTCGATGAGCTGCCAGCGGTCGCCGTTGCGGACCCAGCTCCCCCGGCCGTAGCCGAGTCGGCGCTCGTTGTGCCGGGTGAAGACCAGATCGCCACGACTGGCGCGCGTACCGTCGCCCAAAGCGACTTCCGGTCCAGCGTCGGCGCCAGCCAAGCGATCCTGCCGGGCTCGCTCGTTCAACTCGCGCACGAGGTCCCGGGTCGGCGCGAGCAGCAGACTCTGGCGGCCCGCACCCCGGTCGGCAGACCACGCGGCGTACGCCTCATTGGTGACGGCAGCGAGATCGCCGACATGGATCCGACGATGGTCGGCGTAGAACCCGAGCGCCGCCGTGTCTCCGGCACGCAAGGCGAGAGTGGCGGCGGCCTCAGCGGGGTCGGTGAAGCGGTGCAGGTGCGAGAGGCGTACGGCACCAACGTGGTGGTCCAGGTCGCGCAGGACTCCCCCGGCCGAAACGGACGTGAGTTGGTGATCATCGCCGACCAGCCGCACTGAAGCACCGCGGCTGAGCGCGAAGGACACCACCACTGCAAGATCCGCCGTGGAAGCCATCCCGGCCTCATCCACTACGAGCAGCGTCCGGGGTCCGACCTTGTCCATCCACGAAGGCCACTCCTCTTCCGGCACCTGGTGGACGGTGTGGACGAGCTTGGCCAGCGTGTCGGTCGGCAGGCCCGTGGCACGCCCGAGCTCGGCGGCGGCCGCGGCCGACGGTGCGAGGCCGACGACGTCTCCCCCGGCGGCGGCGCAGACACGCGCCAGCGCCAGCATCGCGGTGGTCTTGCCGGTTCCGGCGGCCGCGAGGGCGAGCTGGACGCGGCGCCCAGAGGTCGCCAGCTCGCGGACGAGATCCTGCTGATCGACGCTGAGCTCGATCAGATCCTCACGGAATTGTGCGAAGACACTCGCCGCGACGTCGCCACCCACGCTCCAACCGTCGGTGAGCTCGGCAGCCGTCAGAATCTGCTGCTCTGCGGCTAGGACACGCTCGGATGTGTACGTCGCCGATCCAGCAACCACGTACACGCTCCTTCCGCCCGCCCGCTGCAACGCCGCCGGCTCCGCGATGAGGTCAACAGGATCGAGGCGCAGAGAGCAAACCTCAAGCCCACGGCTCACGACCTGGTCGATCACAGCATCGAGGTCCGCCCGTCGCACACCTGCTGTGCGTGCCTGACGTTCGGCTTCAGCTCGGACATGCCAGACCTGCCAGGTCGCCCGAGATTCCGACACGACGGAGATGACCTGCTCCGACAGCCCAGGAACGTCCACCCGACGTACCCGTTCGGGTCGATCCAGGGCCGACGCCACCATCGCCGACGCGCTCCCGACTAACCAATCGTCGGCCTGCGCTTGCCAAGTCCTCCTTTGGGCGATCTCGGAGACCGGCTCGTGCTTGGCCTGCCGGGTCTCCAACGTCGCCTGCTGCGCCAGTGCGATTAACTCAACCGGCGTCGGGGCACGGCCGTGGTCGGACTGGAACTTACCTGCCAGCCGACCTCGCCGCAGATTGATCGCATGTCGGCGGCTGGACCACTGCGACGCCAGCATTGGGTCTACGCCATCGATCTCACGGACTGGCCGGCGACCCGCCGCCGTTGCCCGCTCGACGAACTGGACGCCGAGCCGCTCGACCAGCTCGGCCTCCAGCCGGGTGTTGTAACGCTCCGAAGCGGCCACCTTCGCCTTGAACAGCACCCGCCCGTCCAGCGCCAACCAGCGGCTGCCGTCGTCAGGCAACGTCTGCACCTTGTTGGAGACCGCGACGTGGGTATGCAGATCCGGGTCGCCCGCGCGCGAGTCCCGATGAGTAAACGCGGTCGCGACCAAGCCACGCACCTGCACCTGGCGTACACCGCCGATCCCCGACCTCGTGAACGCGACTTCACGCTCCACCCAGGCCAGTGTGTCCTCGACGGCAGCTTGGTGCGCTGCCTCAATCTGACGGGCGACCTCCGGGTCGGCCAACGCCCACAACACCGAGACCGACTTGACCGGGCTGAAGGTCAGGTCGAACCCGGACACCGCCGCTCGGGCTGGCCGCGATTCTTGCGCAATGAACCCGGAGAGTTCCCGGGCGTCGGTCGGCGCGCGCCCGTGCCGCTCGGAGAAGAGCCGTCGCGCAACCTCGGACTTCAACCGGGACCGGACGGCGTCAGCAATCCGCGCCCGCTCGAGTTCGCCGCGCTCTGCGTTGTAGGCGCGGTACGCCGAAGCGACTGCCTGCCGGTAGCCCTCGCAGGCCGGGTAGGTCTTGAACGCCCGTCCCAGCGGCACGCCCGTCGCCGGGTGGTGACCGGCGCCAAAGAGGTTGCGCATCTGCGCCTCGGTGACCGTAGCGCCAGTCTCGATGCCGAGCCCGGCAAGTCCCTGGCCGAGCCACCGTCCCGGCGACTCACCCTTGGCGGAGTAGTACTGCTCCAGGCTCGAGCGGCCCAGCTCTGTGCTGTCGAGCGCAGCAACCTGCCGGATCAGGTACGTGTACCCATCCCCAGCAGAAAGTTTCGTCAGTCCCATCACGAACAAGACAAGCGACATCAGCCTCGTCAGATGGACACTTTCAGCCCTCACACCAACATCGATACACCTAGTGCAAGACCTTGAGCAGCGGCCGAACTTCACCTGGAACCGAAGCGATTCACTTTGGCCCAGATCGACGCTGCAACGACGCTGCATCGGATGGGCAAATCCGGTGCTTGGAACTGGTCCGTGATCTGGTTCGATGCCGAGGATTTCGCGCGCATCGGGCTGGTCTGGGAATTACTTGCCCGGGTTACGTGAGTGATCCGTTCTGGTGCACTGCTGAACCATCGCAGCGCCGGCGGTGAAGGCGGTGGTGTCGGTCAGGAGCTCATCTCGACATCGACGATCGGTCGCAGGTTGGGGCTGAGCCTTGAACCAGAAGTGCTGAATACCCCTGAGCACTGGTCCTTGACCGAACACGGCTGGCAGAGGTCGGGGTAGTCGTTCTTCCAGTCACTGATCGACTGCACAGCTGCGGGCCAGAGCTCGCGGTCAACGACGCACAGCTGGTGGTTGTAGATCCGGGTGTAGATCCCGGCCGAAGACAGCAAGTGGTACGCCTCGCGGAGCTCCCTTCGGTAGTCATGAGGATCGACCCAAACGAGGTCCGTGTTCGGCCGAGCGAGCCCGGTCATCTCTAAGCCCATCAGCACTACCTGGTTCACGAACGGCAAGTTGCGGGTTATGTACCGGGCCAGCTCACTGAGCTGCGCAACGTTGGCCTTCTGGATGACCACGCGGATCTCGACTCCGGCACCGGCGGCGACGAGGTTGAGAATTCCCTTTACGCTCGTATTGAAAGCGTCTTCTGACTGGACGATGTAATCATGCAAGCTCGGGTCAGCCGCGTACAGCGGAATGCCGACCATCATGTCTTCGATCGCGACACTGGCGTACTCCGTGGTGAAGGCCTTGTCCGAGAAACGTCGACCATTCGAAAGTATGTGCGTTGACAGGTTCGGCCTGGTCGCGGCTATGTGCTCGAGCAGATCGAGGAACGCGTGCGGATCGATTGTTGGTTCGCCGCCGGTCAGGCTCACAGCCTTAGCGGCGAATGGCAGAGCACTGATGATCCGCTTCGCCCGTCCGTAGAGATAGGAGTCGTCTCCGTCCTTGGGTGGCTGGCTGCACATGAGGCAGTAGTGGTCACAGCGCTCGGTCAGAAGAATGCTGTTGTGGGTAGCGGTCGCCTTCCAGGCGACATTGACGCGAGTTCCGTCATCGGAGACCACGACCACGTCGCCCGGCGCCAAGTGCCCGAGTTCGTCGGGTACGTGAACCGTCGGCCCCGGCCCGGACAGGAACTGATCCTTCGAGATGTAGAGCCCGGCGCCGTCACGAGTCCGTCCATCGTCATCGAGCAAGAGGGCCCGTTCTGAAACCCTCGGATCATCGGGACGAGCGATCTGCCAGATGTCGGTCCTTGGCTGGGTCCAGCCCGTGGTGGTGGATCGACCTCTCAGCGGGATCATCGTTGACCCCACGTCCACAGAAGGTCTCGCGCGTAGGGGTCAGAGTCTGCGAGTTCAACCAGGTGGGTGAAGATCCCCATGTTGCGCGTACAGAACGCTGAGAAGGTCTTATGCCCGGCAAAGTCCCCCATGGTGGCGTGGTGGAAGGTTGGGTCTGATCCGCACCACGGCTCGAAGGCGCACTGATCACAGCCTGGCGACGACAGGGTGTATGACTCCCAAAGTGGGCTGAGCAGCCTGTTGCTCGACATGATGTCGGTCCATGAATCGTCGACCGTGCCCAGCTTGAAGGTCTGGTCGTCGGATTCGGCGAGCATCCGTCCCTCATCCGACGCGTAAATGCTGCCGTCGTAGTTGTAGACGATGCCACCGATCCCGATGCCAGCTGGGGAGGTCAGGTCGACGTACGCGGGATCGTTGTTGCTAAACATTTTCTTGGCGATGATCGCAGCGTAGATCTCCGTGATCGGCGTTCCCGCGCGATTGAGTTCGATGATGTGAGCGAGGCCGCGCTTGTAGAACTCGAGCCAGCGTTTGGCGTCGTACTGCCCCCCGCCTCGCAGGCGCAGTGCGAAACCGTAGGGAGAGATTGGACGCAGGAAGATGCCGGTCAGGCCGAGGTCGACGTAGGAGTCGATGATCGCCTCGGGGCGTTCGAGGCTCTCTTCGGTGGTCGTCATCAATGCGGAGACGTAGTCGGTCCCGAGTCGGTCGCGCACCCGCTCGATGCCGTCCACGGCGCGTTGCCACGAATCCTGGCCGGGCCGCCGTCGGTTGTGGTCGTGAAGGTCCTCGGGCCCGTCCAACGAGGTGGAAAGCACGATGCGGTGCGCTTCGCAGAAGTCCAGCATCTCGTCATCGATCAGGGCAAGGTTCGTGGCGATGACGAAGGCGAGATCGCGTCGTTCGAGCTCGTTGATCTCCTCCGCGCGTTCGACGATCCAACGGATCAACTCGAAGTTCAGAAGGGATTCTCCGCCTTGGAATTCGATCTTGAGTTGGGGAGACGGCGATGCGAACACGTGCCGAAGTGCGGCTTCTGCCGTGTCCTGGCTCATGTCGTACTCGCCCCGCTCCGTCCCCTGTCGGGAAACTTGGCAGTAGCGGCAGGTGTGTTCGCATCGGAGTGTCACGACGAACATGTGAAGACTCGTCATGTCGGCGAGACGTCGCTTCTGTGTCCGCAGTTTCATCGCCAGCAGCTCGACCGGCAATGTCTCGTCCGGTAACCGGATCATGTGACGGGCGCGCATCGTGGACAGCGTCTCCGGTGACGGCGTGCCTGCCGAAACGACCTCGTCGAACTCCGCTCGCGCCAGAACCAGATGCTCTCCGACAAGGTTGGAGACCACGACTCGATCGGAATCAAGGGAGTGGAACCTCAGCGGCATGAGCTCCCAGGTCGTTGGTTCAGTGCGCGTCGAGTCAAAGAGAAGTCGGCTCACAGGAGAGTGCTTTCGACAGCGGTCGGATCGCTGTCGGACGCGAGGCCGCTCCGGGAGAAGGCGACTGCGAAGACCAGATTTCGAATCGGATCGGTCCGCTCGGCGATGCGTACCCTCAAGGTCTGGTCCGTGACCTCCTGACGCACCAAGTGCTCGAGCCGGTCCTGACTCGCGATCCCGGACCGTGGATAGATCGCCACCCGCCAATCCTCACCAGCCTCCGAGGTCGTCCCCGACACCTGGTCAGCCATGGCGTACAGGGCTCTCTCGATCGCCTCCAGCGGGGTCGTCGCTTTGGACCACAACATCTCGATCAGGGCGGTCGCAACGGGCTCGGTCACGGCGGGAGAAGCATCGTCTGTCGGAGTTACAGACACGTCGTGACTCACTTCCGATGGGCGACGAAGGAGGCGACGTCAGTTCGTCCCGGAGAGAGCACAGATGTGGCATGCACTTCCCCCTTAAGGGGTTGCGCCGCTCGAGCGCTCGACGTCGCTTCGACGACGACCTCCAGGCGATACGTCTCGTGAGTCGTCAACCGTGGCGTTCTGAAGGTTCCAGCCTCGACCTCTTTAGTGACGTTCGTTCCGTCGGCGGCGATGTACTTCACGCTGAATCCATGGGCTGACTTCGTTCCGTGTACCCGAATGCTGTCAGTCACGGTGGCGTCGTTCTGCACAGAAATCTCCCAGCTCACGGTCTTGCCGGCGCCGCACGTCTGCGCAACTGTCTGATGCGCGAGCGTGCCGTAGATGTTGTTGCCGTGGAGGGCGCCGCCGACCTTTCCAATACGGAGATCAGGCCGTCCATGGTGTGTCGTCGGCGGAGTCGGCGAACCTGACACATGGGACGAATGGCCGCTCCCAGACACGTGGGAAGAGTGGCCGCTGCCTGATACATGCGAAGCGTGAGAGGTGTGCGAAGCGTGTGAGTAATGACCTGAGCCAGAAGAATGCGACGAGTGAGAAACGTGTCCCATCACCAACGAGCCAGAAGTTGACCTCGTAAGGGCATAGAGATGCACGTGGTCACGACGAGGCGCAGGATCAATCGCGCGATCGCTTTCGCCGGAGACTGTGGCCGACTCCGACGTCTGTGAAATGCCAGCGAGCGCGGAATGAAGATTCAAAATCACAGGACCCATCACGACAGAGACGCTACTCCCGCCAGCGCCAATAGTCGCGGCCTAGCGAGTGGCTATTTTCAACGCGAATTGCGAAGGTCCGGAGGGCTCACAGCGAAACGTTCCGGCTTGAGATGTCGGACGCGATGACCAGAAAAAAGCATTCTTGGAAGGCAACTTGTCCTCAAGAAGAGTCCCCTAGTTATCAGCTGCGGCAAGTGACATCCTCAGCTATGGGCTTCCTCAGTCGTCTTCTCGTACCGCGCTCGATCCGGCGAGCAGCACACCCAGTCCGTAGCGCCAGACGCGCCGTTACACCCAAGTCGATCAAGAGGGCTCGGCGCGCACTCAGTCCCATAAGCAACACCAAATACGCGGTCGAGCGGTCGATCGCGACCTCGATCCGGTCGGGAAGTAAGTCGCGGAGTCGACCGGTGGCGTACACGCACGGCAACTGCCCGGTCCGCCATCGGACGGCAGCGGCAGCAGCGAAGTGCCGCAATCGGTAGAACGTCGTGCCACGCGCTCTGACCACCGCCTGCGCTGGGGCGACCGAATACGCGGCCAATAGTTGTCGAACCTGCGCGAAGGAGTGACGCGGTCTTCAACCACCCGGCGCGATGAAATTTCACGGGAACCGATCAGAGAAAAGTCCTGAGATGGGCCCGAAGACCTGGGTCACAGACGTAGACATACGTCCCCAACATCCCACGAGTCATCAGCACGGCGTAGATGTTGAGGACGAACTGCATCAAGTCGCTGTCTGAGTACGTGATCCCTAGCCGCGGGTTGTTTTCCTTGCCCTTGGTGTCGAAATAGCTTTCGCGATGAAACACCAATTTCTGGGTGCCCGGGTCGTACCTCAGGTCATTGCCGATGATCACGCCGGCGTAGTTGAGGTCATAGCCCTGGATGGTGTGGATCGAGCCGACCTCGTCACGTGACCTCTTCGAGCTCACCCAGTCCTTCTCCGCCCGGTTCCACTGGAGGCTGACTCCATCCCTCTCGATGTCAATCGCCGTTCGGTCGCTCTTGCTCCGCCAGGGCCACGCATACCCCGCAACAAGACGGGCAAGGCCGTGGGCGTCGTCCTTCGCACGAATGGCCGAAACCATCTCAGCGAGGTCATCAAACAAGCGCACGTCGTACTCACCGAACGCCATCGGTTCGGGCGGACTGGGGCTCAGGACTTGTCGCACGTATTTCACGAAGCCCTCGCCTCCCCCGACGCGCATTTGGGTCGTGAGCGCGTAGCGACGTTGCCGGCCGGCCGCATCTCGGATCAGTTCGTCGACGGTTGCACGTGGCAGATCGGCCGGGCGGACGCTCTGTGCGGCATCGACCAAGAAGATCTGATGCTTGCTCTGGGAAGTGATCCAGTCCAACTGGGTGAACCCATCGTCGTCGTGACCGAAGAGTCGCTGGTTGATCGTCTCGAACTGCTTGTTCTGCATGCCAGAGGCCTGATTCGCCCGATGGTTCAGCCGATGTGTCTCATCGACGATCAGTAGATCGAAACGCTCCTCAGATTCACCTACTTGGAAGGGCGACAACACCATCGATGGTTCGAGTCCCGGCGTACGGCGGAAGACCTTCTCGATCGAGCGGCGCAGCGACTGCTGCGGTATAACGAGCGCCGCGCGAAATCCCTGTAGCAACTCCGGGTAGCCCTCGAGGAAGAACTGTGAAAGGACAGCGTCGCTGTCCGTCGGCTCTGTTGGGTCTGACGCCTTGATGTCGCTGAGGAGCTTCATCAGGTAGATCGCCACGACGGTCTTCCCGGTGCCCGGGTCACCCTGGATGACAATCTGACTGCCCGTCTTCGACTCAAGATCGTCGAACAGTCCCTCAAGGATGTCCTCGAGGGCGATCGCCTGGTCCTGAGTCAGCTCTTTGAATGGCGAAAGTTTGAAGAGGTCGGTGTTCTCGATTTCTCGGATTGAGCGAGTGAAGGCGCCGCGGGCGCGCAGATCCTCGAAGATCGCTCCGAAGGTCTCTTGGTATCCCTCACGCTCGTAGTAGTCGCGCTCGGTGATCCCGACATTGCGATTGAGCACGCGGAACTGACCATCGCCGGCAAACAACCGGATCAGGTAGGACTCGAGATCCAAGCAGGCTGACTTGTTGAACGTTTCGTCGATGACGATGCGAGCTCCGGTGAGTCCCTGCTTGTGGGGATCGTCGAGGTGCTGCCTCAGGCGGCCCGCCACATTGAGCGATTCTCCGACGTAGATGTCGTTGGGATTCCCTAGTGCGTAGACGACCGGCCAGTTGCGGTAGCGCGGATCGAGACGTGCCCAAGCTGCGACGTTCTTAGTGTCGAGGACCAACTCCTCAATCCGGAAGTTGGTCATATTTCGTGCTCCGTCCGCGAGCTCGGTCGGCCGGGTACTTGCTACCGGTCAACGCGAGCTTTTCGAGGACGATCTCGTCGACATCCAAGTCGAGCCGCTCGGCGAGGAGATAGCAGTAGGTCAGCACGTCGGCAAGTTCTCCCCGAACGGAGGTTGGATCCGCGTCGGCATTCCACTGGAAGCACTCAAGCAGCTCGCCCGCCTCGATCACGATGCTCTTTGCGAGGTTCTCGGGTGTGTGGAACTGGCCCCAATCACGCTCGTCCATGAATCCGCGCAAGGTCTCGATCACGGACGGGTTCATCATGCTGGAGACCCTAGGCCCGTCGCTGCGAGGTCGCTCGCAGATCTGCGATGAAAATCGAGAGAGCCCCAGTTCTGCTTCTCGAAATTGCGCGAGGGCAGACAACCACGCAAGGATTCTCGCCCAATTGATTGGATGCATATCGGATGCAAGCCCAAATTGAAACAGCCCCCGAATCCTGCATAACTGCAGGTCAGGGGCTGTTTTACCATCGGTGGGCGATACTGGGTTCGAACCAGTGACCTCTTCGGTGTGAACGAAGCGCGCTACCACTGCGCCAATCGCCCGACGTCGTACCTGTTGTGCGTGGGGAACATTAACGCATCTCCGCACCAGGCACACATCGCGGGTGGTTCACATCCCCGGCAGCTCCGGCAGGAAGCCGAGCAGCGACTGCGCCTTGTCCCACAGCGAGATCGTCCAGCCGGGCCAGTCGCGCAGCGCCACGTACGCAGCTGCGGCGCCGGCGATGAGTACGGCGACCCCTGCCGTCAGCAGCACCCGGCGACGTCGTACGGCGGGGTCCATCTCGACGGCAGCGTCTCGGGCCTCCTCAAGCTTGCGCCGCGCGGCCTGGAGCCACCGGTCGGCCCATTCCCACTCGGTCGCGAGGATCGCCAGCCCGGCCGCGATCCCGACCAGCCCGGGGCCGGGGGTCACCATCATGATCACTCCGGCGGTCAGCACCGCAGTCCCGACGAGGGTCACGACCACCTTGGTCGTCGCGGACATCGCGCGGTTGCGGTGCAGATGCCCGTGCAGGCGCTGCCAGCGCGTCGGCGGGTCCGGTTCGGCGGCAGGAGTGGAGGTCATCGACCCAGCCTGCCAAACAGCCGTCTGAATACCCAGAAAGAGTCGATTCTCGGCCGGTCTAGTCCAATGGCCCTCCAAATTAGACCACCAGCGCAGTTTTCGTAGACCACCCGCCCGAAAAGGTCCCCATTCACCCCGATTCGCTTGCCACTTGGTGACGGGTACCACAACCTCAAGTTGTCGCGCTGGGAGTTTGCGGGAGGGCTTTCTCCATCAGACGTGACCATCTGAAAGGCATGACCGATGCAGAAGGACATCAAGCTCGTTCCAGGAGCTACCCAGGCCATCACCGAAGCAATGCGGATGGAGTTCGTCGACACCAAGGGGACCGCCACGCCGCTCAACGCGTCGTTCGAGTTCGACCCGTCCGATCCGTACGCCGTGAGCATCCTGTTCAAGGGTGAACCGGCCCCGGTCCGGTGGACCTTCGCCCGCGACCTGCTGATCGAGGGCTTCTACGAGCCGACCGGTGACGGCGACGTCCACGTATGGCCGTGCCTGAGTGCGGAGGGCAGCGCGGTGGTGATCCTCGAGCTCAACTCCCCCAGCGGTGAGGTGCTGGTCCAGGTCAGCTCGCGGGCACTGTCGATGTTCATCCGCCAGATGGTCGGAACGGTGCCGCAGGGCAGCGAGGACGACCTGCTCGACTACGACGACGAGCTCACGGCGCTGCTCAGCGCGTAGCAGCGTCGCCGCTCACGGATCCTGGCCTTCTGCCTCGCGCGTCGCCCACGCGCGCATCGCGGCGAGGGTGACCGGGCCCGGAGCAGGCAGGTCACGGTCGTCGATCCGGCTGACCGGCTGCACGTCGCGCGTGGTCGAGACGAGGAAGATCTCCTCGGCCAGGTCGAGCACCGACAGCGGCTCGTCCACCTCCCGGACACCGCACCAGTCGACGACCAGGGCACGCGTGACGCCGGCAAGGCACCCCGACGCGAGCGTCGGCGTACGAGCCTCTCCGCCGACCACGTAGCAGAGGTTCGACCCGGTCCCCTCGCAGAGGTTGCCGACCGTGTTCGCGAAGATCGCCTCGCTGGCGCCTCGCTGGGCGGCGTACGCGAGCGCCACCACGTTCTCGGCGTACGACGTGGTCTTGAGCCCCGCGACCGGGCTGCGCTCGTTCCGGACCCAGGGGACGCGCACAACCGTCGTCGCAGCGGCTGCGGGACTCATCGGCGCGGCCACGACGACGAGTGTCGGCGGTCCGCCGCCGCGGCCGGAGCCGAGCGGGGCGGGTCCGGCGGTCCAGGTGATCCGCAGCCGCCCCAGGGGAAGCGCCTCGCCGTCGAGCACCGCTGCGATCGCCGTACGGACCTCGGCGGAGTCGGGCTGCGGGAGGCCGAGACCTGCCGAGGAGTGCACCAACCGGTCCAGGTGCCGGGTCAACGCGAACGGCTTCCCGTCGACGACCTTGACAGCCTCGAACACGCCGTCCCCGACGGTGAACCCGTGGTCGTCGACCCGGATCCTCGCCATCTCCGGGTCGCTGAGAAGTACTCCGTTCAGCCATGCACGCATGGGTCGAGCCTAGGTGAGCGACCCCGCAGACTCGCCCGAGGAGGGGGCCGAATTGGACGGGGGGTGAGCATCCGCTAATGTTCTCTTCGCACCTCCGGTCCGCCGGTTGTTGCAGGCGGACATAGCTCAGTTGGTAGAGCGCAACCTTGCCAAGGTTGAGGTCGCGAGTTCGAGTCTCGTTGTCCGCTCGGAGTAGTAACAGCCGAACCTCCGCGGTGGGTTGGCCGAGAGGCGAGGCAACGGACTGCAAATCCGTCTACACGGGTTCAAATCCCGTACCCACCTCGAAACAACTGAATGTGCACGACCCCGGGCGATTGGCGCAGCGGTAGCGCGCTTCCCTGACACGGAAGAGGTCACTGGTTCAATCCCAGTATCGCCCACAGATCGAGATCAACCCCTGAGCTGCGACGCAGCCCAGGGGTTGTTTCGTTTCGGAGGCGCGGGTCCAGGACCCGCAGCGCCCACCTGGACGGCGTCCTGCAGGCGCTGCGAGGTCGAGACGTCCGCGCAGTTGCACCTACCGGACGGCGGTCGCTCGGGGGGAGGGTGAGCGACGCCCTTAGAGTGCCCCGTCGGCAACGGCGCCAAACAGCGCTCAGAGACGGCCCTCGAGCGCGAGCGTGCGTAGACCGGCCTTGAAGATCTCCACCAGAGGAACGTGGACCGGGTGCGGCTGGCCGGGCATCGCGCCCGAGCAGTAGGTCGGCCCGTCAGGGCTGAGCCCTAGCCCGATGTTCGAGGCGCCGCAGCCGACGTCCAGCAGCCCTGTGTCGATCCAGTGGAACTGGGTCCAGTGCTGGTCCTGGCAACGGCGCTCGTGGCCGCGCAGCCAGCGTGGCGGCTTCGAAGCGGTGGTGTCACTGCCGTGGACGATGCCGAACCACCCGTCGTCGAGCAGAGCAAAGGGTCCGAGCTGCCAGACCGCGTGCTGGTGCTTGGCAGTGGTGTGGCTGCGCTGGACCACCAGGTAGCCGCTGGGGACCAGCGAGTCTCGCCGGATGATCATGCCGGCGTTGTCGATGAGCTCGCCGAGCGTCGGCGCCCGGTGCCGACGGTGCTCGTTCTCCGGCGACGTCCGCGGCAACGGCACATTCGGTGTGATCGGCCCGGTCGCGTGGGAGCGCGAGTCGGAGGTGGTCCCCTTGAGCATGGGTTGACGCTATCCAGTACCTCGCGTTGCTGGAACTGATTTCGAGAACTGTTTCACCTGACGCCTGATCCTGGGGCGGGGTGCATCCAGTGTGGCTCCTGTGACGGCCTGGTCCAGCCCACCTGTGGGCCACGTCACCTCAGGAGGCCGCCAGCAGAGCCACCGTCCCGAGATCCTCGACCGCCGCAACGCTGCGACGCAGACCGGTGTCGGCGATCTCCACGCCCTGCAGCCCGCCGAGCCCGCTGGTGAACGTGGCCGCGACGTACACGTAGCCGGCCATCTGCCGGTACGCCGTCCAGGCAGCTTCCGCGGACAGTGCCGGGCCGCCGTACCGGACGAGCTCGGCGCAGTAGTGCGCCAGCAGGTCCCGCTCGAGCTCGCGTCGTACGCCGGTCTCCAGCCCCAGCACCAGCTGGTACGTCGCGTCCCTCAGCCCGTGGCCGCGGCGTACCGCCTGCCAGTCCAGGAGTCCGACCTGGTCCCCCAGCAGGTAGACGTTCCCGGGGTGCGGGTCGCCGTGCAGGACGCAGAACGCGTCGCGGTCGAGCACGTCGGCCCAGCGGCGGTAGCCCGCGAGCAGGCCGTGGCCGCCGACCGCGACCAAGGTCGGGTCGCGGCGCCCCGCTGATCGTCCGAGCCGGCCCAGCACGGATCCGACCAGCGGCAGCAGCGCGTCCGCGGCGTTGGTGGTCAGCCAGGAGGGCAGGTCGGTGCGCCCCGTCGTCGCGCCGTGCAGGGACGCGAGGGTGCTCAACCCGGCGGCGGCCTGGTCCGCGCTGAACGGGGTCCGCGTGTCGACGAAGGACGCACCGCGGGCAGCGAGGTCCTCCAGCACCACCGCGAAACGCCCCGTACGCCGGTCGAAACGCGTCCCGAGGACCTCCGGCGCCTCGAGGTCCAGCGAGGGCCGCAGATCGCGGTAGAAACCCACCTCGACCTCACCGAGCCGGGCGAGGCCACCGAACAGCCGGGTACCGACGTCCCGGGCCGCGCTCTTGACGAAAACCGTCTGCGGGACGCCCGCACCGGTGAGCCGCAGGATGCAGCGGTCGGTCGTGCCGGTGCTGCCGCCGACGGGCTCGCAGCTGCGGACCGCGCGGCCGATCAGCGTCGACACCGTGGCGGCGTCCAGGTCAGCAGCGCTGGCCGGCAGCGCCGACGAGGAGGGAAGCAGGTCGACCGCGAACCGACGCAGCTCCCGACCAAGGCTCACGGCCGTGGTCAGGGCGGGCACGGGTCAGTCCTGCTCGTCCGCGACGGCCTCGCCGTGGGTGCCGGGGCGCGGAGCCCAGGGCAGCTCCTTGGACGGCCGCACGACGACCAGCTTGTCGCCGCGGGCGAGCTGGGTCACCGTCGGGTCGAAGTACCGGTACACCTTCTCGTCGCGCAGCACCGCGATCACCTGGTCGGTGAGGCTCTGCGGCGCCTTGCCGACCTCGCTGACCAGAAGCTCGCGCTCGGCGACCTCCAAGCCTTCGCCGTAGGTCAGCAGGTCCTCGAGGACAGAGGCCAGCGGCGGCGAGATCGAGGACAGGCCGACGAGCCGGCCGACGGCGTCGGACGACGTCACGACCGCGTCGGCGCCGCTCTGGCGAACCAGCGGGACGTTGTCCTGCTCGCGCACCGCAGCAACGATGTAGGCCTGCGGGTTGAGCTGGCGCACGGTCAGCGTCGCGAGCACGGTGGTGTCGTCGCGCGGCGTGGTGATGATGACCTGGCGGGCCTGCTCCACCCCGGCGCGCCGCAGCACCTCGCGACGGCTGGCGTCGCCGGTCACGACAGCGAGGCCGTTCGCGTGAGCCTCACCGAGCGCGACGCTGCTCGGGTCGACGATCACGATGTGGTCCTTGTCGACCCCGTTGTTGACCAGGGTGTCGACGGCGCTGCGGCCCTTCGTGCCGTAGCCGATCACGACGATGTGCTGCTCCATGTGCTTCCTCCAGCGGGCGTTCCGGAACATCTCGCGTCCCTGGTTGGCGAGCACCTCCAGGGTCGTGCCGATCAAGAGCACCAGGAAACCGATGCGCAGCGGGGTGATGACGAATGCGTTGATCAGACGGGCGTGCGGTGCGACCGGCGCGATGTCGCCGTACCCGGTCGTGCTGAGCGTGACCGTCGTGTAGTAGATCGAGTCGATCAGGTTGATGCCGTCGGCGTCGGGGTGTGTGTTGTCACGGTAGTTGTGCCGGTCGAAGTAGACGAGTGCGACGGTGAAGGCGAGGATCCCGATCGCGATCAGCAGGCGACGGCCAAGCTGCCACCACGGCGAGCGCGCGGAGACCGGGAGCTTGAGGACGCCGGGGACGACCTTCGACTCGATGTCAGGCACAGGCAGAGCATGGCACGCGGCGCCGGCGCTGACCGGCACCGACCCTCGGCTGGTCCCTCAGCGGGCGTGCAGTGAGATGACCTGGGCCATCCGCGGCGCGCGCGGCCAGACGTCCTCGATCGTCACCCGGTCGTCGGACCAGCGACGGAGAACGACCCAGTCCCCCGCACCGGCGGCACACTCCCGGTCCCTGGCGATCCGGGCGAGCATCCGCCCGCTGTAGCTCGCTCGTACCTCGCCGGTGTCGGTGAGCACCCGGGCGACGCCGGTCTCGCAGGCGACCACGCATCCCACCCACCCGTCGAGGCGGGTGATCCGGTCGTCGGTCATCGAGGGCCGTTGCCTGCAGCGGACGTCATCGGACCAATGTACGGCGCCCTCCGACGCTCCTGCACGGGATTATTCGGACGCGCGCCGGACACCCACGTCGCCGCTGTCCTCGCGATCCTTCTCGCTGTCGTCCTCGCAGGCCGGCTCGGCCACCGTCCGCCAGGGCAGCACCGCGTCCAGGGTCAGCCTGCCCAGCAGCTCCGAGCGAGCGGTACTCGTCGACTTCTGCGGCCAGAGCTCGTCGCACGCCGCGTTGAGCGCCGCGCCGATGAGCACCGCGATCGAGAGCACGTAGAGCCAGAGCAGGATCGCGATCGGGGCGGCCAGCGGGCCGTAGATCGAGGTGGAGCCGTTGGCCGTCCCGACCAGGACCATCCGCAGCAGCGCCGAGCCCACCACCCAGCAGAACATGGTGAAGACCGCACCGGGGAGGTTGAACCGCCACGCCGTCCGGACCGGCACCGAGAGGTGGTAGAGCGTCGCGAGGAAGCAGATGCACAGCAGCACGACGGTCGGCCAGTAGAGCTCGTTGAGCAGGTCCCAGCGCTCGGAGAGCACCTCGTCGACCAGGTGCGGGCCGGCGACGACGAGCGGGATCGTGATGACGCCGGTGAGCATGCCCATCACGTAGAGCAGGAACGACAGCGCCCGGGTCCGGACTATCCCCCGGTGCCCGCCGAGGCCGTACATGATCGTGATGGTGTCGACGAACACGTTCAGGGCCCGGGAGCCCGACCAGAGCGCCAGGATGAAGCCGATCGAGATGACGTCGTACCGGCCGCCCTCCAGGACATCGTCGAGCGTCGGCCGGATGATGTCGTTGACGGTGTCCGGGGTCAGCGCCTGCGACGCGAGGTCGATGACCGTACGCCGGACCTCGTCGATCTGGCTGGTGCTGAACTGGGCGAAGACGTAGCCGATCGAGCCCGCCATCGCGAAGATCAGCGGCGGCAGCGACAGGATCGCGAAGAACGCCGCCTCGGCTGCCAGGCCGGTGACCCGGTTGCGCAGGCATGTGTCGGTGGTGACCACCGTCAGCCGCCAGATCGCGCGCAGGACGGCTGCGAGCGTCGTACGGACCTTCACCACGGCGGTGGTCCTCTGAGCACCGCCCTGCACCACCATGGGGTCAACCGTAGTGCCCGGAGGCCGGGTAACCGGGCACCCCGGCTCCCGACCCGGCGGGTGTCAGCTGAGCTCGAGACCCGGGTACAGCGGGTACTTGTCGAGCATCTCCGCGGACTGCGAGCGGACCCGGTCGGCAACCCCGTCAGCGAGCTTGTACGTCGCCTTCGACGGTGCGCCGGCCTTGTTGGTGCCCGCCTCGGTGTGGGTCAGGACGTCGACGATCATCTCGGCGACCTTGTCGAACTCGGCGGCCCCGAAGCCGCGGGTGGTCAGCGCCGGCGTACCGAGGCGGACGCCGGTCGTGTACCAGGCGCCGTTCGGGTCGTTGGGCACGGAGTTGCGGTTGGTCACGACACCGGCGTCGAGCAGCGCCGACTCCGCCTGGCGACCGGTCAGGCCGAACGAGGCGACGTCGAGCAGGACGATGTGGTTGTCGGTGCCGCCGGTGACGAGCTTGGCGTCACGGCTCAGGAAGCCCTCCGCCAGGGTCTCGGCGTTGTCGGCGATGGTCTGGGCGTAGGTCTGGACCGACGGCTGGCGCGCCTCGGCGAGCGCGACGGCCATAGCCGCCATCACGTGCGAGAGCGGACCACCGAGGACCATCGGGCAGCCACGGTCGACGTCGGCCGCGAACTCCTCCTGCGCCAGCACCAGGCCACCACGAGGGCCGCGGAGCGACTTGTGGGTGGTCGTCGTGGTGATGTGCGCGAACGGGATCGGGTTCTCGTCGCCGACGAACACCTTGCCTGCGACCAGACCGGCGAAGTGCGCCATGTCGACCATCAAGGTGGCGCCGACCTCGTCGGCGATCTCGCGCATCTTGGCGAAGTTCACCCGGCGCGGGTACGCGGAGTAGCCGGCGACCAGGACCGCGGGCTTGAACTCGCGTGCCTTCGCGGCGACGACGTCGTAGTCGAGCAGACCGGTGACCGGGTCGGTGCCGTACTGCTGCTGGTGGAACATCTTGCCGCTGATGTTCGGGCGGAATCCGTGAGTCAGGTGGCCACCGGCGTCCAGTGCCATCCCGAGCAGGCGCTGGTTGCCGAGCTCGTGGCGGAGCTCCTCCCAGCCCTCGTCGGTGAGGTCGTTGACGTTCTTCTTCTCGAGGCGCTCGAGCCACGGGCCCTCGACGCGGTGGGCGAGGATCGACCAGAAGGCCACCAGGTTGGCGTCGATGCCGGAGT
>JAOPXD010000191.1 GCA_025965315.1 Marmoricola sp.
CCATCCGCAACGGTGGGACCAGTCCGGAGCTGGCGAGTACTGCCAGGGCCTGCTGCTCCTCGTGGTCGAAGCTCAGCTCCGGCGGCGGGCCGAGCAGCACCGTCACGACGCAGTCGTGACAGGCCAGACCGCGGACCAGGCAGGTATCGCAATCGATGCGGACACTCATGGGTTCACTCCTTCGCACCACGTCGGTCGGTGGATTGCCACGACGGTGACACGAGCCTCCGACAGAAAGTCCGCAACGGACCTGAGGTCGACCTCAGCCCTCGTTGCGTGCGATCAGCTCGATGGCGTCGCTACGGCCGCACCAGCGGCAGGTCACGCTCTCGAGGACCTCGTCGCGCAGCTCGGTATCCTCGACCTGGGCGACACCGGCCAGGTCGACGTGCCAGAACTCGTGGGTACGACGGTTCCTGGCCACGTCGAAACGGGTCAGGTTGCCGCAGCCGGCACAGCGCCAGCGCTCTCGCGGACCAGGAAGGGCGACGCCCACGATCTCTCCTCGGTGCTTTCGGTGCCGTCGGCCGTTGCCCGCCGAGGGACAACAGCTGCGAACTGGGAGCAGCCTATTGCGCGCGTCGAGCAGAATGTGTCGGCGGCCTTTCCTAGGTTCAGGACATGACCACCGCCCACCTCGATGCCGCTCCCGGGACACCGGGGCGCTGGTCGAGCCAGATGAGCTTCGACGAGCTCGGGCGTCCCCTTCGCGACCTGACCTTCTGCGTGGTCGACCTGGAGACCACCGGAGCCGCCGTCTCCCAGGGCTGCATGATCACCGAGATCGGCGCGGTCAAGGTGCGGGCCGGCGAGGTCCTCGGTGAGTTCCAGACCCTGGTCAACCCGCACTCGGAGATCCCCCCGTTCATCGCCGTCCTCACGGGCATCACCAACTCGATGGTCGCCGGTGCCCCGACGATCGAGTCCGCGCTCCCCGCGTTCCTCGAGTTCGCCCGGGGCTCGGTGCTGGTCGCGCACAACGCACCCTTCGACGTCGGTTTCCTGCGGCACTTCGCCGACCAGCTGGGACACCGCTGGCCCGGCTTCGAGGTCCTCGACACCGCTCGGCTCGCGCGCCGGGTGATCACCCGCGACGACGCGCCGAACTGCAAGCTGAGCTCACTGGCGATCGCCTTCGGGTCGACCACGACCCCGAACCACCGGGCCCTCGAGGACGCCCGCGCGACCGTCGACGTCCTGCACGGTCTCTTCGAGCGGCTCGGCAGCCTCGGCGTGCACACGATCGAGGAGCTGCAGACCTTCAGCTCGCGGGTCACCTCGGCGCAGCGCAAGAAGCGGCACCTGGCCGAGGACCTGCCGCACGCCCCCGGCGTCTACCTCTTCCGCGACGACCGCTCCAGGGTGCTGTACGTCGGCACCTCGCGCGACCTGCGGACCCGGGTCCGGTCCTACTTCACCGCATCCGAGACCAGGTCCCGGATGGGCGAGATGGTCGGCCTGGCAACCCGGGTCGACGGGATCGAGTGCGCCACGCCGCTGGAGGCCGAGGTGCGCGAGCTCCGGCTGATCGCGTTGCACAAGCCGCGCTACAACCGACGGAGCCGGTTCCCGGAGAAGGTGCACTGGCTCAAGCTCACCAACGAGCCGTGGCCCCGGCTGTCCCTGGTGCGCACGGTGCTCGACGACGACGCCGACTACCTGGGCCCGTTCGGCTCACGCAAGCGCGCCGAGAAGACCCTCGCCGCCCTGCACGACACGTTCCCGATCCGCCAGTGCAGCGGGCGGCTGCCGCTGGCTCCGTCCCGCGCTGCCTGCGTCCTCGCCGAGATGGGCCGCTGCCTCGCCCCGTGCGACGGCAGCGTCGACCTGGACGTGTACGCCGAGACAGTGGCGACCTTGCGCGACAACCTGCTCTCCCGGGCCGACGAGGTCGTCGACGCGATCTCGCGGCGGATGGACGCGCTGAGCGCCGACGAGCGCTACGAGGACGCCGGGGTCTTCCGGGACCGGCTCTCCGCCTTCGTCCGTTCTGCCGCGCGGACCCAACGGTTGCGTGCGCTGACACGGTGCCCCGAGGTCGTTGCGGCCCGGCGCGAGGACGACGGGCGCTGGGCCGTCCACGTGATCCGGTCGGGACGGCTCGCGGCTGCCGGGGTGATCCCGACCGACGCCCACGCAGGCGACTGGGTCGACCAGCTCCAGGCTTCGGCCGAGACCGTGATCCCGGGTCTCGGGCCGACGCCGGCAGCCACGGCCGAGGAGACCGAGAAGCTGCTCCGCTGGCTGGAGAGCCCCGGCATCCGGCTGGTGCACCTCGACGGCGAATGGACCTGTCCGGTGCACGGAGCGACCCGGCACCTCGCCGTGCACGACGCGGTGGAGCACTCCCGCCAGGAGATGGTTCCGTTCGACGAGCGCCGGCCCCTGACCACGGTGCACCGGCCGGTCCGCTGAAGAGCCGCCACCCGTTCGCCGGAGTTGTAGGTTGCTCCCATGATCACCGCCATCGTGTTCGTGAAGGCAGACGTCGCGCGGATCCCCGAGATCGCCGAAGAGCTCGCCGCCCTCGACGGTGTCAGCGAGGTCTACTCGGTGACTGGCCAGATCGACCTGATCGCGATGGTGCGGGTCCGCGACCACGACGCCATCGCCTCGACGATCGCCGACCGGCTCAACAAGGTCCCCGGGGTGCTGGAGACCGAGACGCACATCGCGTTCCGCGCCTACTCGCGGCACGACCTCGAATCGGCGTTCTCCCTCGGGCTGGACTGAACGAGGGGTGTCGGGGTAGTCATTTCTGACTACCCGCACGCGCCGTCCGGCCCTAAAAGAAGATTTAGGACGATATTGCCGTAATATCCCTTTTGGGAACCCGTCTCCTTGGTGCACGATCACTGGGAGCACTGGGGTTTGTTCAGAGGGGGTCAGCTCATGAAGATCGACGAGACGACGGACGACGTCTGCGTCGTCGTACCGGTCTTCAACGAGGCTGGCGCGGTCGCCGAGGTCGTCACCGCGCTCCGTGAGCGTTTCGCCCACGTGGTCTGCGTCGACGACGGCAGCACCGACGGATCCGACCAGATCGCCCGTGCCGCCGGCGCCACTGTTCTGCGGCACGCGATCAACCAGGGCCAGGGCGCCGCCCTGCAGACCGGGTTCGACCACGTGCTCCGCTACACCGACGCCAGCTACGCCGTGACCTTCGACGCCGACGGCCAGCACGTCGTCGACGACGCGGTCCGGATGGTCCAGGCTGCCCGCGACGGCAACATCGACGTCGTGCTGGCGTCCCGGTTCACGGGAGCGAGCACCGACATGCCTGCGGCGCGACGGATCGTCCTCAAGGCCGGCATCCGGTTCACCCGGTGGACGGCCAGGCTCGAGGTCACCGACACCCACAACGGCCTTCGGGTGCTGAACCGTCGGGCGCTGGGCCGGATCCGCCTGACGATGCCGAGGATGGCCTACGCCAGCGAGCTGCTCTCGGCGATCGTCCCGAACGGCCTGAGCTACGTCGAGGTCCCGACGACCGTCAACTACACCGCGTACTCGGTCGCCAAGGGCCAGACCAACCTCAACGCCGTCAACATCCTCTTCGACCTCGCGGTGAACCGGATGCGTGTGACGTGATGACGATCAAGGTCCTGCTGATCGGCGCCACCCTGGTCTTCGGCTTCATGACCCTGCGGGAACGCCGGCCAGCCACGAACCAGGCCGTGCGCCGGATCGCCCTGCTGCTGCTGGTGCCCGTCGGCCTGATCGCGGTCGCGTTCCCGGACACCACCGTGTGGGCCGCTCACCTGGTCGGCGTCAAGCGCGGCACCGACCTGCTGCTCTACATCTTCGTGATGACGTTCCTCTTCACCACCCTGGCCAGCTACCAGCGGCTGCACCACCTCGAGCGTCAGCTGGTCCAGCTCACCCGTGAGCTGGCGCTTCGTCACGACCACGACGCGGTGCGATGAGGACGAGCAGACAGCGCTGGCGGATCACGATCCTGGCCGGAGTCGGCTTCCTGCTGCTGCAGCTCGGCTGGATCATGGCGCTCGCGCCCGACTACGGGATCGACGAGTTCGACCACGCCTTGCGCGCGAGCTCGGTCGCCGAGGGCCACTGGCAGCCGGGGAACGACCCGGTCACCGGCAAGCTCGGACGCGGCGACCTGATCCCGGTCCGTGCCGATGTCGCCCGCACCGTACGCACGGCCTGCTTGATCCGGACCTACACCGGACGGTTCAACTGCCAGCCGGCCTCCGACCTGGGTCATGGCGACGTCCTGATCGCCAGCGCAGCGGCGCGCTACAACCCGACCTTCTACGCAGTCGTCGGTACGGCAGCGGCACCGTTCCACGGGACAGCCAACATGTACGCGATGAGGGCCGTCACCGCGCTGCTGAGCTGCCTGCTGTTCATGCTGACCGTGTGGCTGGCGATGGGCGCCGCGGTCACGGTCTGGCCGCTGATCGCGCTCCTCCTCGCTGCCCTACCGACCACGGTGTACTCCTCAGCGGTGATCGCGCCCAACGGACCCGAGCTGCTCGCCGGCCTGGGCGTCTGGGTCGCGGCGATCGCGGTCGCCCGCGGACCCCGCGGCTTGCAGTCGCGCACCGGGGCGTACGCCGCCCTCGGGCTGTTCTCCGCCGTGATGGCGAACACGCACACGCTCGGTCTTCTCCTGCTGGCATTGATCCTGGGCGCGGTCGGGTTGATGCACGGACCGATCCGGACCTTGCGCGCGCTGGTGCCGCGCTCCCGGATCGAGACCGGCGTCCTGGTGGCCACGGCCGTGTCGTTCTGCTTCGAGATCGTCTGGGTCCTGATGTCCAGCGTCAACGCCCCCGGGGCCGCAGCGGCCGGGATCCAGGAAGCACCGTGGAGCTACGTCGCCGAAGGCGCGATCCTCTGGCCCTTGCAGGCGATCGGTGCGTTCCCGATGCGCGACCAGCACGCACCGCTCGCGGTGTACGCCGTACTCCTGGTCCTGATGTGCGTCTTCATCCTGATGGCACTGCGCCGCAGGACCGGGATATCGGTCAGGCGAATGCCTCGTCCGGTCCTCACCCTCGGCATAGTCGCTGCCGTGTCCTTCCTGCTGCCGGCCGTCCTGACGGTTCGGACGTTCCACGACCTCGGCCCTGCCTGGCAGGGTCGCTACGGAACTCCGTTCAGCGTGGGGATCCTGGTGATCGCAGGGTGCCTCCTCGACGGTCGTGACCGACCCGTGCCGGCAGGTCGCCTGTTCCTGCTGGCTTCGGTTCCTGCACTGGTGCTGGCCCAGCTGCTCAGCCAGCACTCCGTGGTCGCCGGAGAGGCGAAGATCCCTCGCCTGGTGGCTGTCCACGGGTGGAATCCGCCGACGACCTTGGTACTGGTCGTCCTCGCGGCGCTCGCCATGGCCTGCTGGGCCTCGTCCGTACGGACGACCTCGACCCACGCCGCGTTGCTCGTCCCCGACGAGCAGTCCCGGCCCGAACCCGTCGCCACCGGAGGTTCCCGATGACCGTTCTCTTCGTGGTGCCCACGCTCGGCGAACGACCCGAGCTGCTCGAACGATCGCTCGCCTCGATCCGGTCCCAACAGGTCGTCGACCTCGACCTGGTCCTGGTCGCGCCCGCCGGCACCGTCGACGAGGTCGCTGCTCGGTTCGGCGCCCGAGTGGTCCCGGACCCGAGGCGCGGCGGACTCTCGGGTGCGCTCAACGCCGGTCTGGCCGCCGGCGGTCCGGACACGCGCTACTTCGCCTGGCTCGGCGACGACGACCTGCTCACCCCGGGCTCGCTGGCTGCGAGCACGGAGGCCCTGGAGGCGCAGCCCGACGCCGTGCTGGTCTACGGGTGGTGCGACTACATCGACACCGAGGACCGGGTGGTGTTCAGCAACCGGGCCGGGCGGGTCGCGGCAGCGATCCTGCGCTGGGGACCGAACCTGGTCCCCCAGCCCGGCAGCCTGATGCGCTACGACGACGTCGTCGCAGCGGGCTGCCTGGACGAGACCGTCCGACTGGCGATGGACCTCGACCTGTTCCTGCGGTTACGCCGTCGGGGTCGCTTCGTGGTACTGCCGCGAACCCTGGCCTGCTTCCGCTGGCACGACGACTCGGCGACCGTGAAGGGCGAGAACCTGTCGATGGAGGAGTCCGACCAGCTCCGGATGCGGTACATGTCCCCGGTCGCCGCCCGCGCCTACCGGGTGCTGCGCTGGCCCGGACGACTGGCGTTGTGGCTCGCCAAGCGCCGGGTCGACCGGAACACCGTTCGACGTGCAGCCCGGGCGACCGTCACGGCCTGAGCCGACCTCCGGGTCGCGCGACCACGGTGAGCATGGACGCGTTGCCGGTGACCTGCTGCAGCCAGGCAACCGGGATCGCCACGGCGGTCGCCAGTGCCCACAGCGCCTGCACGATCACCTTGCGCCACGCGCGACCCGGCCGGACCCAGATCCGCTGCACGTCCAGCGCCGGGAGCAGGGACGGCACCAAGGTGACCGGGTGCAGCGGCGCGTTCGCCTTGCGGACCGCGACCACGTCCAACCCGGCTTCCTCGCAAGCCCGGCGAACAGTGCGCTCGTCGAACTGGAACAGGTGCCGCGGCGCATCCATCCCGAACCAGCGCCGGCCGAAGAGCCGGCGCTCGGCCGAGCCGTAGTTCGGCACCTGCACGATCAGCACGCCGTCTTCCGCCACCACGTGCTCACCGAGGTGACGCAGGACAGCGACCGGCTCCTCGACGTGCTCGAGGACGTGGAACATCGACACGACCGCGAACCGCTCCTCCGGCCGGAAGTCGACGATCTCGCTGGTGACCAGCTCGGCGTTGGCCCGCGGGAGCTGCTTGGCGAACCGGTACCGGTCGATCCCGACCGCGTGCGGCACGCCGAGCCCGGCGGCGTACTCGACCCGCTCGCCGCTGCCGCAGCCGACGTCGAGGTACGACGCCGACCGCGCGACGTCCACGCCGCTGGCGGCTGCGAGCAGCCGGAAGTCGTAGCGGTACTGGTCGAACCGGTAGCTGCGCTCCAACCGGGACAGCAGCCCGCCGGCCACCGGGCCGGACGCATCTCCCTCCTGGGAGAGGTAGCTGCTCGGGTAGTAGCAGGACTGGTCGCCGGCCGGGGCCGGGTTGATCATTCCCAGACCGCACCCGGAGCACTCGTCGAGCCGCCAGGGGGCGACCGAGGTCTCGAACCGATCCGGCAGATCGGGGTAGCGCACCCGGAGGCCGCCGCCGCACAGCGGGCAGGCCAGGTGGGTCCGGATCGTCGCGGTCATGACGTCGCCGGATCGAAGTCGGGGTGCGCGTCGTACCAGGTCAGTGCGTCCTCGATGCCATCGGCGAGGCCGAAGCGAGGGTCGTAGCCCAGGCGGACGCTCTTGCTGACGTCGTAGCAGTAGGTCATCCGCATGTTGCGCAGCCGGAACGGATACAGCGGCACGGGGACACCCACCAGCTTGAGGATGCCCAGCAGGTACGCGGCCACGATGAGCAGCAGGACCGGCGCGGTCCGGATCCGCACCCCGTAGTGCGCCGAGGCGGTGTCCACCACCTCGCGCATCGTGTACGGATGGAAGTCGGTCCCGAAGAACACCTCACCGGCAGCCCCGGGGTGCACCGAGAGCAGCAAGGTGAGGTCCACCAGGTTCTGCACGTGCACCAGGCTGACTAGGTTCGCGGCCCGGCCGACGTGCAGGTACCGCCCCTGACGCACCGTGGCGAAGAACTCCCGGTACGGCGACCCGCCCCACGGTCCGTAGACCGAGGTCGGTCGAACGATCGTCCAGGCCAGGTCACGCTCCCCGGCGACGGCGCGGACGATGTCCTCCGAGGCGACCTTCGACTCGCCGTACGGGGTCCTGGTCCGGTACGGCTCCGACTCGTCGATGAACCGGGCCTCGTCGAACAGGCCGACCACGAGCTGGGTGGAGTAGTGCACCACCCGCCCGACGTCCGCGGGCAGCGCCTCGAGCAGGTTGCGGGTACCGGTCGAGTTCACGGCGTAGTCGGCCGGGGTCCGGCCGTCGAGGTCGGTCCGGGCAGCCAGGTGGTAGACGATCGCGCAGCCGTCGGCAACGCCGACGAGCGAGACCGGGTCGAGCAGATCGGCACGGACCTGGTGCACCGCGGGCGGCATCCGGTCCCAGGCCGCGCCGGGCAGGTCGAGCGCGACCACGTCCGCGCCGCGCGCCAGCAGCGTCGACACCAGCGTGGTGCCGACGAAACCGCATGCGCCGGTCACCAGTACCCGCGTTCCGTCCAGCCCGGTAGCCGTACTCACACCCGCACCCCCTCGTCCGCCCGAATTGTCCCACATCGGTACCCGTCTTCGCAGAGGGTTCCGCGTCAGCCAGGACCTGGCTCGCGACCCGGGGGCGCGTGGCGGCTAACGGGCCGCGGCGGCGACCCAGCGCTCCAGGGTTGCGGCGGCCGACCCGTTGTCGAGCGCCTCGTCGGCGCGCGCGATCCCGGCAGCGAGCCGGTCCTCCAGCGTCCCGGGCTCGTCGGCATGGATCGCGAGGGCAGCACCGGCGTTCAGCACCACGGCGTCACGGACCGGCCCGGTCTCCCCGGCGAGCAGCCGGCGTACGACCTCGGCGTTGTGCGCGACGTCGCCACCCCGCAGGCCCTCGGCGGTCCCGGTGGGCACTCCGAGCCGGGCCGGGTCGAGGGATGTCTCGACGACCTCGCCCCCGCGGACCGTCCAGACCCGCGAGGTGGTCGTGGTGGTGAGCTCGTCCAGACCGTCGTCACCGCGGAAGACCCAGGCGTCGACGCCCCGCTGGGCGAACACACCGGCCATCACCGGGGCCATCCGTACGTCGGCACAACCGATTGCCTGAGCCGCCGGCCTCGCGGGGTTCGCGATCGGACCGAGGAAGTTGAACGTCGTACCGATGCCGAGCTCGCTGCGCGCGACGGCGGCATGGCGCAGCGCCGGGTGGAACGCGGCCGCGAAGCAGAACGTGATGCCCGCCTCGGTCGCGACCCGCGCGACGTCCGCGGCCGGCAGGTCGAGCCGGATGCCGAGGTACTCGAGCACGTCCGCGCTGCCCGCCTTGCTCGAGGCCGACCGGTTGCCGTGCTTGACCACCGTGACGCCGGCGCCGGCCGCCACGATCGCCGCCATCGTCGAGATGTTCACCGAGAACGAGCGGTCGCCACCGGTACCGACGACGTCCAGGGTGCGCCCCCCGACCGAGATCGGGGTGGCGTGCGCGTACATCGCGTCGACCAGGCCCCGGAGCTCGGCAACGGTCTCGCCCTTGGAGCGCAGGGCCACCGCGAAGCCGGCGATCTGCACCGGGGTCGCTGCGCCGGCGAGGATCTCCCCCATCGCCCACGCGGTCTGCTCCGAGGTCAGGTCGGTACGCGCCACGAGGCCGGTGAGGACCTCGGGCCAGGTGTGCCCGGTCATCGTGTCGGGCTCACGCTTCGGCAGGGACCCGCGAGCGCAGCAGGCGGGTGACCGCCTCGGCGAGCTCGATCGGGTCCAGGGGGTGCGGAACCGCAGCCTCGGCGCGCGACCAGGTCGCGAGCCACAGGTCGTCGCGCCGGCCGGTGAGCACCAGCACCGGCGGCGCCTGGTAGATCTCGTCCTTCACCTGGCGCGCGATCCCCAGACCACCGGCAGGCGTCGCCTCGCCGTCGAGGATCGCGAGGTCGATCGTGCCGGAGTCCAGCTGCTGCCACACGACCGGTTCGGTCGCCACCTCGACGTACTCCATGGTCGGGAGATCGGGGTGCACCCGACGCCCCAGCCCGAGGATCACCTGCTGGCGAACGTCGGAGTCGTCGCTGTAGACGAGGACACGGATCGGCGCGGTCGCGGAGGAGTTCGCAGTCACGTTCCGATCCTACTGGTCCGGGCCCTCCGAAGGCATCGACCGCACCTCGGAACCGGACGATTCGGCACCTGCGCCCGTGAGTCACACCACCCCCAGGAGTAACCCCGCGCCCGGGTCGACCAGACACGGATGGTCAAAACGGGGGGTCGAGGTGCCGAAGGTGCGGACTATCGACATAATGGCCGCGTGGCGACAGCATCTGTGATCCCAGCGTCCCGCCTGCACGGGCACCATGACCGACCGAGCATGGTCAGCGTAGGCACCATCATCTGGCTTTCGAGCGAGCTGATGTTCTTCGCTGCACTGTTCGCCAGCTACTTCACCATCAGGTCGGTGAGCCCCGAGCTGTGGGCGCAGAGCACGGCGCACCTCAACGTGCCGTTCGCGTCCTGCAACACCACGATCCTGGTGCTGTCCTCGCTGACCTGCCAGCTCGGCGTGTTCGCGGCCGAGCGCGGTCAGGTCGGGCGCAAGGGCAAGGTGCTCACCCTGCACCCGGTCAAGGAGTGGGGCCTGCGTGAATGGTTCGTCCTCACCTACTGCATGGGTGCCGTCTTCGTCGGCGGCCAGGCCTTCGAGTACACGAACCTGATCCACGAGGGCATCACGATCCCCTCGTCGGCGTACGGCACGATGTTCTACCTGACCACCGGATTCCACGGACTGCACGTGACCGGCGGCCTCATCGCCTTCCTCTTCGTGCTCGGTCGCACCCTCGTGGCGCGGCGGTTCACCCACGAGCAGGCCGTCACTGCGATCGTCGTGTCCTACTACTGGCACTTCGTCGTCGTCGTCTGGATCGGCCTCTTCGCGACCATCTACCTCATCAAGTAAGCCCTGAACCGATAGGACCTGTTGTGCGAATGCTCACGCGCAAGATCTCAGCTCGGCTCTCGGCACGCCGTCGCAGCCGATTCGCCGCGCCCGCCGTGCTGCTCCTGGCACTGCTGGCCAGCGGTGGCGTCTACGCCACCCTGTCGCCCGCCAGTGCGGACAAGCCGACCAACGACGCTGCCACGATCGCCAAGGGCCGCGCCCTGTTCGCGGTCAGCTGCTCGTCGTGCCACGGCATGAACGCCGAGGGCATCCTCACCCAGCGCGGCAACAACTACGGACCGTCGATCGTCGGCGTCGGTGCTGCCGCGGTCGACTTCCAGGTCGGTACCGGCCGGATGCCGATGGCCCAGCCCGGCTCCCAGGCCCTGGAGAAGCGTCCGGCCTTCAACTCCCAAGAGGTTTCCGAGCTCGCCGCCTTCGTCGCCTCGCTGGGCCCCGGCCCGTCGATCCCGACGAGCGCCGACTACGGCATCGGCAAGGTGACGAACTCCCAGATGGTCCAGGGCGGGGAGTTCTTCCGGACCAACTGCACGGCATGCCACAACTTCGCCGGTAGCGGTGGCGCCCTGCCGAAGGGCAAGTTCGCCCCGGCACTGACCGGCGTCAGCGAGAAGCACATCTTCGAAGCGATGCTCACCGGGCCGCAGCAGATGCCGGTGTTCTCCAACGGCGTCCTGACCCCCGAGGACAAGCGGGAGATCATCGCCTACCTCAAGACCAACGAGGCGGCCCCGAGCTACGGCGGGTTCACGCTCGGCTCGATCGGCCCGGTCTCCGAAGGCATGTTCGCCTGGCTCGTCGGCATCGGCGGCCTCGTCCTCGCCGGCATCTGGATCACCTCGGGCACCGCGCGAGTGAAGAAGAAGAAGGGGGACGTCGCGTGACCACGCCCGACACACACGGAGCCGGCGAACCGGGCCACGAGCTCGTCGCTGCGGAGCCGATCGCGGACCCGGGTCTCCCCGAGCACCTCCCCCGCCCGACCGACATCGACCCCAAGGCCGAGCGTCGCGCCGAGCGCCAGGTCGCCTCGCTCTTCATGCTCTCCTCGGTCTTCGCGGTGCTGTTCTGCGTCGCGTACTTCGCCCTGAAGATCGGCAAGGACCCGAGCGTCTTCCTCGGCATGGGTGCCTCCAACGTCGCCCTGGGCGCCTGCCTCGGCCTCGCGCTGCTGTGCATCGGTGTCGGCGCGATCCAGTGGTCGCGCAAGCTGATGAACGACCACGAGATCGTCGAGTACCGGCACTCGGCCGCCTCCCCGGAGGAGGACCGCGTCGAAGCGCTCGCTGCTCTGGACGCCGGCATCGAGGACTCCGGCATCGGCCGCCGTCCGCTGGTGCGCAACTCGCTCCTCGGCGCGATGGCCTTCCTCGGACTGCCCGCGATCGTGGCGCTCCGCGACCTCGGACCGCTGCCCGGCGACAAGCTGGCGCACACGGTCTGGAAGAAGAACATGCGGGTGGTCCAGGACGTCGACGGCGCCCAGATCAAGCCCGAGGACATGGAGATCGGCCAGCTCGTGAACGCCGAGCCGCAGATCTTCTTCGCGACCAACGCCGAGGGCGAGCCCGAGGTCGAGGGCACCGCGCTCCTCCAGGAGAAGGCCAAGGCCGCCGTCATCCTGGTCCGGATGCTGCCCGACGACATCAAGGACAAGCACAGCGCCAACTGGGGCGTCGAGGGCATCTTGTGCTTCTCCAAGATCTGTACCCACGTCGGCTGCCCGATCTCCCTGTGGGAGCAGCAGACGCACCACCTGCTGTGCCCCTGCCACCAGTCGACCTTCGACCTCGCCGACGGCGCCAAGGTCATCTTCGGCCCCGCGGGAAGGCACCTGCCACAGCTTCCCATCACCGTCGACGCTGACGGTTACCTGGTCGCCCAGAGCGACTTCACCGAGCCGGTCGGCCCGAGCTACTGGGAACGTGGGTGAACCTGATGACGACCACTGCATCGACGAACGGCACCAAGCCGGCCGCGGCTGCCAAGCCGAGCCCGGCAGCCGGGATCGCGAACTGGGCGGACGAGCGCCTGGGCATCGCGACCTCGGCGAAGAAGCAGATCCGCAAGGTCTTCCCGGATCACTGGTCCTTCATGCTCTGCGAGATCGCGCTGTGGAGCTTCGTGATCCTGCTCCTCACCGGCGTCTTCCTGAGCCTGTGGTTCACCCCGAGCATGGGCGAGGTCGTCTACAACGGCTCGTACAACCAGCTGCGCGGCATCCACATGTCCGAGGCCTACGCCTCGACCCTGAACATCAGCTTCGACGTCCGCGCAGGCCTGCTGATGCGCCAGATGCACCACTGGGCCGCGATGCTCTTCATCGCCGCGATGCTCGTGCACATGATGCGCGTCTTCGTCACCGGCGCGTTCCGCAAGCCGCGTGAGCTCAACTGGATCATCGGCGGCGTGCTGCTGCTGCTCGGTATCCTCGAGGGCTTCGCGGGCTACTCGCTTCCCGACGACCTGCTGTCGGGAACGGGACTCCGGATCGCGGACGGCCTGATGAAGGCCACCCCGGTCCTCGGTTCGTACATGTCGTTCTTCATGTTCGGTGGCGAGTTCCCGGGTGACCAGATCATCCCGCGGCTCTACACCGCGCACGTGCTGCTGATCCCGGGCCTGCTGCTCGCCCTGATCGCGGCGCACATGCTGCTGCTCGTCTACCACAAGCACACCCAGTGGCCCGGTCCCGGTCGCACCGAGCAGAACGTCGTCGGCTACCCGATGATGCCGGTGTACGCCGCCAAGGCCGGCGGGTTCTTCTTCATCGTCTTCGGTGTCGTCGCGCTCATGGGCGGACTGATGACGATCAACCCGGTCTGGCGGTTCGGGCCGTACAACCCTGCCCAGGTCACCGCGGGCTCCCAGCCCGACTGGTACATGGGCATCGCCGAGGGCCTGCTCCGGATCATGCCCGGCTGGGAGACGCACATCTGGGGCATCACGATGAGCTGGAACGTCTTCCTGCCCGGTCAGGTCGCCCCGATGGCGCTGCTCGGCATCGTCCTGGCCTACCCGTTCCTGGAGCAGTGGATCACCGGCGACAAGCGCGAGCACCACCTGCTCGTCCGTCCGCGTGACGCCCCGACCCGTACGGCGATCCTGGCCGCGATGGTCACCGTCTACGGCCTGCTCTGGGCCGCCGGCGGCAACGACATCCTGGCGACGCAGTTCCACCTCGACCTGAACACGATCACGTACTTCATGCGGGGCGCGATCTTCATCGTTCCGCCACTCGTGTTCATCGTCGCCAAGCGCTGGTGCATCTCGCTCCAGCGCCACGACAACGACATGCTGCTGCACGGCTACGAGAGCGGCGTGATCATGCGTGACGCCCTCGGCGGCTACACCGAGAAGCACCTCCCGCTCTCGGAGGACCACGCGTACAAGCTCACCGCGCGTGACCGTGACGTCGTCTACACCGGGATCACCGGCGCAGACTCCAACGGCGTACCGGCACCGAACGTCCGGGTCGACCAGATCCGCGCCAAGCTGTCCAAGGCGTGGTTCGCCACCAACGTGCAGAAGCCGACCAGGGCCGAGCTCGACGAGGGCCACCACCACGCGGAGCTGGAGCACGAGCACGACGCTCCGCTCGAGGACCACGCGGCCGACGGCCACCAGTTCGACGGTCGTCACGACGTCACCGGGGACGACCTGACGCACAAGCACTGAGCACGGTACGACGAAGGGCCCGGACAGTGTCCGGGCCCTTCGTCGTACCGCGATGAAATAGTTGGCCCGGCGATGCAACCGGGCGCGGCGCCCGCGCGTATTCCTCCTGACAAGACCGACAGGAACGGAAGGGCCCATGGACGAGTCCGAGTTCGACGAGTTCTACTCCTCGGCCTTCGCGCGGATCACCGGCCAGGTGTACGCGATGATCGGCGACCGCGACGAGGCCCAGGAGTGCGTCCAGGAGGCGTTCGTCCGTGCCTGGTCGCACCGCGGCAAGCTCGTCCGTTCCGACCATCCCGAAGCATGGGTCCGGACCACGGCGTACCGCCTGGCGGTGAGTCGCTGGCGACGGGTCCGGCTGTCCGGGCGCCCGGCGGACCGGGCGTTGTCGCCGAAGGTCCAGACCGAGGCCGCCGACGAGACCCGGATCGCCCTGGTGGCTGCCCTGCGCCGGCTACCGGCGAACCAGCGCCAGGCGCTGGTGCTGCACCACCTGTGCGACCTTCCGGTCCAGGCCGTCGCCCGCGAGGTCGGCGTACCCGAGGGGACCATCAAGGCCCGGCTCTCCCGCGGCCGGGTCGCCCTCGCCGCCCTGCTCGCTCCCGCCGACACGACTGACACCGGAGCCCACCATGCCTGACCCGACCCACGAACTCGAGAACTTCGGCACCGGCGGCATCCAGGTGAACCCGCTGCCACCCTCGGAGGTACGCCGCCAGGGCGACCGCCGCCGGAGCCGCCGACGCGCAGCCGTCGTGATGGCCTCGGTGGCCGTCGTCGCAGCCGTCGTGGTGCCGGTCGCAGCGCTGAACCGGGGCGACGGCACCTCCGGGAAGCCCCCCGTGGCGGTCACCCCGACCCCGACGCCGGTCCCGAAGGTCATCACCTACCCCGGCTCCGGGATCGAGGTCAGCAAGGACTCCGACACCGACAAGCTCACCGGTACCACCGCAGCGTTCAAGTCGTTCGTCGCCAAGCTGGCCCGCCAGGCCGTCGCTTCCGGCACAGGGTGTCCGGACGCGTTCCACGGCGTCACCGTGCAGAAGTACAGCAGCGCGGGCTACGCCCTGGGCGGTGTGAACGACTGCGGCGGCAACTCCGCGCTCTGGGGGCTTCTCGACGGCACGTGGCAGCAGGCCGCCGGTACCCAGGACCAGTGGGACTGCGACCAGCTGCGGTACTTCGGCATCCCGCGGTCCTTCGCCGGGCCCTGCGGCAACGAGGCCGGCGACTTCGGCCCGTCCGAGGTCGACGGGCTCCGCCTGCGGATGACCCCGGCCGCGGTGGTTGCTGCCGGCGGAACGATCGGACCCGGCAAGGTCACCGAGTGCCGGAACGTCACGGTGCCCTTCGAGACGGTCCAGCCGAACGCGCTCACCGCGCCGCTCTCGCACACCGTGGGGCTCGCCGGGATCTTCGCGCGGCCCGGCGACCTCACACCGAAGGGCATCGGGCTCGGCTCGACCCAGGCCGACGTCAAGAAGGCCTACCCGAGCGGTCACTTCAGCTTCGGCTACTGGATCGTCCCGCTCTCTCATGCCAACGAGTACCAGTTCTTGCTCGGCAAGGCGCGGGTCGTCTCCGAGATGGACATCACCGCGCACGACCAGGATTGTTTCGGCTAACTGTGACCTGGACCACTGGTCATACCACTTGACCAGTGGTCCGAGAGGCCTGATCCTGGACACGTGGCCCTCACCCCGATCACCAAGCGACTGGTGCCTGACGACGTCTTCGACCAGCTGCTCAGCGAGGTCGTCGACGGCTCGTTGAGCGCCGGGGACTCGCTCCCGAGCGAGCGACGGCTGGCCGAGCTGCTCAACGTGTCCCGGCCCGCCGTGCGCGAGGCCCTGCAACGGTTGTCAGCCACCCGGCTGGTCGAGGTCCGGCACGGGGGCGCGACGACGGTGCGCGACTACCAGCGGCACGCGGGCCTGGACCTGCTCCCCCGCCTGCTCGTCCGTGACGGCGAGCTGGACCCGAGCGTGGCGCGCAGCATCATCGAGGCCAGGCTCTCGATCGCCCCCGATGTAGCGCGGATGGCGGCCGAGCGCTTCCTCCGGGCCCCGGCAGCTGCCCGTCAGGCCCTGCTCGGCGCCCTGGCCGCCCTGGAGGCAGCCGACGGCCCGGTGGGCCGGCAGCACGCCGCGCTGGCGTTCTGGGACGCCGTGGTCGACCTGGCCGACTCGATCGTGTTCCGGATGATGTTCAACAACCTCCGCCAGGCCTACGAGCCGGCCATCGAGGCGCTCGCTCCCCTGCTCGACAGCGAGGTCAGCAACACCGCGGCGTACCGCGCGGTGAGCGACGCCGTGCTGCGTCAGGACGCGACCGCTGCCGAGGCCGCCGCCGACGCACTCCTCCGACCTGCCACCGAGGCGATGGTCGGGTTCCTCGACACCTTCGAAGGAGAAGACGCATGAGCAAGGTCGATCCCGCCCTCGAGGCGCTCGCCGCCGAACGGCTCGCCGCCGAGGAGGCCCGCATCACCGGCTCGCGCCGTACCGCGGTGACACTCGGTACGACGGCGAGCGAGTTCTGGAAGCACCCGAGCCCCTGGATGATCACCGCAGCACTGCTGACCGCTCTCGGCTGGCGCATCGCCGAGGGCGACTGGCGGCTGAGCGATCTCTGGGCGCCGGTGATCCTGCTCGCGCTGTTCCCGGTCCTGGAGTGGGTCATCCACGTCTTCATCCTGCACTGGCGCCCGCGCAAGGTCGTCGGGGTGAAGATCGACAGCGAGCTGGCCCGCGACCACCGGCGCCACCACGCCGACCCGCGCGACATCCCGTTGGTGTTCATCCCGTGGCGCTCGCTCATCGCCGTGATCGCCGGCGACTTCACGATCGCGGTCCTCGCCTTCCCCCGGCTCGGCCAGGGACTGACGTTCATGTTCGCGCTCGCGGCCGTCGGCCTGGTCTACGAGTGGATCCACTACCTGATCCACAGCGACTACAAGCCGAGGAGCGCCACCTACAAGGCGGTCTGGCGCAACCACCGGCTGCACCACTACAAGAACGAGCACTACTGGTTCACCGTGACCAGCAGCGCGACCGCGGACCGGGTCTTCGGCACCTACCCGGAGCCGGGCACCGTCAAGGCGTCACCGACGGCGAAGAACCTGCACGGAACGAACGCCTGAACCTCACAGCCCCGCGGTCTGGGCGTACTGGTGGAACGGCAGGTTCCAGTCGCCCAGGCCGTTGGTCAGCGTCATCTGGCGGGTGCTGCCGGTGTACTCGACGACGTCACCGATCATGCTGTTCTCGTAGAGCCAGCCGGCGTTCGCGGTGCTCATCCCGGTGCAGCCGTGACTGACGTTGGCGTGCCCCTGGGACGCGACCGACCACGGAGCGGCGTGCAGGAACTCGCCGGAGTAGGTCAGCCGCATCGCGAACTCGACGCCCTTGAGGTTGTAGCCGTTCGGGCCGTTGGGGTCGATGCCGATGGTCTCGGAGTTCATGTCGTGACGACGGTCCTTCTCCACGATCACCTTGATCCCCGACCGGGTGGTGAAGTCGGGCTGCATACCGGTGGTGACCGGCAGGGTCCGGATCAACCTGCCGTTGCGGAAGACCCTCATCTGGTCGGTCCGGATGTCCACCTTGTCGATCATCGACCGGCCGATGGTGAAGGTGCTCACCCGGCTCGTCTGGCCGAAGACTCCCCCGCCGGCGGGAATGCTGTCGACGTCCGCATCGACCCGCACCCGGGTGCCGGGCTTCCAGTACGCCGACGGTCGCCAGTGCACCTCGTGGTCCGAGATCCAGTGGAACCCACCGGCCTGGGCCGGCACCGAGGTCACCTTCAGGTGCTGCTGGAACGCGGCGTGATCGGTCACGGGGACGTCGAACCGGATGATCACCGGCATCCCGACGCCGACGGTCGATCCGGGAAGCGGGAAGAAGCTCGGGAACGTCTGCTTGCTCAGTGCCAGCACCTGGGTCCGGAACTGCGAGCTGTAGCTCTGCGTCCGGCCCGAGCTGTCCACCGCGGTGCTGGTGACCCGGTACAGCTGGCCGGGCTGCAACCGCGCGGTGCTCTGCCAGCTGATCTTGTCCGACGACAGCGCGCCGGTGACGTTCGCGCCCTTGCTGCGCACCGCCACCGCGCTGAAGGTGCCGTCGCTGACGCTGAGGCGCAACGTCCGGTTGACCTTCACCCCGACCGCGTCCACCGGGATGCTCGAGGTGATCGTCGCGGCCGAGGACGGCGCCGCTGACGGGCCGGTGGATCCCGAGGAGGGGTCACCAGCGGACGTCCCAGCACCGGATCCCTGGGCACAGGCGGACGCCACGGCCAGGATGACGACGGCACAGATCGCAGCCGGAGCAGGTCGCGAACGCATGGGTCTCCTGGACATCAACGCTGATGGGACCCGAGGAGCGTAACAAGAGCGACCACTCGGTCCGTGCAGCCAAGCCGTGGAGCGCTGCGCTCAGTGAGCGTGCTCACCGCGGTAGTACTCGAAGACCAGGCCGGTCAGGGCGACCGCACCGAGCACGGCGCCGATGATCACCAGCCACCAGCCGATCACGACACCGAGGACGATCGTGGCCAGCGTCATGCCGCACCACAGCGGCCACCAGCTGTACGGCGGGAAGAAGCCGAGCTCGCCGGCACCGTCAGCGATCTCGGCGTCCTTGCGGTCCTCCGGACGAGGTTCCATCCGGCTCGCGTGGAAACCGAGGTAGAAGCTCACCAGCGTGGTGAGCAGCGCGGTCATGACCAGCGCCGACGTCCCCGTCGGGTCACCGGTCACGAGCCAGTAGGCGGGCGCCACCAGGACGAAGAAGAACGTGCAGATCACGAAGATCCAGGTCTCGGCCTTCATCAGGCGTCATCCCCTTCCAGCATTTCCTTGCGGCCTTCCATCTCGGGGGCGTCGGTGAAGCCTCCCGCGCTGACCAGAGCCGGGTTGTCCTCGTACTCGAGGGCGGCGATCTCCGGGTGGTGCAGGTCGAACGCCGGCGACTCGGAACGGATCCGCGGGATCGTGACGAAGTTGTGCCGCGGCGGCGGGCAGCTGGTCGCCCACTCGAGCGACCGGCCCCAACCCCACGGGTCGTCGACGGTGACCAGCGGCGAACGCCGTGACTTGTAGACGTTCCAGAGGAACGGCAACGTCGAGGACGCGAGCAGGAAGGCACCGATCGTCGAGATCTGGTTCAGGGTGGTGAACCCGTCCTTCGCGCTGTAGTCGGCGTACCGACGGGGCATGCCCTCGACACCGAGCCAGTGCTGGACCAGGAACGTGGTGTGGAAGCCGATGAACAGCAGCCAGAAGTGCAGCTTGCCGAGGCGCTCGTCGAGCATCCGGCCGGTCATCTTCGGCCACCAGAAGTAGAACCCGGCGAACATCGCGAACACCACGGTGCCGAAGACGACGTAGTGGAAGTGCGCGACCACGAAGTACGAGTCGGAGACGTGGAAGTCGAGCGGCGGCGACGCCAGGATGATGCCGGTCAGACCACCGAACAGGAAGGTGGTCAGGAAGCCGATCGACCACAGCATCGGGGTGTCGAAGGACAGAGATCCCCCCCACATCGTGCCTATCCAGTTGAAGAACTTGACGCCGGTGGGCACCGCGATCAAGAACGTCATGCCGGAGAAGAACGGCAGGTCGACAGCGCCGGTGACGAACATGTGGTGCGCCCAGACGGCGACCGACAGGATCGCGATACCGAGCGTCGCGGCCACCAGGCCGACGTACCCGAAGATCGGTTTGCGGCTGAAGACCGGCAAGATCTCGGTCACGATGCCGAAGAACGGCAAGGCGATGATGTAGACCTCCGGATGGCCGAAGAACCAGAACAGGTGCTGCCACAGGATCGGGCCGCCGTGCGAGGCGTCGAACACGTGGGCACCGAACTTGCGGTCGGCCTCGAGGGAGAGCAGCGCGCCGGCGAAGATCGGGAACGCGATCAGCACCAGCAGGCTGGTGACCAACGTGTTCCAGACGAAGATCGGCATCCGGAACATCGTCATTCCGGGCGCACGCATGCAGATGATCGTGGTGATGAAGTTGACCGCGCCGAGGATCGTTCCAAGACCGGCGAGCCAGAGGCCCATGATCCAGAGGTCACCGCCGACGCCGGGTGAGCGGACCGCGTCGGAGAGCGGCGCGTAGGCGAACCAGCCGAAGTCGGCGGCGCCGGACGGGGTCAGGAAGCCCG
>JAOPXD010000204.1 GCA_025965315.1 Marmoricola sp.
ACGCGGCCGCCATCATGTACACGCTCAGCAGCGCGGAGTCCTACCTCATGCTGGTCACGGAGCGAGGGTGGTCACCCGAGCAGTGGCGCCGGTGGACCCTCACCACGCTGACCGACCAGCTCTTCGCTCGTACCGGGACGTCAGGTTCGAACAACTAGCCCATCATCGCCGCGACGAGCTGGGTCAGCGGAGACACCAGCTGATCAACGGAGTAGCGGTTAGGGTCGCTCAGGCGCAGTCGGACGGCCTCGTCAGCCGCAGCGTGAACGAACCGCGCCGAGAGCTCGGCGTCCTGGACCTTCCCTTCGCCCCGCTGCCTCAGCGTGACCGTCAGGTAGTCGCGGGTCAACGATCGCGCCTGGTCCAGACGTTCGTAGAGCTCTGACGGAGCACCGGCCGCGGGGAACATGAACATGCGCCAGGTGCTCGGGTCCGCATCGACGACAGCCATCAGCCTTCGGAACGCTTCAGCGAATCCGGGTTGGTCTCCGTGAGGTGACATCGCAGTGCCGAAACCCGTGGCAGCGCGCGCGAACTCCCGATCGACGAGTGCCGTCAGCATTCCGCTCAGACTGCCGAACTGCTGGTAGATCACCGGTCTGGTTACGCCGCACTCGCCGGCCACTCTCTCCACCGTCACGGCGACGAAGCCTTCGACGTCCACCAAACGACGGCACGCGTCAAGAAGCTGCTCCTGGCGCTGTGGGGCAGGCATTCGCGTCTGCAGTACGCGGTCCTCAGCGGATGGTGAACTCACGCTTGCGATCCTATCTTACAATCGGTAAGATCATCTTACAGTTTGTAAGATGATCCCAAGGAGCCGTCATGTCCCGCCCCTACCGCATCGTCATCTGGGGACCCGGAGAAGTCGGCGGCGCTGTCCTTCGGGCCGCGCACGCCGACCCGCGCTTCGACGTCGTCGGGGTCAAGGTGTTCAGCCCGCACAAGAACGGTCAGGACGCCGGTGACCTGGTCGGGATCGGACCCATCGGCATCACGGCGACAACATCGGCCGAAGAAATCCTTGCCCTGGAGGCTGACTGCGTCGTCGTCACCCCGGTACCCAGCTCGATCCTGGAGGGACTCGATGCCGATGTGATCGCACTGCTGGAGAGCGGCAAGAACGTGGTCACTACCGCGGCGTACCACAACGTCGCCCAGCCGAACTGGTTCAACCAGGCGCAGTCCCCGACGCAACGCCTGCGCGCGGTCTCGCGGATCCGCGGAGCCGCACAGAGCCGTCGAGCGGCCGCCGGTATGCGGGTCCTCAGACCGTTGACCGCGTACCCCTTGCTCGACAAGCTCACCGACCCGGTCCTGGCCCGTTCCGCCGATCAAGTCCTCCCGGCTCGAGCAACCCCCGAGCGGCTACTCCAGGCCTGCCGGCGTGGAGGGACGTCCCTCCACGGCACCGGGGTACACCCGACCTTCATGGTCGAGCGGCTGGTGATGAAGCTGACCCGTGCGCTCACCCGTGTCGACCACATCCGCTTCGTCGAAGCACTCGACTTCAGCATGGCCCCTGACGGCATGTGGGGCGGCCTTGAGCTCTTCGGGTTCGGCCGGCCCCTGGCAGACATCGACGACGACTGGCTGCTGGCCAAGATGGGCGACTTCTACTACGGCGACCTGACCAGCAACGTCGGACACGCTCTCTTCGGCGCCCACCCCGACCAGATCCGGGTCACGACCTCGCTGCGGGCACTCCCCGCACGAAACGACGTCACCATCGGATCGACCTACATCCGGAAAGGCACCGCAGCCGCGATGCACATGGTGCACCGCGGCTACCTCGGGGACCACCACTTCTTCACCAACGAGGAGTGCTGGTTTCTGGGCACGGAGAACGGCTACTACGGCGACGACGTCCGGTTCACCGGCTACCCGCACGGTGGCTACTCCTACGAGATCACCGGAAACCCCACCACCATCTACGGGCACATCGGCGGCCCCCTGCCCGACGACCTGAAGAACAACCCCGTCACCACCATGTCGGTCCGTGCCGTCCTCGACGCCGTCGGACCGGTCTGTGAGTCCGAACCCGGCGTCGTCATCGACGACGCCCGACCTGCCCACAAGCTCCTGCAGACGGCGCAGCCGATCGTTCGCCCGACCCCGTCGACCCGAGTGCACGTGTCCGGCGCCAACCAGCTGGCCGAAGCCGTACACGTCGTGCTTGCCAGCGAACCCCACCTCGACGTCGTCGCGACGATCGACGACGCGGGCTGCGTGGTCGTCACTGAAACCGACGCTCAGATCGCCGTCCCCGACGTGCTCGGGCTGCTCGCGCAGGGCAAGGACGTCGTGACACCGGCGCCGATCCCGGCCTCGGACTCGCTCGCCGCCGCCCTGGAGACCGGGGGCGCCACGTTGTGCGCGTCCGCAGACTTCCGGACGTTCCTCCTGGACAACATCACGCCGACCCTCGCCCAGGGAATCCCTGGCATCACCGACATCACGGTGGCCGAACCGGGAACCCTCGACAAAGCGCTGCCGTTCGCCGGCTCCCGCGACCCGCTGTCGTACGCGATCGAGATCGCGGCGCAGCCCGCGAGCACGCAGATGCAGTTCGAGTTCGGAGCGGCCGGTTCCACCGACCCGCTCGTGCACGCGAACGCACGGTGCCTAGTGGATGCGATCGCATCCGTCACCTCCGCACAGTCTGGATTCCTTGTTGTGGACCCGAGTCCGCGCTACCGCCTGGACGACCGCCTGGACTAGCGCAGCCTGGCTGTGTCTAGGCTGCCGACATGTCGGAATTCCAAGGCTTCCCCGAGGCCGCCCTCGACTTCTACGACGACCTCGAGATGGACAACACCCGGTCGTACTGGGAAGCCCACAAGGCGACGTACCTCGAGTCGGTGAAGGCGCCGATGGTCGCCCTGACCGATGCGCTGGCCCCGGAGTTCGGCACGGCCAAGATCTTCCGTCCGTTCAGAGACGTGAGGTTCGCCAAGGACAAGACCCCTTACAAGATCAACCAGGGTGCCTTCATCAGTGCCGGCCCGGCGTGCGGCTGGTACGTCGACATCTCCGCGCGCGGGGTACGCACCGGCGGTGGGGCCTACGACGTGAGCAGCACGAACCTCGCGAGGATCCGTGCCTCGATCGACAGCGAGGCGACCGGCAAGCAGCTGGAGAAGATCCTCGAGAAGCTCCGTAAGGCCGGGTTCGAGATCGGCGGTACCCGCCTCAAGACGACACCGCGCGGGTACGACGCCGACCACCCTCGCATCGACCTGCTGCGTCACAAGTCCCTGACGATCGGGCGCTCGTACGGGTTCGAGCCGGTGATCCACACGCCCGAGCTGGTCGACG
>JAOPXD010000005.1 GCA_025965315.1 Marmoricola sp.
ACAAGAACTGACCTTGCGTGCGATCGAGAGCCTGGCACTCTTCACAGATCCGCTGACACGTCAGCGCATCCAGCGGCTGAATGCCGCGCTCGCCTGAGCGCCCGAAGAGCGTCGTCGCGCAATCGGAGGGTTGCGAACGGTTAAGCGTGTTCTCGTGTGCTACGCGAAGGTCTTCTTCACGGTCTTGTCGATGGCACCGATCTAGGGGTGGACCTACGCGTGCACCGTTCCTGGACAGCCAACCCCCGAGCCTGGTTCACGTCCGAATCACGCGATGTGCGGCCCGGCTCTCTGTCCATGAGCGTCGGGGTCTCAATCCCCCGGGTGTGTCAATCGACCGCGCTCAGGGTCAACTCTCCGGCTATTTCGCCGAGAGGTGTGAAGTTCACATCGTAAGTATTGAGGAAGACCGGCATCGATGTTGGTGAATCGGCGTCACTGCACGCGAAGCCGCCACCGGAATTGCCTCCGCCGCCTACGGGTATCGTAAATGTTGTCTCCGACGGGTCTACGATCTCCTGATACCCCGCATTTAAGCCGACCGAGACAACCGCGAATTGCGTGAACTCCGGGAGCGACGTGATCGTGACCGTAACGGTTCGGCTGAGTTGTGCTGCCGCGTTCGCGTTGTCCGGTTCGGCGCAGTTCGCTCCGCCGCTCCCCATGAGCGCCACCGGTCCGCCAGTAACCGTGAACGAGATCCCGTTGTCGTTGAAGGACTGCGTGTCAGCGGTAGCCGGGGTATTGCCTGTCAGCGCAATAGACAGCGCGGCGGTGCCGCCAAGCGCCAACAGTCGTCGCGAACGAACTGAGAACAACGGAACCTCCACAGATGCCTTCTCGCGCCCAGAACGACCAGTAACGGCACTGGCCGAGACGCAAGAACTCGTAGGATCGTCTCACGACCCAACGGACCCTAGTATAGGTACGCTCGGGTGGCCGTAAAGGCGGTCGTGGTTCACGGCTAGTCGCTCGGGAAATGATGACACTCACATCTAGACCATGGTGATGACCGGGCTTCATCTGCTGGTCGTACAGCGACCAGAACCGCATCCCACAACCGGCCGGTTGTGACACCTCGTCCAGATCGCATGACAGCGGACGCTAGGACGATCTGCACGACAATCGGCGTCGGACCGTTGTGAACCAGCTACGCATGTCCTGTCCGCCGTCCCTGGGGTCGTCGGACGCGCCCAGAATCATCTCCGTAGACTCCAACGGTGCCCGACTAACATCCGGAGGGTCTCGGTCAGGGTTCTGCGAGTCGGGCTCGCCTGCTACTAGGCGCCACCCACGTTTAGTCGGCCAGCTCGAGCAGTTCAAGATCTCGGACTAGTTCAGATCGGGTCACTGCCGGCAGGTCGGTGAATAGGCCGAGATCGTTGTGGACTGCTGACTGGAAGGTCAGCGAAGCGATCGTCTGACGTGGTTCGCCGGCTGGGTCCGAGACAGCGGACAGCCCAGGATCGATGGTGAGGACTACGTTGCCCTCAGCGCCGAAGGGCCTGATCATCGTGTCCCGGATGGCCCTGTGGCCGGTTGGCCCCCACCGCCAGCCGCGTCGGATCAGGGCATGAAATGAGGCGCCAGAGGCGACCTTGTTCCAGTAGATCGAAGGGTCTTGGTCGACCACCTCGCGATGTACCTGCTCGAACGGCTGAACGATCGCCCGGTCGTCGAGCCAGACACGCCAGCGATCCAAGCTGGCATTCGCGGGGTGCGCGATGCGTAGCCAGACGGGCTCCTCGACCAATCCGCCGCTCGGGTCGACCAGATCGCCGAGTGGGTCAAGGCAGGCAAGCGTGCCATTCAGGTCCCAGATGATCCGCGAGGCCAAGACTCGCAGAACAGGGTGTCCGACGATCGCTGTCTGGAAGTCGCCGATGTGCCAGCGACGTTGCACAACCATCGCTTCCTCCAACCGACGCGATTGATCGGCCAAGACCACTTTCGCGGTGCGTTGGCGCTTCTTCCAGCCAGCGACTGCGGCCTTTGCTTCCCCGTCCTGCGGCCTGGGCGGCGAGGCGGTGATGTTGCCGTCTGGGTCGGTGAGTACGAGCTCGAGGCCAGCGCTGACAGTGGGTCGATAGGTAACGCCGTGGACCTCGATCGGGTCCCCATCGAGATCCAGGTCCGCAGCCAGCAGGTCGTCGAGCTGTTCCGGGAGCAAGCCACGATCGGCGGCTGCGGCGCTCAGGATCCCTGCTGCGTGTTTGCGAAGTGGCGTGGACTTCGCGGCACGGGCGATCCAGCTCAGCTTCTGGAGACCCGCAGGGGTCTGCATTTGTGCTAGCACCTCGGCGCCGCGCTTGGCTCGTTGCGCCATACCGTCGCTCGGCCACCGTGAAACGAGGGGCGCTAGTCGCTCAGCGAGCGTCGCGTTGCCGAAGAACCCGACTGCGTTCAAGGCCCACGCGTCCTTCGACGGGGCACCGGAGATGTGCCATTGGCAAAACAGCGCCCAGCCGAACTCAGCGAGGCTTGCTTGGTCCAGCCGTTCGGCCACCAATGCCAGGCCCGGGTATGGCTCACTCAAGTCCGACATTGCGACCATGCGGACCAACGCTTCTCGTTCGTTGGCGCCCAGCCGATTGTCTTGGCCGGGGTCCAGAACCTCGGGTAGCACGTCGATGTCTAGCCAGCCGGGGATCTTCGGGACAGTTGAGGGAATGAGTTCAAGCGGGTCGCGTGCCAACAAGTCTTCAACAGCCTCGGTCGCGTCAAGGAGCACGCCGGCCCGACGCACAAGGTCCGGATCTAGCCGGGACACTGCTAGGGCTGCCGTCATCGCAGCGGTTGACGGCTTACCCACTGCCAGCGGGATCAGATGAATCGCCGCCGACGGCCCGTGCCGATCGAACCAAGAGCGTGCCAGTTCGCGGTACTGCCGCGATCTTGCGAGCCAGCGCCCCATCAGTTGCGCTACGTCGTCGCTCACGTATGGCGCGAGCAAATCGGCTCCGACCGCAGGCTTCGCTCGAGCCAGTCGGAGCACCGGCGCGTACGCGTCCAGTTCGTACTTGGCCACCAGGACCCGCGGTTGCACCATGTAGAAGCTGAACTTCTCGGCCTCCCAACCAGCGAGTAGTGGGCGGACGCGGTCCTCAGATCCGGAAGTGAAGAACAATGCCCAGTCGGGGTACTTGACCAAGTAGTCGTCGTAATACGTCGGGTCGCGCATCGACCAACGGTTGAATCGCCAAGCCTCGCGCTCGTGGTCGTCCAGCCATTCGATGCGGGGCTCGAGGCATGGCGGATCGACCGTCACGGGCGCAGCCCGCGGGCGATTCCACGGCGGCGACGTCAGCAGCTCGGGGATGTCGTCGCCCGACCACTCCGGACGCGGGTCTTCTTCGGGGCCCGCGAGGTGAGGATGCGCGGCTAGCAAACGCGCACGTAACGCTGCTGACATCGGTGCATCGAGGCGGCCATCGAGAACCGCGAGTGCTGTCTCCGGCACCCGTGCAGCACAGATCTCGAACGCCTTGGGGACGTCCGTTTTGGCGGCCCGTGCCAGAAGTCCCTCAAAGGTCGTCCGTACTGGGAGGTGAGCCAGAACCTCAAGAAGGATCTCGCGCGTGTAGCCGTCGACGAAATACCAGTCCAGGCTGCGCAAGAACACCGGAACAGCTTCGATGCCCACTTCATCGATGACCCTCGCGGCGTCCGGCAAGTTGTCGACGATCCGGCCGTTATAGACGGTCCGGGACCAACGCTGCGTAGTACGCCAGGACTCCGGAACCTCGATTTCGTGCATCACCGATACATAATTGCCGCTCGCGAAGGCCCTGTCGCGCGACATCCCAGGAAGAGGCCCACTTCCGGAGGTTTGTGAGACCTCGTTCGGGATCACTGGTTGGTGCCGCGTCCGCCCGCGTCCAGCGCGGTCAAGATTTGGTCGGACAACAGGCTGCGGGCATCCAACACCTCGATTCCAATGAGGCGGCCATCATCATCGAGGTCGATGTTCACCATTCCGCCGATCTCCAGGGGATCGACCGCGATCGTCTTGCCGTGTCCCCGTGTCCCCGTGTCCCCGTGTCGCGCTCAGCGGGACGCGCGGTGCCCGACTAGACCGATCCCCACTGTTTGAACTCAAATTCTAAATCTTCGGTTGATTCCGTGTCGCAGGCCAGCTTGCGGGGTACGTTCGCGCTATCCGACCCGGATTGCCGGGCGCGATCCCACCTGGAGCTCCTACATGAAGATTCTCACCGTTCGTCGCGCGGGCGTCGTTGCCGTGGCCAGCATGATCGCGACCATGGCCCCCGGAGTCGCCGCCACGGGCAACCTCAGCTACCCCTGCTCGGTCGAGGGCAATGACTCGGGTTCGTTCACCATCAACGCAGACACCAACGCTCCGGCGTCGGTGCCCAAGGGCACGGCGCTGACGCCGACCCTGACGAGCAGAATTACGTTCCCGGCGGCGTTCATCAGCGGCCTCAAGTCCCAGGGCGGCTTCACCAAGTTCAACAAGAGCACTGTCGTCACGACCGTCCTGACCAACGGAACGTCGTCCACGGTCTCTCAGAGCTTCCCCGCGAAGAACTTCCCCGCGAGCGGCAGCATGACCGTGGTGGCTACCGGCAAGATGCATTCGTTCACCCCGACAACAGCCGGCGCCGTCGCCTACGTGCCGGGCAACGTCACCATGACCCTGCAACCCGGTTTCGCGCTGGACACGACCTGCACGGTGCCGTCGAGCCCGCCGAGCATCGACACGGTCACGGTGACCGATGGTGGCACCCCGCCGCCGCCCCCGCCGCCGCCGGCAAAGATCGCTACCTCGACGACTGAGGTCGTCAAGTACTCAGCTGCCCACAAGACGGTGAAGATCGCTGCGGTGGTCAAGCCGGTCTCGGGAGCAGCCCCGACCGGGAAGGTTACCTTCAGCATCGTCCGTGCTGGCAAGGTCCTTCGGTCCGGCTCCAAGGCCTTGGTCAAGGGAAAGGCAAGCATCGTCTTCAAGCACGTGAAGAAGGGTGGAGCAAAGGTCATTGCGACCTACGCCGGGTCATCGAAGTCCAAGGGCTCCAAGAAGACCATCGTGGTCAGGCTGCACTGACAGTCCTCGGCTCGCCCCAGGGGGAGTGGCCCTGTCGTGTCGCGAGCGCCCGCGGCTAGGTTGAGGTGGTGTCCCGATCCTTCGCCGCTGATCCGCACTCCTGCTCGCGACCCAACGAGATCGCCGTCCGCCACCTCACGCTCGACCTCCACGTCGACTTCGAGACCCGCCGACTAGCGGGGAGCGCGACGCTCGAGCTCGAGCACCGCACGCCGGGTGCCACGCAGCTCCTGCTCGACACCTGGCAGCTCGACATCCAGCGGGTGACCGGTGCCGACGACACCGAGCTGCACCATGCGCTGGGGGAGTACGACCCCGTCCTCGGCAGCGCGTTGACGATCGACGTCGGGGCGGCGGAACGGGTGGTCGTGCACTACCTGACGAGCCCCGAGGCCCGCGCCATCCAGTGGTTGGAGCCCGAGCAGACGGCGTCCGGCAAAGCGTTCCTGTTCACCCAGTCGCAGCCGATCCTGGCTCGGACGTGGATCCCCTGCCAGGACAGCCCGGCCGTCCGGGTCACCTACGACGCGCAGGTCCAGGTGCCGTCCGACCTGCTCGCCCTGATGAGCGCCGAGAACCCGGTCGAGCGGTCCGACGACGGGAGCTACCGTTTCTCGATGCCGCAGCCGGTGCCGTCGTACCTGATCGCCCTCGCAGTCGGGGACCTAGAGTTCCGTGAGATCGGTGCCCGCTCCGGTGTCTACGCGGAGCCGAGCGTCGTCGATGCCGCCGCGTGGGAGCTCGCCGACACCGAGCGGATGATCGAGGCCGCCGAACGGCTCTACGGGCCGTACCGCTGGGGCAGGTACGACGTCCTGGTACTCCCGCCGAGCTTCCCGTACGGCGGCATGGAGAACCCGCGCCTCACCTTCGCGACGCCGACGATCCTCGCCGGCGACCGGTCCCTGGTGACCCTGATCGCCCACGAGCTCGCGCACTCCTGGTCGGGCAACCTGGTCACGAACTCCACCTGGAACGACATCTGGCTCAACGAGGGCTTCACCGTCTACTTCGAGACCCGGATCGACGAGGAGCTGTACGGCGTTCCCTACACGAGCATGATCCTTCGGCTCGGGCGTCACGACCTCGACCGTGCGGTTCGCGACGAGGCTCCGTGCGACACCTGGCTCGAGCTCGACCTCGCGGGCAGGGACCCGGACGAGGGTCCCACCAAGATCCCGTACGAGAAGGGCTCGCTGCTGCTGCGCCTGATCGAGTCGAAGGTCGGGCGCGAACGGATGGATGCGTTCCTGTGCGACTACTTCGACCGGTTCGCCTTCGAGTCGATGGACACGCCGACCTTCCTCGACCACCTGGTGGCCGAGCTGCTGGAGCCTGCCGGGGTCTCCGCCGAGGACCTGCAGCTCGAGGCCTGGGTGCACGGACCCGGGGTGCCCGAGAACGCACCCGAATTCGCTTCCGACGCTTTCGACCGGGTCGACGAACAGGTCGTCGCGCTGCTGGCAGGCAGTGACCCGGGATCGCTCGAGACGAAGACCTGGGTGAGCCAGCAGTGGGTGCAGTTCATCCGGGCGCTCCCGCTCGAGATCGGCCACGACGTCCTGCGCTCGGTCGACAGCGAGTTCGGGTTCAGCACGAGCGGGAACATCGAGATCGCGACCGCGTGGCTGGAGCTCGCCGTCGCGTCGGGCTACGTGTTCAGCGAGCCCGCAGTCGATCAGGCCCTCGGCGAGTTCCTGACCAGGCACGGACGCGCGCTCTACATCCGCCGGGTCTTCGAGAAGCTCGCCGCCTCGGACCGCGGCCGTGCACGTGCCCAGGAGATCTACGCGGTCGCCCGGCCGAAGTACCACTCGGTATCGCAAGCGGTCGTGGACCGCATCCTCGCTGCGTCCTGACCCGAGGCACCACGGGCTGCGCGGCAGCTGCCCCGTCCCGAGGAGCCGGGAGGCTCTCGGAACGGGGCATGTCCGTTGCGCCTCAGGCGGGCTGGGGTACGCGCCCGGTGACGACTCGCCTCGCGCTGAGCTCGACCTTGCGTGCGTGCCAGAACCCGAGCGCGACGAGCAGCAGGAGGAATGCTGCTGCACCGAAGGAGACGAAGGCAGCGATGCCCGCGATGGTGCCGATCGTTGCGAAGGCGTAGCCGTACAGGAGCAGGCCCCGGAGGGTGTCACCCATGAACAGGCTCTGTCGGGTGGCACCGAGCTGCTGACCGGCGGTGCTGGCCTGCTGGGCGGGGGTCATCGCGACGTACTGGGCGCTGACCTGGGAGTAGGTCTTGCCACCGGCCATCTCGCCCAGGTGCACGAGGATGAAGTGGTTGGCGTAGGCCTTGGCCTCGGGACCGGTGTCGAGGCTGCTGCCGGCGTACGGCTTCAGCGCGTTGGCGTCGGCCTTGGGGAGACTCGACAGTGCGGCGCCGGACGGCATGTCGATGTTCTGCATGGACAGCTGGTCGTGGACCTGGTTGCCGATGAAGACGTGGCCCCAGCTGAGCAGGCCGCCTGCGGCCAGGAGGGTGACGACCAGAGCGATCCCCGCCCCAGAGATGAGTTTGTCGAATGCGGAGCGCATGATCGTGATTCCTTTCGTCTGGCCGAGAACGTTGTCCCGGTGACTTGACGTTAGGAGTGGACGAGGCCGTGGGAGCAGGGCCGAAAGAACCCTGCTCAGCGAGCGAAGGTCCTCAATGCGCAGGCCCAAAGGCGGTGACGCGCTACTCGCCGTCGAGGACGGGTGCGTACCTCTGCAGGCTGGTCGGGCTCGGTCTGTCAGTACTGCTGACGCCGATCGCGGTGGGGGCTTACATTCGTGGTCCCGGTCCACGCAGGAGCGGAGACTCGGGGGTTGCGAGCGATGCGTACGTCGCGCTGGGGTGCTGGGCTCCTGGTTTCCGGCATGGTGCTCGGCCTCCCCCAGATGGCTGCAGCCGCGGCGAGGCCCGACCTACGGATCAGCGCAGTGTCGGTCGCGCCCGGCAGTGTGCTGCGGGGAAAGCCGGTCACGGTCAGGCTCTCGGTGCGGAACACGGGCAGTGTCAAGGCAAGGGCCTCGACGGCACGTGTCTACCTGTCCACCGATGCCGTGAAGAGCAAGGGTGACGCGCTGCTCGGCTCGGTGGCGGTGAAGGCGATCGCGAAGGGCCTGACGGCGAAGGTGACCACGACCGTCACCGTGTCGAGCAAGACGGCCCCGGCGACGTACCACCTGGTGGTCTGCGCGGATGCCCTCGGCAAGGTCCGCGAGAGCCACGAGTCCAACAACTGCCTGGGCACCCGCACCCTCAAGGTGACGAAGCCGAAGGCGGTGGGTCAGTCGACCAGCGCGGACCTGGTCGATGCCGACCCGAGCCTCGACGCGGACACCAAGGTGCTCTACAAGGTCTACGCAGACTTCGGGGACAGCCGGTTGCCGGCGAAGTACCACGGCGCCTCCGACGGTGAGGGCACGGCGCTGGTGGTCGCTGCCGACCAGTGGAACTCGCTGACCCAGGCCACCCGCGACCTGCTCGACCCGTTCTTCCTGCCGCCGTTCGACAAGGGCAGCTGGTACGAGGCAGCGGTCTACGGCGTGCACGCGCGCCGCAGCCAGGAGTTGCGTGCCACCGCCGGCGCGACCCCGCTGCCCCCGGGCCAGGGTGCCTGCCTGCAGACCGCGACGATCGACACCGATCACTGGGCCTACGTCGACAACGGCGACGTGCGGGTCTGGTACGTCAAGGGCGATGCGGCCCAGGAGAAGAAGGCCGGGACCGTCGGCACCCAGGCGAACGCGATCCTGCCGCACGTCAACGAGCTCTTCCGGGCGCCGCTGGCCGACGGCGGGTCGACCACGGCGTGCCGCGGAGGCAGCGACGCCCTCGACGTGGTCCTGGGCAGCGGCACGGTGCTGCACGACGGGCGTTCCTACACCCAGCGCTGGGTGGCCAACGGCTGCCAGAGCCCCAGCCCGGCGTACGTCGTCCTGAATTCCTCGTTGGAAGAGCCCTACCTCGACGCGATCCTGGTCCACGAGCTGACCCACGCCGCCAACGACGCCTACAAGTGGGCGACCGGGTGCAAGGCTGGGATCTGGCTGACCGAGGCGACCGCGGAGTGGATGGAGGACTACGTGTACGGGAAGAACTACCAGCCGGAGCAGTACCTGGCGCCGTCCTACCTCGACACGACGGGCCTGGCCCTCGACGACCCGGCCAAGGAGCGCTACTACGGCGCGTACCTGTTCCCGTTCTTCCTGTCGCACGACCTCGCGCCGGCGGTCATGACCGACGTCTGGAACGACATGGAGTCCTACGCGCCGACCGCCTCGCTCCAGGTCGCCCTGCAGGGGCGCGGGACGGATCTGGAGCAGGAGTGGCCGCGATTCGTGCTCGACAACTGGAACCAGGAGCCTCGCACCGATTACCAGACGTGGGACGACCTGACCGCGCACGTGAAGCCTGCGACCGGCTTCGACGGCTCGGTGCCGGTGAAGGCCGCGACGACGATCCCGCTGCCGGTGAACCTGCCGCACCTCTCCTCGCAGACCTACGTCTTCGACATCGACGACTCGGTGCCGTACCTCGAGTTCGACAACACGCTGGTCGGCACCCCGGGAGCCGACGTGCAAGCGCTCGAGAAGCTCAAGGACGGCACCTGGAGGGAGTTCCCGGCCGGCGCCGACATCTGGACCAAGCGCAGCACCGTCCCGTTCTGCCGCGCCGAGGCGAACCAGGACGTGAGCGAGCTGGTGGTGATGGTCTCCAACACCTCCTACGACCCTGCAACGGTGGTGACCGGGAGTCCGAAGCTCGTCGCCAAGTCCGGCTGCCCCTACATCGGCACGATCAGCGGCACCGAGCACACCACCACCCCGGACGGGACGGCGAACGTCACCTTCAGCGGCACGGTCGAGCTCGAGCGTGACCAGGGGGATCCGCTCGGCTACCCGTCGTACAGCCTGGTGTCGGGCTCGATCACGACGTCCGGCGACGCCGACGACAACGGCTGCACCGCGACCTTCCCGGACCAGACCGATCCACTGGGCTACTTCGAGCTGCGATTCGTCACGCCGACCTCGTACTTCCTCGGTAACACCGCGACGCCGACGATGAACGCGCTCGCGACCTGCACGAACGGCGTCACCGGTGAGTCCGAGAACAGCGCGCAGGCCCAGATCCAGGTGGCGACCGCGCAGCCGGGCAAGAACAGCGACGACACCCTCTCCGGAAGCACCCAGTACGTCGAGAACGGCGCCGGCGGCTACCAGCAGGAAACCGACTGGAGCTGGAAGCTGACCCGCGGCAGCGGCTGAGCCCAGCCACGGTGCCACCATGGAGACGTGGACGGAGCGCGTGCTCGGCTGGAGGCCGACAGGGACGAGACCCGCCGACGACTGGCAAGCCTGGCGGACGACTACGACGCCGTCGTGGCTGCCTCCCTCGACACCAACGCCGACGACGAGCACGATCCCGAAGGTGCGACGATCGCGTACGAGCGGTCCCAGATCGGAGCCGTCGTCCGGCAGCTGGTGTTCCACCTCGCGGAGATCGATGCTGCGTTGACCAGGGTGGACGCCGGCACCTACGGAACCTGCGAAACCTGTGGCCGGGCGATCGGCGGAGGCAGGCTCGAGGCCAGACCGATGGCCCGCACCTGTATCGGGTGCGCACGGGAGGGTTGAGGCTCGGAGCGGGCCCGGTCAGCCGAGCCGCTCCCACACCCGATGGCCACCGAGGAGCCTGAGCACCTCGGCGAACGCCTCAGGCCCGTCGCCGATGACAATCCCGGCGCCGGCACCGATTCCGGCGATCTCGAGCGCGTCTGCGCCAGCGCCCCAGGCACCGATGGCCTTGGCGTGCCGGAAGCACTCCTGGAGCAGCAGCAGCACTCTCGGGTCCAGGGCCGATGGGCCTTCCGTGCCCGCCTTGCTGTCGCGGGCTCCGTGAGCGTCCGGTGCGGGCGTAGGGCAGCCGGCCACCAGGACGGCGTCGTACTCGACCGAGCGGGTGGCTCCGAAGCTGCGCTGCACGACCAGGCCCCCGGCCAGCTCGCCGCCGCGCGCGGCGACGACCAGCGGAACCATGTCGGCTGCCTTCACCGCGGCGACCACGTCGTCGACTCCGGTCAGATCGCCGTCAGCGTCGACGATGATGCCGATGGTGCGCCCCGCGGTGGGCCAGGTCGCGCCGACCTGTGTCAGTGCGGCACTCGCCGCCGGGTCCTCGAGCGTGATCGTCGGACTCGGTGCTGGCAGTCCGAGGCCGCTGGCGACCTGTTCGCACAGGCCGGGATCGATGTTCGCGAGGGCGAGCAGCTGCCGTTCCCGGATCGTCTTCTCGTAGCAGCGGGAGAGCTCGAAGGTGTAAGCGAGGACGATGTGCTCCTGTTCGACCTCGGACATGCTGAGCCAGAACTGACGGGCCTGACTGAAGTGGTCCTCGAAGGTTGCAGCAACCTCCCGTACCTTCGCCGATTCCGCGACCCGGGCCGCGACGTCGACGAACGCGCCGTCGCGCACCCCGGTCGCGTGGAACGGACAACCACCGTCCAGTGAGTTCGGGCGGTACGGGGCAACGCCGGCGTGGACCGCATCCTGGTGGTACCCGTCACGAAGCAGGTCGTTGACCGGGGCGTGCGGGCGATTGATCGGGATCTGCGAGAAATTGGGTCCGCCGAGACGGGTCAGCTGGGTGTCCACGTAGGAGAACAACCTTGCCTGGAGCAGCGGGTCGTTGGTGACGTCGATCCCGGGGACGAGGTTGCCGACGTGGAACGCGACCTGCTCGGTCTCGGCGAAGTAGTTCGTCGGGTTCGCAGTCAGGGTCAGCAACCCGACCGGCTGGACGGGTGCGAGCTCCTCGGGCACGAACTTCGTCGGGTCGAGCAGATCGATACCGTTGAAGGTCTGGTCGTCGTCGTCCGGGAACACCTGGAGGCCGAGCTCCCACTGCGGGTAGGCGCCCGACTCGATCGCGTCGGCCAGATCGCGCCGGTGGAAGTCCGGATCCATCCCGGCGAGCATCTGCGCCTCCTCCCAGGTCAGCGAGTGCACGCCGAGGACCGGCTTCCAGTGGAACTTGACCAAGGACGTCTCGCCGTTCGCGTTCACGGTGCGGAAGGTGTGTACCCCGAAGCCCTCCATCGTGCGGTAGGAGCGGGGGATCCCTCGGTCCGACATGTTCCAGAGCGTGTGGTGCTGCGCCTCGGTGTGCAACGAGACGAAATCCCAGAAGGTGTCGTGCGCGCTCTGTGCTTGCGGGATCTCACGATCGGGGTGCGGCTTCCCGGCATGGATGACGTCGGGGAACTTGATGCCGTCCTGGATGAAGAACACCGGGATGTTGTTGCCGACCAGGTCGAAGGTGCCCTCGCCGGTGTAGAACTTCGTCGCGAACCCGCGGGTGTCGCGGACGGTGTCTGCCGAGCCCCGCGACCCCAGCACGGTCGAGAAGCGCACAAAGACGGGGGTCTCGACGTTCCTCGCGAGGAATCCTGCCCGGCAGACCGGTTTGGCGTTGCCGTACCCGATGAACACGCCGTGGGCCCCGGCGCCGCGAGCATGGACGACGCGCTCGGGAATGCGCTCGTGGTCGAAGTGGGTGATCTTCTCGCGGAGATGGTGGTCCTGCAGCAGCGTCGGGCCGCGCTCACCCGCCTTGAGTGAGTGATCGGTGTCCCGCAGCCGCGCACCCTGCGAGGTCGTCAGGAAGCTGCCCTGCTGCGCGGTCTCCGCGGGCGCCACCCCGGTGTCCGATCCGGTCGCCGTACGACGGTCTGGTCCGAGCTGGTCCGGCTTCACCGGCAGCGGGCCCTCCGGCTTCGTCGGCTCGGCGAGACCGGGCGGCTTCGGCGCCGGTGCCCCCGGGATGGGCGGGGGTGGCCCGAGCTCGGCCACCTTGGCGAGGGCTGCCTCTGCTGCCTGGGCCACGGTGCTCTTCACTGCCTTGCGGATCGACTGCGCCGCCTTGCCGGTCTGGGACATCTGGAACCTCCACGGGTAGACCGGCCGCGTACCCGGCAGCGCTCCCTTCATGCATCGCCTGCCGCGCTGGGTTGAACGTGGCGGACCCGGGTACCGGATCACCATGAGTGCAGACACGACGACGAAGGTTGCGCCCGGCGAGCTGGCCGAAACGCCGGCCGAGGTGCCGGCCCGCGGCTGGTGGCAGATCGT
>JAOPXD010000015.1 GCA_025965315.1 Marmoricola sp.
GCTGGTAACGGCTGGGATCGGTGTCCTGCGGCGAGCTGGCCGCAACAGACGTGCCGACTGATCCGGATAGCCCGTGTCGCGCAGACTGGCCCGCCCGGACCATTTGGCCTAGGGCGCGCTGTACAACCGTTCGGGAGTCGACCCCCTGCGGTCACGTGAGCGCAGACGCGGTTTGTCTTGGCTGCGGTGTCCTCGCAATCCGAGCCTTCTGAAGCCGTTGCCATCTTCAGGACCGATCGAGCGCCAACCCTGCTTCAGGACCGGCACGCTGCAACCTAGAGTGCGCCGTCGATTTCGCCCAACCGTTCTTCGGCCGCGATGGCTTCGGGCTGATACGGCTCCTCGATTGCTGCGTTGACGAGGGTGTGAGCCTCGTAGTCATGGCCCGGTGTCAGGGTGACGCCCTCAGCGGAGATCTCCGAAATCGACCATACGCGATCCCCGATCTGCAACTTCTCATGCAGCTTGGCGTGGATGACCTCGACCGCGACGGTAGACGTGTCCACCGGGACGGCCTTCTCCGGAAGGTGGAGGTCATCTCTCCAACGGTTCTGTCGTTCCACGTCCTCAGAGTTCGCCTCTGTCAGGCCGCTGACCATCGCGTCGGGTTTCGCTTCCGGGTTGTGCAGCTCAAACTCCGCAGTGCCCTCGGTAGCACTCACCTTGTGCAACGTCAGAGTCAGATGATGAGTTTGGGCAAGCGTGTGCGGAAGTGACTTCACATCGCCGACGCTGAAGACCAGCGACTCTTCTTCGTGGTGCACGATCTATGCCTCCATGACTTGGATGTCGGGACCACACGGAACTGTCCCCCGGCCTGAGAGTAGGGCCAAAGGTTGTGGCGCCGTCAGCACGACCCGGTCGCCTGCAGACCGTGGTGAACCGCCCTCAGTTCACCTGCGCGACTTGGCGGAGTGGTCCGCGTGCGGCCACCACATAGACCAACGTGCCGACCACTCCCAGAAAGACCATGAGCAGCACGAAGAGCAGCTTGTTCTGGCCCGCCAATTCCCATTCGGCGTCGGGAATCTTGACCGCCTCGATCAGGAACTTGATCCAGATGATGAATGGGACGAGAAGGAAGACCCCGAACATGAGCATGACGAGGATGAATCCGGCCGGCACCATTGCTTCCATCGCCGGATCGTCTCAGTTCAAGGGCACGTCGTCCACGCGCCGCTCGAAAGGTGTCGCCCCGAGACCCTCCGATGCTCGTCAGCGAGCCCGGCCTGGTCTCGACAATTAGCTCTCTTCGTTCGCTGCTCGACCAACGGGGGCCGGGGTCTCGACGGTCAGGGTTTGGTCGCCAGGGTCAGGGCGAAGTCGCCGTGGTCGTCGGTCCAGACCCGGGTAATGCCGAAGCCTGCTGCCTCGAGCTCGGCGGCGATCTTGCTGACCCGGAACTTCGTCGAGATCTCGACCCGGATCTCCTCGCCGCTGGCCAGGTCGAGCACCAGGTCGGCGCCGGGAATGGTCACCCGCTGCGGCATCTCCGAGCGCAGGCGCAGGTCCATCCGCTCCATGTGGGCGTCCCAGAACGGGATGTAGGAGAAGCCGTCGAGGTCGAAGTCGGCGCCGAGCTCGCGGTTGAGGACCCGCAGCGAGTTCAGCACGAACTTCTCGGTCACGCCCTGGTCGTCGTTGTACGCCGCGATCAGCCGGTCCGAGCTCTTGACCAGGTCGGTGCCGAGCAGCAGCGAGTCGCCCGACTCCAGGGTATCGGCGAGCGCGCCGAGGAACGCAGCCCGCTCCTCGAGGTACAGGTTGCCGATCGTGCCGCCGAGGAAGGCCACCATCCGGCGGCCGCCGCCCTCGCTGCCGGAGCGCGGAAGATGAGCGAGGTGCAGCGTGAAGTCGCCGACGACCGCCTCGACCTGGACTCCTGGGTACCGGGCAGAGATCTGCTCGGCGGCGAACCGGAGCGTCGCCTCGGACACGTCGACCGGCGCGAAGCACTCCAGCGTGCCGGTGGCGGCGAACGCGTCCAGCAGGATCCGGGTCTTCTCGCTCGTGCCGCTGCCGAGCTCGACGAGCGTGGTGGCGCCGCTCGCGGTCACGATCTCGGCGGCGTGCTCGATCAGGATCTCGCGCTCGCGCGCGAACGGGTAGTACTCCGGCAGCCGGGTGATCTCGTCGAACAGATCCGACCCGGCGTCGTCGTACAACCACTTCGGCGGCAGCGCCCGGGGGTGCGCTGCGAAGCCGCGGCGTACGTCCTCGACGAGCGAACCGCTGGCCCAGTCGGGATCGAGGAGAACCTGGACGACCGGTTCCTTCGCGGTACTCATCAGGCTGTGCTCGCCTTCGGCTGGGACGGGGCTCCCCCGTCGGCAAGCCGGACGCCGGAGAGCGCCCAGCGGGATCCTGCGGGGAAGAAGTTGCGGTAGGTCGCGCGAGCGTGGCCGGGTGGGGTCAGCGCGCAGCCTCCACGTAGGACCATCTGGTTGGACATGAACTTGCCGTTGTACTCACCGATCGCGCCCTCGGCCGGGTGGAACCCCGGGTAGGCGAGGTACGCCGAGGACGTCCACTCCCAGCAGTCCCCGTAGACCTGTCGCAGGGCGCCCGCGCCGGGCTGCGCCGCGCGCGGATGGAACGACTCGGTGTTCGCCAGGTTGCCGACCACCCGGTCGTCGGCCGCCTGCCCGTCCGCGACCACGCCGTGCTCCCACTCGGCCTCGGTCGGAAGCCGCTTGCCCGCCCAGGTGGCGTAGGCATCGGCCTCGTAGTGGCTCAAGTGGCTCGCCGGCAGACCCGGGTTGACCGGCCAGGTGCCGTGCAGGGTGTGCTCGAACCAGACACCGTCGAGCTGCTCCCAGTAGAACGGTGCCTGCCAGCCCTCGGCCTTCACCCGCGCCCAACCGTCGGAGAGCCAGAACTCGGAGCGCTCGTACCCACCGTCGGCCATGAACTCGAGCCACTCGGCGTTGGTCACCAGGCGGTCGGCGAGCCGGTACGGCTCGAGCCAGGTCTGGTGCCTCGGCAGCTCGTTGTCGAAGCTGAAGGAACCTGCGTCGTGCCCGATCTCGACCAGTCCCCCGGCGACGTCGACCCACCCCAGTGCATCGGGGTCGGTGTGCGGGTCCGGCGCGCCGGCGTACACGGGCCGCATCGGGTTCATCGACAGCACGTGCTTGATGTCCATCAGCAGCAGCTCCTGGTGCTGCTGCTCGTGGTGGAAGCCGAGCTCGATCGTCGGCGTCAGCTTCTCGACGGTGCCGGAATCCAGGCCCGCGAGCAAGCCGCGCACCCGGTCGTCCACGTTCCCGCGGTAGACCCCGACGTCGTGGGCGCCGGGGCGGGTGATCACGCCACGGTCGGCCCGCGAGAAGCGCGGCCCGACGGCTTCATAGTAGCTGTTGAAGAGGAACCAGTACTTGTCCTGGAACGGCGCGAAACCGTGCTCGTTCTCGGCGAGCACGAAGGTCTCGAAGAACCAGGTGACGTGCGCGCGGTGCCACTTCGTCGGCGAGACGTCCGCCATCGACTGGACGGTCTGGTCCTCCGGGGACAACGGCGCGGCCAGCATCTCGGTGTGCGCCCGGACCTCGTCGAAGCGACGGGTCAACGAGCTGGCGTCCCACTCAGTCGTCGTCATGCTGGGAAACCTCCTGGTCCGGGCCGGGCGGATGGTCGAGTCCGATGGCTGACGCCGTGCGGTCTGCGCCGCCGTACGGCGACACCACGAGCCTAGGCAGGCCCACCGACAGAATGCGAGAGCGGGGCCGCCTCGTCAGCGAATGTTCACATCTGTCGTCCTGTACCCGAACCGTGCCTGCTCATGCCTTCTGCGGCACGATGGGTGCGTGATCGATCTCGAGGCGGAACGCGCCCTGACCCCAGGTTGTTCCGACCAGGTGTTCCTGGACAGCGCCGGTTCGTCCTTGCCGACCACCACCACGCTCGAGGCGGTGATCGGCCACCTGCGCCGCGAAGCCGAGATCGGCGGCTACCGGGCGGCGGCCGAGAGGTCCGAGGACCTGGCGAGGCTTCCGTCCTCGATCGGGCGCCTGCTCGGGTGTGACGCGGACCTGATCGCCCTGACCGACAGCGCTACCCGCGCCTGGTCCCTGTTCGTGACCGCGCTGGACTGGCAGGCCGGGGACAGGATCCTGATCTGCGGGAACGAGTACGCCAGCAACGCCATCGCCCTGCTCCAGCGCGCCCGGATCACCGGCTGCACCGTGGAGATCGTCCCGACGGCTGCTGACGGCGACGTCGACCTGGACGCGCTCGCCACGATGCTCGACGAGCGCGTCCGACTGGTCTCGCTGGTGCACGTCGCGACCAACTCCGGGCACGTCTCGCGGGTCCGCGAGGTCGTCGAGCTCGCCCACGGCGTCGGTGCGCTCGTCCTGCTCGACGCCTGCCAGTCGGTCGGTCAGCTGCACGTGGACGTCGCGGCGCTCGGGGTCGACGCTCTCTCCGCGACCGGCCGCAAATGGCTGCGCGCTCCCCGCGGCACCGGCTTCCTCTACGTGCGCCGCGACGTCCTCGCCGGCCTGGAGCCGCTCGCCGCGGACCTCCGCGGCGGCGCCTGGACGACCCCGGACACGTATGAGCTCCGACCCGATGCCTCCCGGTTCGAGCTGTGGGAGCACGACGTCGCGGGTCGCCTCGGCCTGAAGGACGCCGTCGATCACCTGCTCGAGCTCGGCATCGTCGAGGTCGAACGGGTCGTCCGGGCTCGGGCCGCCGAGCTCCGCGCCGGGCTGGCGACCGTTCCCGGCGTCGAGCTGCGTGATCTGGGACCAGACCTGGGGGCCTTGGTCACCTTCACGATCGGCGGTACGGAACCAGATCGGGTGAAGGCCGCGCTGCTCGGGTCGGGGGTCACCGTGTCGGTCAGCGGGGCCGGCTCCACCCTGCTCGACATGCAAGCACGCGGGCTCGACGCCGTCGTCCGGGCGTCGCCGCACTACTTCGTCAGCCCCGGTCAGATCGCGCAGGCAGTCGGTGCCGTCGAGCGAGTCGCGGTCAGCTGACCAGGCTCAGCTGACCAGCACGGCCAGCAGCCGCTGGAGCTCGGCGGCCGGATCGGCCGTCGTACCGCCGTGGACCGGCCCCGGCTGGACCACCGTCGAGCGCGGAGCCTTGAGGAACCCGAAACGGGTCCCGAGATCGCTGAGCGCGACCTCGCCGAGCGCGGCATCGCCGCGGCAGACCCCTTCGACGAACGCCAGTGCAGCCGTCACGGCTACCGGGTCCAGCGCGGGCCACAACGCCTGCAGGCGGTCGGTCCGTACGTCGCAAGCGGCCGCCAGGAAGTCCGCCTCCTGGCAGTAGGCGAGCACGCCGACGTTCACGAACTCCTCACGGTCCACCCGCGGAACGCACCGCAGGGTCACGTACTGGTAGGGCATCCGGGCACTCATGCAGCACCCCGCACCGGTAGCCAGGAGCGGGCACCGTCGAGCCGGGCCCGGAGGAAGGCCCGGTACGCCGCGCGCAGCTCGTCGGGCCCGACCGGACCGACCAGCCACTCGTCGGGAACCCGGTCGGTCACCTCGACGAGCACGTCATCGGTCACCAGGTCGGCGAGCTCGCCGGCCATCGCGCCGAGCACGTCGGTGAACGCGGTCATCACGTGGCCCTCGACCTTCCACGGCTGGTCGGCGAACCTCGCGGGATCGGTGATCCCGCTCGCCCACGCGTGGTGGAAGTAGAGCGCAGCACCGTGGTCGATCAGCCAGACGTCGCCGTGCCAGACCAGCAGGTTCGGGTTTCGCCAGGTGCGGTCGACGTTCGCGGTGAACGCGTCCAGCCAGAGCACGCGAGCGCCGAAGTCGGGCGACACCTCGACCGACGAGTCGAACCCGAAGGAGCCGGGCAGGAAGTCGACTCCCAGGTTGAGCCCCAGGCTCGCGTTGAGAAGGTCCTGGACCTCCTGGTCCGCCTCGTAGCGGGCGATCGGCTCGGTCAGGTCGATCTCGACCAGCGACGGCGTCCGGAGCCCGAGCACCTCGGCCAGCCCACTGACGATGACCTCCGCGACCAGGACGCCGAGGCCCTGGCCCGCGCCCCGGAACTTGCAGACGTAGGTCCCGAGGTCATCGGCCTCGACGATGCCCGGCAGGGAACCGCCCTCGCGCAGCGGCGCCACGAAACGGGTCGCGGTGACCCGCGGAAGAGTCACGGGTGCACGTTCGCCAGGCGAGCGCGCTGCTCGGCGACGTCGTAGTCCGGTTCCGGCCACTCCAGATCCATCTCGCGCAGCGCCTCGACCAGCAGCTGCGCGATCGCCCAGTTCCGGTACCACTTGCGGTCGCTCGGGACGACGTACCACGGCGCGGCCTCGGTGTTGCAGCGCTCGAGGGCCACCTCGAACGCCTCCTGGTACGACGCCCAGTACCCACGTTCGTCGACATCCTCGGGCTTGAACTTCCAGCGCTTGGTGGGCTCGTCGAGACGGGCGAGGAGCCGCTTTCGCTGCATCTCCGGCGAGATGTGCAGCATCGCCTTGATGATCGTGGTGCCCTCGTCGGCGAGCCGTTGCTCGAAGTCGTTGATCGCGCCGTACCGCCGGTTGATCTCGGACTCGTCGGCAAGACCGTGCACCCGCGCGATCAGGACGTCCTCGTAGTGCGAGCGGTCGAAGATCGCGATCTGTCCCGGCTCCGGCGCCTCCCGCTCGACCCGCCAGAGGAAGTCGTGCGCGAGCTCCTCCGCGGTCGGCTTCTTGAAGGACTTCAGCCGGACGCCGTTCGGGTCGAGCAGGCCTACCGCGTGGCTCAGCACTCCCCCCTTGCCGGAGGTGTCCATGCCCTGGAGCACCAGCAGGATCCTGCGCTTGCCGCCGACGTAGCCAGCCGCCGAGAACTTCTGCTGCAGGTCGTCCAGCTCCGGCCCAAGGTCGTCGAGCGCGTCGGCGCCGTCCGCCTTGTCGCCCTTGAACCCGCGTTTCTCGCGGGGGCAGATCGTGCTCAGATCGACAGGACCAGCCGGCAACCGCAGGCGTTCGGAGAGCATGCGCCGAGGATAGTCGCAGACGACCGGAAGTCACCGGCGTGCACCCGCTTGCCGCGCAGGGACGCAGCCGGCTCACTCCCCCGCAGCGGCCTGCCCGGCGATCAGTGCCGCGGCCAGTACCCGGAGGTCGCCGGCCTTGGCCGGGTCCAGTCCCGTGAGCTCGCTGACGCGGCGGAGCCGGTAGTGCAGCGTGTTCGCGTGCACGTGCAGCTCCTCGGCGGCGAGCTTGATGTTGTCGTGCGCGAGGACGGAGCTCAGCGCCTCGACCAGGTGCGGGTTCCCGTCCAACGGACGGACCTTGGCGATCAGCCGTTCCCGCGCGGGGCCGGGCTGGGTGAGCTGGTACTCGGTGAGCAGGTCGTCGAGCGAGTAGACGCCGGGCGGCCGGCCCAGCAGGCGCGCCAACCTGGCGAGACGAACCGATTCACCGACGGCGACCGGGATCTGGTGCTGCGCTCGATCAAGGGTCAGGCCGATGTAGGTGGTCGCGCCGAGCAGCTGGTCGACGTCGTCGACCACCGCGGCGAACGCGGCCGACGGCTCCGTCTTCAGGTCGCAGGCCGGAGCCAGGACGATGCCACCGGTCGACTCCAGCGTCGAGAACGCGCGGTCGCCGAGATGCTTGGTGATGATCTCGGCCAGGGTGCGTACCCGTCGGCGATCCGCGACGTCGGCTGTCGTGCCCGAGGTGCTGCCAGCCTCTGGGTCCACCGCGCTGACCAGCTCGAAGGCAAGGACGTTGTAGGCGTCGGCCAGGCTCACCCGGGCCCGGGTCGCGAGCTGGGCAACGGGGCGGCCCGAGATCAACGCGGCGGTCAGGGCGCGGTGAAGCTCCTGCTCCTCGCCGTACAGCGCCTGGTTCTCGTCGAGGTACACGTCCGAGACCATCGGGAGCAGCTTCTCGAGGTAGCGCAGGGCGTGGTGCGAGGCCAGCACCAGCTCCTCCTGCTCCTCCGGCTCGGCCATCAGCTGCAGCTCGGTCAGGGCAGCCCGGGCCGCCGCCATGTAGGCGCCGAGCATCGCCGAGAGCGGAACGCCCTCCTGGGCCCGTCTGATCCCGGCCGAGACCGGTTCGGCCATCTCCTCGTCGGTCGGCAGCCGACCGTCACGCAGGAGCCGCAGGTAGAGGCGGACGTTGGCCATCATGTAGGTCATCAGCTCGCCCGCGACGACGTCCGCCGGCAGCTGGCCGTAGAAGTCGATGTCCTGGACGACCTGGTCGACCGCGCGTCGCGAGATCTCGGTGACCCGGCTCTGGGCACGGGCGAAGAGGTCGGGCACCGGCCGATCATGGCGGACCCCGACCATTCGGACAAGAGCGACAGATGTCCCCGGCAACCCGTCGTACGTGGAACCGTCGTGAGGCGGGCCCGCGCCCGCCACACGACGGCGCACGCGCTGTCCTTCGGTCAGGGCGTGGTGTTCCGGATGATCGACAGCGTGGCGAGACCGGGGATGCCCGAGCCGACCACAGCGATGTCCGGACGACCGTCGCCGTTGAAGTCGCCGATCGCCGGGGTCTGGGCACCGATGTTCGCCGACGGCTTGGCACCGAGGGTGAAGGTGCCGTCGCCGTTGCCCAGCTCGATCACCTGCTGGAGGCCGGTGGTGTCGCTGGAGACCACGTCGAGGTTGCCGTCGTGGTTGAGGTCCGCGAGCGCACCCGACGACGGGTTGATCCCGGCCTGGTAGAACGTCGGCGCCGCGAAGCTCCCGTCCGCCTGGCCAAGCGCGACCGCCAGGTTGTGCTGGGTGTCGGTGAACTCGTTGATGGTCGCGACGTCGTCGCGGCCGTCGTGGTTGAAGTCCCCGACGAGGACGGTGCCCGGGACCACGCCGACGAGCGAGACCATCGAGACCGACGTACCGGGCGTGAAGTGCCCGGCTCCGTCGCCGTCCATCGTGTAGACCCGGCCGGTGCCGGCATCCGAGACAGCGACGTCCAGCACGCCGTCGTGGTTGAAGTCGCCGGTGCCGATACCCGAGACGGCAACGTCGGTCGAGCCGACCGGGTAGCTGCTGTCGATACCGGGGGTGAAGGTGCCGTCGCCGTTGTTCAGCCAGGTCCTGACCCCGGTGGTGCCCTTGATGATGAAGTCCTGGTCCCCGTCACCGTCGACGTCGGCCACGGTCGCGTCTTGCTGGAACGCCTGCGCGTAGGTCGCGGTGTAGGACACCTTGAAGGTGCCGTCGCCGTTGCCGAGCAGGACCCAGACCTTGGCGTTGCTGCTGACCATCAGGTCGAGGGTCGGGCCAGCGTCGAAGTGGGCCGCCTTGATGATCTGGAGCGGCCCGACGTTCGGCACCGGGATCCTGGTGGTGTGCAGGAGGCTCGGGAAGGTGCCGTCGCCGTTGTTCTTGAACAGCACCGGCTTGCCGGCGGTGTAGAGGTCGAGCGAGATGACGTCGTCCTTGCCGTCGCCGGTGAAGTCTCCGGCCACCAGCGTCGAGCCAGCGACTCCTGATCCGCCGACGATGGGGGTCGTGTAGTTCACGGTCGGCGCGAAGCTGACCGTGGGAACGGTGGCGAACGCCGGTCCGACGAGCGCGATCGGCAGGGCTACGGCAGCCAGGACGCCGGTACGACGCAGGAAGGCCGACCTGCGGGTGCCGGGAGGGGTGAGTACCACGGGATCTCCTATCGGGGGGTCCGCCCCGGGTTGTCCGGGATGGATGTCTTGTCCGGTACACACTGGTTGCCCCGATACGGCGCAACCATTGGGCAGGATCCCAACTCTGGGCAGCAGGTTTGTGGTTCTGCCCAAAGCGCACGCTCTAGGCTCGGATCCATGGACCTCCCGGTGATGCCGCCCGTGCAGCCCATGCTCGCCAAGTCCGTGAAGGGCATCCCGGATCCCGCGAAGTTCGAGGGCGGGTTGTCGTTCGAGCCCAAGTGGGATGGTTTCCGCTGCCTGGTCTTCAAGGACGGCGACGAGGTCGAGCTGACCTCGCGCAACACCAAGCCCCTGACCAGGTACTTCCCCGAGGTCGTCACCGCTGCGCGTGAACAGCTCCCCGACCGCTGCGTGCTGGACGGCGAGCTGTTCGTCACCTCAGGCTCGCGCCTGGAGTTCGAGACCCTGCAGGAGCGGATCCACCCGGCCGCTTCGCGGATCACGATGCTCTCCGGGAAGACGCCGGCCTCGTTCGTGGCGTTCGACCTGCTCGCCCTCGGCGACGTGGACCTCACCGGCCGACCGTTCGCCGAGCGCCGTACCGAGCTCGAGCAGGCGCTCGGTGGCCTGACCGGCCCGATGTACCTGACCCGGACGACGCTCGATCCCGACGAGGCGGAGCGCTGGTTCGAGCAGTTCGAGGGCGCCGGGCTGGACGGCGTGGTCGCCAAGCCGATGGCAGCGCCGTACCAGCAGAACGCCCGCACGATGCTGAAGATCAAGCACGCCCGCACCGCCGACGTCGTCGTGGCCGGCTACCGGCTCCACAAGAACTCCACCGAGGAGCGGCCGCTGCTCGGCTCCCTGCTGCTGGGCCTGTACGACGACGGGAAGCTCCAGCACATCGGCGTCGCTGCGTCCTTCACCGAGGCACGCCGCGCCGAGCTCGTCAGCGAGCTCCAACCCCTGGTCTGCGACATCGCCGACCACCCCTGGGGAGAGTGGCAGGAGTGGGCAGTCGCCAATCCTGATCGAGTTCCCGGGACCCAGAGCCGCTGGAGCAACGGCAAGGACCTCTCGTTCACGCCGTTACGGCCCGAGCTCGTCCTGGAGGTCGGCTACGAGCACATGGAGGGACGCCGCTTCCGGCACACGGCCCAGTTCAAGAACTGGCGCCCGGACAGGGACCCGGAGTCGTGCGGCTACGAACAGCTGGACGAACCGGTCAGCTACGACCTGACTAAGGTGTTGGGTGTCGAGAAGTTCTGATCCGACAACGCGAACGCGACTCCGGGAGGCGTGATGGCTGACTACGACGTGGTCCTGCTCATCGAGCAGCAACTGACCGCACAGGATGCTGCCCAGGTCCGCAGCCTGCACGAGGACATCGAGGACCCGGTCCTCTACCACCTGCTGGTTCCGGTCGAGGAGGTCACTCCCCCGGTCGAGACCGGCATCAGCGCCCTCGGATCCGGCGACGTGATGGCGGGCCTGCCGCTGGTGGTCGACCCGGAACAGATGGAGGAGCTGCGCAACGACCTGGTCGACGACGCGAACTCCGTGCTGAGTGCCTCGATCGCCGCCCTGACCACAGCCGGCGGACGGGGCGTCGGCGACATCGTCTCGACCGAGCCGATCGCCGCCCTCGCTGCGAAGGTGGCCGCGGTGGACGCGCGCGAGGCGATCATCCTGACCCGTCCGCACGTGGTCGCCGAGTTCTTCCACGTCGACTGGACCTCGCGCGCCCGTCGCAAGCTCGGCGTCCCGGTGCTGCACCTGCTCGAGCACGAGAACTTCGACGAGCAGGCCGGCGAGGGCGAAGGCATCAGCGGGTTCTGAGTCAGCCCATCACCCGGAGCTGGTAGTCGCCACGGGTGCGGGCGACGACGGTCCCGGCCTCGTCGATCACCTCGGTCACCAGCTCGAAGTTGGACTTACCGTTCGTCAGCGCCTCGGCCTGGACCCGGTCGACCTCGGCGGGCGACAACGTGGTCCGCGCCGTCACCGCGGTCATCGCCGGGCGGAGGAAGTCGATCTCGACACGCTTCACCAGCGGGATCGCCCCGGGGACGTCGAAGCTCGCGCCACCGATGAGGCCGCCGAGCATCTCGGCGACCGAGAACAGGCTGCCGGCATAGCTGACCCCGAAGTGGTTCACGTTCGGACCCGACGGGATCCGGGCGGCCGCGACCCCGGAAGCCACCTCGACCACCTCCAGCCCCATGGCACCGAGGATCGGTACCAACGTGTGCACGTTCTCCGTCGCAGCAACCAGGCGGGGCTCGGTCATCGTCATTCCTCTTTCCGGTTGCCGTCGGCGTCCCAGTGTTCCGCGACCTTCTTCGACGGCTGCACCCGAGGCGGCTCGCCGGGCATCTTCGGGTAGTCCGGCGGGTAGTTCAGCTCGACCGCCCCCTGCTCCTCGAAGGCATCGAGAAGCGGCTGCAGCGAGTTCTCGACGTCATCGATCCCTGCCCACGGGTCACCGTCGGACATCCGTTCGGGGACGGTGAACAGGTTCCACTGCTTCGGGTCGGTGACGTCGGCGATCTCGTCCCAGGTCATCGGGGTGGACACCGGGGCGCCGGCGAGCGGACGCAGCGAGTACGCCGACGCGATGGTCCGGTCGCGGGAGTTCTGGTTGAAGTCGACGAAGATCCGGGCTCCTCGCTCCTCCTTCCACCAGGCGGTGGTCACGCCGCTGTCACGCTTCTCGAGCTCGCGGCCGAAGGCGATCGCCGCATGCCGTACGTCGACGAAGTCCCAGCGCGGCTCGATCCGCACGAAGAGGTGGATGCCACGGTTGCCCGACGTCTTCGGGAACCCGGTCAGGCCGAGGTCCGCGAGCAGCTCGCGGGCGACCCCGGCGACCCGGACGACGTCGGCGAAAACGGTCCCGGGCTGAGGGTCCAGGTCGATGCGCAGCTCGTCGGGTCGGTCGACGTCGTGACGGCGTACGGGCCACGGGTGGAACGTCAACGTGCCCATCTGGGCGCACCAGACCGGGACCGCGATCTCGGTCGGGCACACCTCCTTCGCCGTCCGGCCCGACGGGAACGTCACCTCGCAGCTCTCGAGGTAGTCCGGCGCGCCCATCGGCACCCGTTTCTGGTAGAACGCGTCGGCCTTCTCCCCGGGCCGCCCGGTCGCGAGCTTGATGCCCGGGAGCACGCCCGTGGGCCAGCGCTCGAGGGCGGTCGGCCGGTTCCGGAGCGCTCGCATCAGTCCGTCGCCGACGTCCGCGAAGTACTGCGCGACCATCAGCTTGGTGACATCAGGAGTCGTGTCCGTCGCCGGGTAGATCACGCGGTCCGGGCTCGAGACCCGGACGGCGCGGTCCCCCGCGATCACCTCGGCGGCAGGAGTAGCCATGTCGGGACAGTAGTTCCCAGCGACGCCCGACGCTGCAACAATCACCGCCATGGGCCGACCAATGACTGTCAGTGACTCCGTCGACGTGGCGCTGGCGCCCGAAGCCGTCTGGGCCCAGGTGGCCGATCCGGCGCAGATGCCGCGCTGGAGCCCCGAGAACACCGGCGCACCGGTCGGGACCCCGGGCACCCCGCTCGGCGCCGGGGCCGTCTTCCACGGCACCAACAAGCGCGGCGCAGCGCGCTGGACCACCAGCTGCACCGTGACCACCTCGGAGCCCGGCAGGAGCTTCGGCTTCGACGTGCTCGCCATCGGTGTGAAGAAGCCGCGCCTGCGCGGTGCGATCGCGAACTGGACCTACACCTTCGAGCCTGCCGGTTCGGGCACCAAGGTCACCGAGACGTGGACCGATCTGCGCCGCAGCTGGCCGGACTGGGCCGCTGCTGCCTTCGACAAGGTCGCCACCCGGGGCAGCCTGTTCTCGGAATTCCAGCGCCGCAACATCGCGAAGACCCTCGGCAACCTGAAAGCAGACCTCGAGGCCTGACCCACGGCCGAGACGGACGTCACGGTTTCGTCATGGTTCGTGGCTGGGTTCTCGCCTGGTGATCAGTAACCTTGGGGACATGGGTTACCAGGTCGAGAAGTCCGACGCCGAATGGCGTGAGCAGCTGAGTGCCGCCGAGTACGACGTGCTCCGCAAGGCCGGCACCGAGCGTGCCTTCGTCGGTGAGTACACCGACACCAAGACGACCGGCGTCTACAAGTGCCGTGCGTGCCAGGCCGAGCTCTTCCGCAGCGATACCAAGTTCGACTCGCACTGCGGCTGGCCGTCCTTCTACGCACCGCTCGCGGGCGACAGCGTCGAGTACCTCGAGGACCGCTCCTTCGGCAGCGTCCGTACCGAGGTCCGGTGTGCCAACTGCGGTTCCCACCTCGGACACGTGTTCGACGGTGAGAAGTACGGCAACCCGGTCGATCAGCGCTTCTGCATCAACTCGATCAGCCTGACGCTGGAACCGACCGAAGACTGAACCGCTACCGTCGGTCCATGAGGTACGGCGGTCGTCAGGGTTCCATCCAACGCCCGACAGCGACACTCGTGCCGGTGGTAGCCACCAGTCTGTTCTTCGGGGTGCCCGTGTACTTCGTGGCGTTCCTGTTCGCCTACGGCTTCCAGGACTCCGTCGGCTGGAAGAACCACCTGTCGTTCCTCGCGGCGATCGCGATCTTCGCCGTGCTGTGCGGCCTCAGCGTCCTGTTGGCAGCAGTGTGGGAACCGGCCGTGACAACGGGCGAGCTCTTCGCGTTCGGTATCCAGGCCGCTCTTGCCCTGAACGCGCTGGTGGTCGGAATCGCAAGCCTCGTCAGCGATGCCAACACCGACCAGGGCTCGGTGACCGCTGGCTATCCGCAGGTCACCGATGCGCTGATCGCCGGTGCCCTTTTCGGCGTCTCGATCTTCTTCGGACGAAAGGCCTACCGGCTCACGGCAGTCCGTTGATCAGTACGGCCGTGTCCAGCCGCCGCCCGGTGTAGAACGGCACCTCTTCACGCACGTGCCGGCGGGTCTCCGAACCGCGCAGGTGCCGCATCAGGTCGACGATCCGGTACAGCTCGGCTGCCTCGAAGGCGAGCATCCACTCGTAGTCGCCGAGCGCGAAGGACGAGACCGTGTTCGCCCGGACGTCCGGGTAGTCCCGGGCCATCTTGCCGTGCTCGGCGAGCAGCCGACGGCGTTCGGCATCCTCGAGCAGGTACCACTCGTAGGACCGCACGAACGGGTAGACGCAGATGTACGGCTGCACCTCCTCGTCGGCGAGGAACGCCGGCACGTGGCTCTTGTTGAACTCGGCCGGGCGGTGCAGCGCCATCTGGGACCACACCGGGTCGAGGCGACGACCGAACGCCGTCGAGCGGAACCGCTGGTAGGCGTCCTGGAGCTCGTCGGACGTCTCGGCGTGCCACCAGATCATCAGATCGGCGTCGGCGCGCAGGCCGGCGACGTCGTAGACCCCGCGCACCACCACGTCGGCCTCGGCGAACCCGGCGAAGAGCGATTCGACCTCGGCGACCTCGGCAGCCCGGTCCACGGAGCCGAACAGGTCACGCAGCCGGAAGACCGACCACATGGTGTACCGCACCATGTCGTTGATCTCGCGGGCCTTCTTCACGTTGGTCGCCATGCCGACATCCTCCCAAGGGTCACCTAAGGCCCCGGCGGCAGGTCCCGCGGCAGGTCCGGAAGCACGGACGCGACCGCCAGGTGGGCCGAGGAGATGCACGCCGGGATGCCGAGTCCGTCGTACGCCGCACCGCACACGGCGAGGCCACCGACGCGACCGATCTCGGCACGGATGGTCGCGATCCGGTCGAGGTGCCCGACGGCGTACTGGGGCAGCCCGCCTCCCCAGCGCTGGACCTGGGAGTCGATCGGGCGCACCGAGAGCCCGATCGCGTCCGCGAGGTCGGTCAGCGCGATCTCGACGAGCTCGTCGTCACTGCGCTGGAGCTGGTGCTCCTCGCGGTGCCGGCCGAGCGAGCACCGCATCAGCAAGGTGCCGTTGCCGGCCTCGCGCACCCAGTCCCACTTCGCGAACGAGAACGTCGCCGCCTTGATCGCACGCTTCTCGACCGGCGGCACCAGGAAGCCGGAGCCGACGACCGCCGGGAAGTCCCGTTCGGCGAACGCCATCGTGACCAGGGCGACCGAGGCGTACTCGATCCTGGCCAGCTCGAGCGCGGCTCCGGGCGCGACGTCGCTGAGCAGTCGTGCCGCAGCCCGGGCCGGGGTCGCCACGATGACCGCATCCGCGTGCACCAGTCGCGGTTCCTTGGTCGAACCCACCACGATCGTCCACCCACCGCCGGCACGCCGGGCGAGGTCGCGAGCGACCGCGTCGGTCTCGATCCGGGCTCCGCTGGCTGCTGCGACCGCTCCCGGCAGGCGTCCGATGCCCCCGGCGATGCCGGCGAAGACCGGGATGTCGCTGGCCGGCCCCGAGGTCGCCCGGGCGGCAGCCTTTCCGAGCGAGCGATCACGATCCAGCAGCGCGACGACCTGGGGGACGGCTGCACGGGCCGAGAGCTCCCGGGCGTGGCCGGCGTACACGCCACCGAGCAAGGGCTCGACCAGACGATCGACGACCTCCTTGCCGAACCGCTCCTCGACCAGGGCTCCGATGCTGGTGTCGTGGCCCTCGAGCGAGGTGGCCGGAAGGACGGAGTCCATCGCCGCCCGGGCCAGGCCCGGTTTCGAGATCACCCCCGACTCGGCGAGCGCGCGCAGGTCGACCGGGATCCCCATCATCGTGCGCGGCATCGGCATCAGGTCGCCGCGGTTCCACAGGCTCGCGGTGATCGCGGCCGGATGGACCAGGTCGTCGGCGAGCCCGGAGGTGCGGGCCAGCGCGACGGCTTCAGGTCTCCGGTTGAGCATCGCCTCGGCGCCGACGTCCACGGTGATCCCACCGACCTCGGCGAGCTGGAGCTTGCCCCCGATGACCGACGAGCCCTCGAGCACGACGATCTCGACATCAGGTCGTTCCTCGTGCAGCCGGGCGGCGGCCGCGAGCCCGGCGATGCCGCCGCCGATGATGACGACACGGGGTGGAGCGGACGCGGGCACCATCCCAGCGTACGGAGGTGGTGCACGAGGGATCCAGATGGCCCGGTGCTGCGTCAGACCCGCATGAGGATCCCGCGCATCGCCCTTGCCCTACCCGCTCTCGCCCTCGTCGCCGCCTGCGGTTCGCAGTCGCCGCTCTCGGCCACCCGCAACGCGCCTACCGCCGACAGCCGCGTTGCCAGTGCCCCGGCCCCGGCCGAGTTCGACTCGACGGTCACCGAAGCCGGAACCACCAGCGGCAGCGCTGCGGTGGCGTCGCCCACGCACCTGCAGCCCCAGGCACAGGTCAAGCGCGCGACCTCGAACACGCAGCAGGCAGCCGTGATCTCCCAGGGACAGATCGCGCTGCGCACGCCGGACATCGGTCCGACCCGCTTCAAGCTGCAGGAGTACCTCGACGGGTGGAACGGCACCATCGCCAGTGACAACTCGGACGCCGACAAGCACGGTCACGCCGTCCGTGAACGCATCGAGCTCCGGGTGCCGAGCGCACGCTTCAGCACCGCGATGGACAAGCTGTCGACGCTCGGGACCCTGGTCAACAGCAGCCGGACCTCGAAGGACGTCACCACCCAGGTGATCGACAACCGGGTCCGCGTCCGGACCCAGAAGCTCAGTCTCGCCCGGATCCAGGCCCTCCTCGCCCAGGCGGCGACGATCAACCAGGTGATCGCGATCGAGAGCCAGCTCGCGCAGCGCCAGGCCGACCTCGACTCGCTCGAGCAGCAGCAGACCTACCTTGCCGACCAGACCTCGCTGGCGACCATCGACGTCTACCTGACCGTCCCGGGCAAGGCCTCGCTGGCGCCGAAGAAGGCCGGCCACGGATTCTTCTCGGGACTGCACGCAGGATGGCGCCACCTCGGAGCGAGCACCAGGAACGTCCTGGCAGCCGTAGGTACGGCGCTGCCGTTCGCCGCGGTCCTCGCGGTCGTGGTGCTGCCGTTCTGGCTGCGTCGCCGCCGGTCCCTCGCCTGAGCCGGGAGCCGGTTCGGATCAGCGGGCGCTGACCTCGTGCACGTGGTCGGTCAGCCGCTTGAGCTGGTCCGGGTCGGTCGACGGGATCACACCGTGGCCGAGGTTGAAGATGTGGCCGGGTGCGGCTCGACCGGCTTCGAGCACCTCGTCGGCGCGCTGGAGCATCACCTCGGTCGGGGCGAAGACCAGGGTCGGATCCAGGTTGCCCTGGACGCTGCGGCCTCCGACGCGTCGCAGGCCCTCGGCCAGCGGCACCCGCCAGTCGACGCCGACGACCTCGGCCCCGGCCTGACCCATCAGGTCCAGGATCTCCCCGGTACCGACCCCGAAGTGGATCCGTGGCACCCCGGTCGCACCGATCGAACCCAGCACCGAGGTCGAGTACGGCAGCACGTGCGACTCGTAGTCGGCCCGGGTCACGGCACCGGCCCAGGAGTCGAAGAGCTGGACCGCGCTCACGCCGGCGGCTACCTGGACGTGCAGGTAGGCGGCCGAGATCCCGGCGATCTTGCGCATCAACGCGTCCCAGACGTCCGGAGCACCGAACATCATCGCCTTGGTCTTCGCGTGCTCCTTCGACGGGCCGCCCTCGACCAGGTACGACGCGACCGTGAACGGCGCTCCCGCGAAGCCGATCAGCGGAGTCGCCCCGAGCTCGCCGACGAGCTGAGCGACAGCCTGGGTGATGAACGGAACGTGCTCGGGCACCAGATCGGGGATGGCCGCGACGTCGGCCAGCGTGCGCACCGGCGACGCCACCACCGGTCCGACGCCGGGAACGATGTCCAGGTCGACGCCGATCGCCTTGAGCGGCAGCACGATGTCGGAGAAGAAGATCGCTGCGTCGACCCCGTACCGGCGTACCGGTTGGAGGGTGATCTCGGTGACCAGGTCCGGCTCCATGCAGGACTGCAGCATGGTGGTGCCCTCGCGGATCTTGAGGTACTCCGGCAGCGATCTGCCTGCCTGCCGCATGAACCAGACCGGCGTGTGCGGGACGGGTTCTCCGCGCGCGGCCCGCAGGAAAGCGGAGTCGGAGAGCGGGGTGGAGACCAGGTCGGAAAGGGCATGCATGGGACGATCTTCGCAGGTCAGGCGGCGAGTCGGGGACGCGGGATCCGAAGATCCGACCTAACCTGAGGCCATGTCCGCACCCCGGGAACGACACATCGAGCCGCAGGCAGTCCCTGCCGAGTTCGAGCGTGCCGTCAGTCAGCTACGGGGGGCGAAGTTCCGGCCCGAGGTGTACACCGAGGAGATGCCCGCACCCCAGCGGATCGCCCCGTACGCCTCCGCGATCTCCGCCGACGTGACCGTCGACGGCGAGGACGTCGGCACCGGCAGGATCGTCGTGCTGCACGACCCGGCCGGCAACGACACCTGGGACGGCACCTTCCGGTGCGTCGCCTACGCCAGGGCGGACATCGACCCGGAGCTGGTCACCGACCCGTTGCTCGCCGAGGTGGGCTGGAGCTGGCTGACCGAGGCCCTCGAGGCCCACGGCGCCGAGTACGGCGCGCCGTCCGGAACCGTGACCAGCGTCGCCTCCGAGAGCTTCGGTGGGATGTCGGCAGAGCCCGGTACCGCCCAGATCGAGATCCGTGCTTCGTGGACCCCGATCGGCGACCTCACCGCCCACGTCGAGGCCTGGGGTGAGCTCCTCTGCACCGCGGCCGGCCTGCCCCCGGTCCCCGAAGGCGTCGCGACCATCCCCAGCCGGCGCGGTCAGCGCGGCACCGACTGATGGCTTCGGAGATCACCCCGAACGACGAGCCCGTCACCGACGACGAGCCCGAGGCCCCTCCGGCACCGCTGCTCACGCTGCGGGACGGCCTGCCACCGATCATCGAGACGGCCGACGCGCTCGCCGAGGTCGTCGCCGCCGTGGCGGCCGGCTCCGGCCCGATCGGCCTCGACGCCGAGCGGGCGTCCGGGTACCGCTACTCGGCCCGTGCCTACCTGATCCAGCTGCGCCGCGAGGGAGCCGGGACCGCGCTGATCGATCCGATCGCGTTCGACGACCTCCGCGACCTGAACACCGCGTTCGGCGACGCCGAGTGGATCCTGCACGCGGCCAGCCAGGACATCCCCTGCCTGCGCGAGGTCGGCCTCGTGCCGGTCGCCCTCTTCGACACCGAGCTCGCCGCCCGGCTCCTCGGGTACCCCAGGGTCGGCCTGGCCACCCTGGTCGAGGTCATCGTCGGCAAGTCGATGCGCAAGGAGCACTCGGCCGCCGACTGGTCCAAGCGGCCGCTGCCGGAGCCCTGGCTCGAGTACGCCGCCCTGGACGTCGAGGTCCTGGTGGAGCTCCGCGACGTTCTCGAGGCAGAGCTCGAGGCGACCGGCAAGACCGAGTGGGCCCGCCAGGAGTTCGAGCACCTGATCCACCACGAGCCTCCCCCGCGCGTGGACCCGTGGCGCCGCACGTCGGGGATCCACAAGGCGAAGGGTCGACGTGCGCTGGCCGCAGTGCGCGAGCTCTGGACCGTGCGCGACGAGCTCGCAGAGTCGCTGGACACCACCCCGGGGCGGCTGATCCCGGACTCGGCGATGATCGCTGCGGCGAACGCCCTGCCCACCAGCGGCAAGCTCCTGATGGACACCCCGGGCTTCCACGGGCGAGGCGCCCGTCGCTACCTGGAGACCTGGACCGAGGCGCTCAAGCGCGCCCGGGCACTCCCCGAGAACGAGCTGCCCCCGGTGGCGAACCGGTCCGACGGTCCGCCCCAGGTCCGCTCCTGGACCGACCGGGACCCGGTCGCAGCAGCGCGGTTGAACACGGCGCGACTCGCGGTGACGGCGCTGTCCGAGGCGCGCAAGGTTCCGATCGAGAACCTGCTCACCCCCGATTCCATGCGCCGGGTGCTGTGGACGCCGCCCAAGGTCGACGACTCCGAGATGGAGACCGCGGTCGGCGCGGCGCTCCGGGACCTGGGCGCACGCGCCTGGCAGATCGACCTGATGGCACCCCTGATCACCGAGGCGATCCTGCATCCCCGCGAGGACGAGCCCGTGATCGAGGCCGAGATCGAGGCCGAGCAGCCCGACCCCGGTCCCGCGGACTGATCAGCTCGTCGGGGTCGACCCTGGGGTCGGACTGCCGGTAGCGCCCGGCGTCGGCGGAAGCACCGGCGTGAAGATCGGCACCGAGGCCGCGTCGATCGCCTTCAGCCGGTCGTCGAGCGGATCGATCACGGTGTCGTAGAACAGGTCCGAGAGCAGCGGCGCCGTCGCGGTCAGCACCTGGGCCCAGGCAGGGACGCTCGGGAACGCGTAGATGCTGCGCACGCTCGACTGGAAGACCGACGAGCTCACCGGTAGCTGACCGGGCTGCAGGAAGTCGTCCGAGTTCTCCACGTCCAGGTTCGTCGGCTCCGCGTACCCGGTCTCGGCGAGTTCGCTGGCTGCGGTGTCCGAGACGGCGTACGCCAGGAAGTCGGCAGCCTTCTGCGGGTGCGGAGTGGCGCTGCTGAGGCAGAGCCCGGTGCTGGTCCCGACCGTCGCCTTGGTCCCGAGCTTCGGCATCGGCATCACGTCGAAGTCCAGGTTCTGCTGCTCCCGCAGAACCGGGGTGAGGCTGCGGTATCCGAGGATCATGCCGAGCTTGCCGGCCTTGAAGCGCTGCACCGCGGACTGGTGCGCGATCTGCTTCTTGCTGAAGGTGAGTTGCGGGTTGCGGACGACCTCGAGAAGCCTCTCGACCGCGGACTCGCTCGAGCCCTGGGAGAGCTGCAGGGTCTTGGGCGCCCCGAGATTGTCGACCAGGTGACCGCCTCCGGAAAAGAGGAACGGAGCGATCTGGGTCAGGCTGGGTTCGACGTACACGCCACGGGCCCGGTGCCCGCGCACCTGGGCCGCGGCGGCCGCGAACTCGTCGAAGTTCCAGCCGGTGTCGGCCGTCACCGGTCGGTTGCCCGGCGGGGTCAGGGCAGCGAGGTTGATCAGCGAGGTGTTGTAGTAGACGACCATCGGCGACACGTCGACCGGCATGCACTGGAGCGCGTTCTCGGCGCTGAAGGCCTCGAGCGCGTTGCGCTGGTACCCGTCACCGAAATCCACGTGCCGCTCGCCGAGCAGCTCGTCGAGCCGGCGTACCGACCGATGGGCGATCAGGTCCGGCAAGTCGGTGACATCGGCCATGAAGGCATCCGGAGCCTGGCCGCCGGCGATCTCGGACGCGAGCGCCTTCTGGGCTGCAGCATGGGTGTCGTAGGGCCGGATGTTGACCACGATGTCGGGGTGCGCGGCCGAGAAGTCGGCCGCGATCTTCGCGTACGCCGTGATCATCTGCGGGGCACCGTAGACCGAGAAGGTCAGCAGCGTGGGACCCGCAGGCTGGACGGTCCTGGTCGCCGTGGCGACCGGCTTCCCGTTGCCCGAGCACCCTGCGCTGACCACCAGTACGCCCACCGCGAGCAGGGCCACCAGGCCCCGGCGACTGCCGAACACTGCGCACTCCGTCCTGCCGAGGGGGTCGATCCCGCGGCAGGGTCACGATAGCCGGACACGCCGCACGACCGGCGCACCGCGGGGTGCGCCCGCCTTCCGCCCTAGGCTCAGGCCATGATCGCCCTCCCCCGGCTCGCGGTTCTCGCCGTCGTGGTCGCGCTCGGAGCCGGCGCCTGTACGTCGTCGGGAGACTCCCCCGGAACCGCCGCGACCGATCAGCCGCCAGTGACCGGTACGCCGGCCCCCGTCAGCACCACCCCGGCTGACGGCACGTCCCCGTCTCCCACCGATCCGTCCACGGCTGTCGCACCGACGTACGGCAGCCTCAGCGACCGGCTGCTCGCCACCACCGCGGTCCCCGGCCTGACCACCGACTGGCACTGGCAGGACGGCAACACCGGCTCCGCGGGCACCAAACCGTTCGGGCCGTGCGCGAAGGTCGACCTGTCCAGCATCGGGGCCAGCGACGTCGTCGAGCGGACCTGGTTCCCCCCGGGTGACACCGATGACGCAGCAGCCGAGCAGATCGCCGAGTTCCCGGACACGGCCACGGCGGCCCGCGCTGCCAAGGTGCTGACCAGCTGGCACGACAGGTGCGCTCTCCCACCCGGGACCGCTGTCGGGCCGACCGCCGTAGTCCCGGTACCGGCCGGCAGCGCCTCCTGGTACCTGGTCACCCGGCGCGGGACCGGGAGCGCTGCCGAATCGACGACCTACGCGGCTCTCGGTACCGCGGTCGAAGGAACCCGGATAGCGATCGTGCTGCTCCGCACCGTCGGCAGGCTCGATCCAGCGACCGCGACCCACGACCCCGTCGTCGCCATGGTCGGTGCCGCCGCAGGCACCCTCGGCTGAGGTTCTCCGTGACCGTCGGTTTCGTCCTGGTTGCCGACGTAGGTTGAGCGCATGACGGAACGAGGCCACCACCGCCCCTCGATGCCCGGCGCCTCGCACTTCGAGGCCATCGAGACCACTGTGCACGGCGCTGATCCGGCCCTGCTCGCCGAGGCCGCCGAGCGGGCGGCCACCGCCCTCGTGCGCGGTGCCCGCGACCAGGCTGACGCGGAGCTGGTCTCCCGGGTGGTGCACCTGGCCGACACCGAAGGGCTCGACACCCTGGCCGACCTCTGGGCCGGAGCACCCGCGGACTCGCTGGCGGGTGTTCTCTGGCGCCTCTACGTGCTGCGCACCTGGGTGCACGCCGACCCGGCGACGGCCGCACGCGAGTTCGACGCGGGACGCGCGCTCGCGCCCGTGGCCGAGGCCATCTCCGGTGTGGAAGAACCGCCCGGAGCCGACGAGGTCCGAGCGCTCGTCGATGCCGTCCTGTCCGGTGTCGTCGTCGGCGACCTGGCCGACACCCTGTTCCGGGCGTCCGCGTTCGCCCGGGTCGCGGCCGCCGGGCGCGCTCTGGACGAGTCGAACACCGGGTCGTCCTACGCCAACGACCTCGCCGCCTCGCGCCTGCTGGTACTCGCGGACCAGCTCGAACGCGCAGCCCGTCTGGAGCTCGAGGGCACCCTCGGCTGACGCAGTTCGCACGCACAGGTCACCGCGGAGCGGTTAGAATTGCAGAGCGCCGGGCCGTGGCAGCCCCGGGACCTAAGAACAGCCGCTTCGAGCGGCCGCGCGCCGTGAGGCGCTCCCGGCCCGGCGCACCCACTCCCCCAACGGATACGGTCGGTCCATGGCGCCCGGACTTCCCCGCAAGGCAGGCACGCCCCGGCCACCGGCGACCTACGCACCGGTCCACAACGGCCGTCCCGATCCGGGCGAGATCGTCTGGGCCTGGGTCCCGTACGAGGACGACCCCGCGCGCGGCAAGGACCGGCCGGTGCTCGTGCTCGCCGAGGGCGGCGGTCGGATCACGGCCCTCGCGCTGACCAGCAAGGACCACGACCGCGACGAGCGCCAGGAAGCACGCGCCGGACGGCTGTGGATGGACGTCGGCACCGGGGACTGGGACCGGCAGCGCCGGCCCAGCGAGGTCCGGATCAACCGGGTCCTCGAGCTCAGCGCGTACGACGTACGGCGTGAAGGAGCGGCGCTGCCCCGCGAGGTCTTCGACGACGTCCTCGCTGCCGCCCGGCCGTACCTGCGCTGAGGGTCCGGCCTCAGGCCTGCTCGATCGCCTTGTTCAGCCGGGCCTCGCTCACCGGCTCGCGGGTGCCGAGGTGCTGGGCCCACAACGAGACCCTGAACTCCTCGACCAGCCAGCGCAGCCGGACCAGTCCGGCTCCCGGTGGGCGGCCGGGGGCGAGGGCCGCGTTGCGGTGCTGCCAGGCGTCCTGGAACGGCTGCAGCCGGTGCATCAGCTCGCGGTCGCGCGCGGGAGCCTCGTCGAGGCGACGTCGCCGCTCGGCGAGCGCAGCGAGGTAGCGCGGGTAGTCGCGGAGCGCCTCGAGACCGGCCTCGGCGACGAACCCCGGTCCGGTGAGCCGTCCCAGCTGCTGCTTCATGTCGTTCATCGACGGAAGTACCACCAGGTCCACCCGGCCGTGCAGCAGCCGGTCGACCTCGCGGGCCTCGGCCAGCACCCGGAGCATCCGGGTGCGCACCTCGACAGCACGCTCCGGCAGCGCGCCGCGCGCTCGTTCGAGCAGCGCCGCGAACGCCTCGGCGTCCCAGACCGGCTCGCTCAGGTCGCCCAGCGCGGCCAGCACGCAGTCGGCCAGCAGGGCCTTCACGTCCCGGTACTCCGACCCGGCCAGCGCCAGCTTGGTGGCGTTGTCGAGGTCCTTGCCCAGATCGGGTGCCGGAAGGGCCAGTGCCAGCAGACGCCGTACGCCGTGGACGTGCCGGGCCTGCTGCTCGGCCGCGGTCGCGAACACCTGCAGACCGACAACAGCGCCCTCGTCCACCAGCCCCGGGTACCCGCGCACCTCGTGCCCGGCCCGCAGCTGGACGAAGGACTGCTCGATGGTGCCGAAGGTCCACGCCGTCTGACCCGTGACCGCGAGACCGGACTCGGCGGCCGCATCGGCGACGGCCGCCTCGAAGGAGGGCCGCAGCGGTCGTTTGAGCTCCTCGAGGTCCTTGCCCTCGCCCAGCGCCGTCCCGGCCTCGTCGAGGATCCGGAACGTCGGCCGTAGGTGGCCGGGGACCTTGGACCAGTCCCACGCCTCCTCCGGTACGACGACCCCGGTGACCGCGCGCAGGTGCCGCGCGAGTGCCGCGGTCAGCGACTCCTCGCCCGGCGGGACTGCGGCCAGGAACGCCTTGGCGACGTTCGGCGCGGGCACGAAGTTGACGCGCAGCTGCTTGGGCAGCGACCGGAGCAGGGCGATCACCAGCTCCTCGCGCAATCCCGGGACGTGCCAGCTGAAGGCACCGGAGCCGAGGTGGTTGAGGGTGGCCAGCGGGACGTCGATCCGGACGCCGTCCTGCTCCGCCCCGGGTTCGAAGTGGTACTGCAGCGGCAGCTCCAGGGCGCCTTCGCGCCAGAGGTCCGGGAAGTCGCCAGCATCGATCTCGTCGGCGGTGCCGTGGACCAGCATGGCCGGGTCGAAGGTCAGCAGCTCCGGGTGCTTTCGGCGCTCGACCTTCCACCAGCCGTCGAAGTGGCCGCCCGAGACGATCCCCGCCGGCACCACCGCGTCGTAGAAGTCGAACAGCGTGTGCTCGTCGACGACCAGGTCCCGTCGGCGGGCCCGGTGCTCGAGCTCCTCGGCCTCCTCGAGCAGGGCGCGGTTCTTCGCGAAGAAGTGGTGCCGGGTGTTCCACTCCCCGTAGACGAGGGCGTGCCGGATGAACAGCTCCCGGGCCAGCTCGGGCTCGTGGGCGCCGTAGCTGACCAGCCGGTCCGCGATCAGCGGGACGCCGTACAGGGTGACCCGCTCGTGGGCCATCACAGCGGCGCGCTTGCGGGACCAGTGCGGCTCGGACCAGGTCCGGTTCACCAGGTGGGCACCGGCCTCCTCGACCCAGAGCGGGTCGACCGCGGCGCACTGGCGTCCCCAGAGCTTGGAGGTCTCGACGAGCTCCGCGGCGACCACGAGGTCCGGCTGCTTCTTGAACAGTCCCGAGCCGGGGAAGATCGAGAACCTGGTGCCGCGAGCACCGAGGTAGTCGCGCCGGTCGGCGTCGCGCAGCCCGATGTGCGAGAGCAGGCCGGAGAGCAGCGCCCGGTGGATCAGGTCCTCGTCGTGCACGCCCGGCTGACCGACCTTGCCGACCGTGAGCCCCACCTGCTTGGCGACCTGGCGCAGCTGGCTCTCGAAGTCCTGCCACTCCCGGACCCGGACGTAGTTCAGGTGCTCCTGGCGGCACATCCGGCGGAAAGCACTGGAGCCGAGGTCCTGCTGGTGCTGCCGGAGGTGGTCCCACAGGTTGAGCCAGGCCACGAAGTCCGACTTCTGGTCGCGGAAGCGGGCGTGCAGCTCGTCGGCCCGGGCCTGCTGGTCGACGGGTCGTTCCCGGGGATCCTGGATGGACAGCGCCGCGGTGATCACCATCACGTCCCGCAGGCAGCCGAGCCGATCCGCCTCGAGCAGCATCCTGCCGAGCTGGGGATCGATCGGCAGCCGTGCCAACGACCGACCGATCGGGGTGAGGCGGGCCCGCCCGTCCTTGCCGCCCTTGGTCGCGACGATCGCGCCGAGCTCGGTGAGCTGGGTCATCCCGGCCCGCACGTTGCGCGGGTCGGGCGGCTCGACGAACGGGAACCGAGCCACCTCGCCGAGCCCGAGCGAGGTCATCTGCAGGATCACGCTCGCCAGCGTCGTCCGCAGGATCTCGGGTTCGGTGAACTCGGGACGCGCGCTGAAGTCCTCCTCGGAGTACAACCGGATCGCGATGCCCGCCTCGACCCGGCCGCACCGCCCCGACCGCTGGCTCGCCGACGCCTGGCTGATCGGCTCGATCGGGAGCCGCTGCACCTTGGTGCGCACCGAGTACCTGCTGATCCTGGCCACCCCGGTGTCGATCACCGCGCTGATGCCCGGGACCGTCAGGGAGGTCTCGGCCACGTTCGTCGCGAGCACCACCCGGCGCCGGCTGTGCTGCTCGAAGACCCGGTGCTGCTCGGCTGCCGAGAGCCGCGAGAACAGCGGTACGACGTCGAACCCGCGCGGGCCCTCGGAGCGCTTCTTGAGGACGTCGGCGGTGTCGCGGATCTCGCGCTCCCCGGGCAGGAACACCAGGATGTCGCCGTCGACCTCGGCACGGAGCTCGTCGACCGCCGCGACGATCGCCTCGGTCTGGTCGCGGACCACGACGTCGCCGTCGTCGTCCTCCTCGGGGATCGCCACCAGTGGTCGGTACCGGATCTCGACGGGATAGGTACGCCCGGAGACCTCGATGATCGGCGCCGGCGTTCCGTCAGCCGCAGCGAAGTGGGCGGCGAACCTTCCCGGGTCGATCGTCGCCGAGGTGATGATCACCTTCAGGTCCGGCCGCCTCGGCAGCAGCTGCCGCAGGTAGCCGAGGATGAAGTCGATGTTGAGGCTGCGCTCGTGCGCCTCGTCGATGATGATCGTGTCGTAGCGCAGCAGCTCGCGGTCGCGCTGGAGCTCGGCGAGCAGGATGCCGTCGGTCATCACCTTGACCCGCCCGGCACCGGACGTCTTGTCGGTGAAGCGGACCTGGTAGCCGATCACGTCCCCGAGCTCGGTCTCGAGCTCGGAGGCGATCCGCTCCGCGACGCTGCGCGCAGCGATTCGGCGCGGCTGGGTGTGCCCGATCAGCTTGCCGTCGCGACCGCCCGCACCGCGACCGAGCTCGAGGCAGATCTTCGGCAGCTGGGTGGTCTTTCCCGAGCCGGTCTCGCCCGCCACGATGACGACCTGGTGGTCGCGGATCGCGTCGGCGATGTCGCCACGGCGTGCCGAGACCGGGAGCTCGGCGGGGAACTGGATACGCACAACTCCCCCAGTCTGGCGAACGCCGACGGGCCTGCGCCAATCCTCGGCGCAGGCCCGTCGACCGGTACCGGACCTGGGGGTGCCCGGAACCGGTCCGGAGCTCGGCTCAACCGGGTCGAATCAGCCGGCGGCTCCGGAAGACGAGCCTGAGGAGCTCTTCGGCGGGACCGGGACGCCGCCTCCGGGGTTGGTGCCGGGGCCGTTGCCGGTGGTGCCACCCGGCGTCCCCTGCTGCGTCAGTCCCGGAGCCCCGCCGTACCCGTTCCCGGGCTGGCCGCCGTACTGGCCGCCGAACCGGTGTACGCCGCGGCCGCGCTCGAACCCGCCGGGCCCGCCGACGCGCAAGAACCTGGGGCTGTGGTCGTCGTGGGTGGCCGCCACGATCGTGGCGCCGCCGGCACCTCCGATCAGGAGCGAGGCCAGCCCCACCGCGAGCAACGACCGGAGCGACCAGGCACGATCACGCAGACGCGGGACCAGGATCGGCGCGCTCACAGCACCGGCCGGGGGCATCGGAGCTGCCCCCGACGCAGCCAGAGGAGCGACAGCAGTCGCCTCGGTCTCGGTGGACTCGGCAGGCTCGACAGCGCCGTCGTTCTCGGGTTCGGTGTACTCAGGCATGGGACCAGGGTGCGGTCAACACCTGTCATCCACCTGTGTTTCCGCCACGAGTTGCAGCGCCCGCCACGCGGCGCGTTCACAGGATCTGCACAGGTGATCCATGGCGGTGACCCGGATTGGTGGGCGACCCTTGACCCATGACCACTGCGCGCGGACCCGAACTGACCCGGATCGACGGCACTCCCGTCCGGGTCCTCGTCGTCGATGACGAGGTCAACATCGCCGAGCTCCTCCGGATGGCCCTCCGCTACGAGGGCTGGGACGTCGAGGTCGCCCACACCGGCACGAAGGCCGTCGCGGCGGCTCGCAAGTTCGCGCCCGACGCGGTCGTCCTGGACATGATGCTCCCCGACTTCGACGGCATGGAGGTGCTGCGCAAGCTGCGCGCCGACTCCGACGACGTACCGGTGCTGTTCCTGACCGCGCGCGATGCCGTCGAGGACCGGGTGGCCGGCCTCACCGCAGGCGGGGACGACTACGTCACCAAGCCGTTCTCCCTCGAGGAGGTGGTGGCCCGCCTCCGCGCCCTGATGCGCCGCGCCGGCGCCCAGCAGACCGCCGACCACTCGGTCCTCGCCGTCGGCGACCTGGTCCTGGACGAGGACAGCCACGACGTCACCCGAAGCGGCACCCCGATCTCGCTGACCGCCACCGAGTTCGAGCTGCTCCGCTACCTGATGCGCAACCCCAAGCGCGTGCTCTCCAAGGCCCAGATCCTCGACCGCGTCTGGAACTACGACTTCGGCGGCCAGGCCAACGTCGTCGAGCTCTACATCTCCTACCTCCGCAAGAAGGTCGACGCCGGCCGCGAACCGATGATCCACACCATGCGAGGCGCCGGCTACGTCCTCAAGCCCGTCGAAGCCTGATAGGGCCGCAGCGAATCTGCACCCGGTCACCAAGCGATCCGGGCAGTGAGCTGCCGCGCCCGAACGGAGTCTGGCGGTTGGTCACCGGGGGCTCGGCGGCGTTGCTGACCCGAGCCCCACCCGACCACAGCAGCAGACCCAGCCGAGGCAGGACCCAGCCGGACACCAGACCCCGGCCAAGAAGCTAGCGAGTAGCTTCAACCACGATCTGAGCACCCTCCTGCGCCAGCCGGATGTCCAACCCGTCCAGCTCGGCATGCTCGCTGACACCCATCTCGCACAGCACCACGGAGTGGAACCCCGCCCGCTTCAGCTCCGACTCGAGCACCTCGAAGTCGTAGACGTACCCCTCGTGGTGCCCGAAGCTGCCGATCGGGATCCGGATCAGGTCGATCGAGTGCTCCACGACCAGACCCATGTCCCGGTACTCCTTGGCGACGTCGCCGTCGACCGAAGCCGGGCCGGCGAGGTACAGCTCGACGTGCTTGCGGATGTCCGGGGTGACGATCCGGATGATGCCGCCCGGAACCATCGAGTTGTGGGCCTGCTGGAGCATGGCGCGCCCGGCGGCGAGCGGGATGTGCTCGATGACGTTGTCCGAGAACACGTACTGGACGCTGCCGTCGGCGATCGGCCACGGCGAGGTGGCATCGAGGTAGTTGCGGGTGGTCGCGTTGACGTTGGTGATCACCCAGCCGTCACGCGGGGTCAGGCCGCCGATCTCCAGCTTGATCGGCCGGGCCGAGGTGGCCAGCGCGCGACGCGTCCGCGCCTTCGCGAACGGCTTGTTCACGTTGCGGATGGTCTCGCGGATAGCGACCCGGGTCCGTGGGAACTTCATCAGAAAGGCAGGATTCGCGGCATTCACGCGGCGAACGCTACCTGAGAGATCGGTCGGTTGTGGGCCGAACCGTCATCGGCGCGGCGTACGACCGACGACCCGGCCCTGAGCGTCGACACCCAGGAGGTTCCGGGAGAATTCGTCTGCGGTTGCCGGCGGCACCGTGCTGCGCCGAGGAGCGTCCGGATCGCGCTCGAAGACCCGTCTGATGGCCGCGCCGATGCTTTCGGCGGTGAAGTCGGCCGCCTCGCCGCCGTCGGTCGCGACCAGCTCACGGGCACGTACCTCGGACCCCGCCGAGACCACCGGTACGCCGGCGGCGAGCGCCTTGCCCATGATCCCGCTGGGCCCGTTGTTGGTCAGCGCGATCGGCGCGGCGTCGACGGCCGCGACCAGCTTGTCGAGCAGGTCGTTGGACAGGAAACCGTCCTGGACGATCACCCGGGCACGATCGGCCTCGGGCAGGCTGTTGATCCAGGCCCACACCTCGGGCTGGATGCTGCCGGCCAGCAGCAGATCGGCGTCCAGGTCGGCCGCCTTGAGCGCGTCCAGCACCAGCGGTGCGTTCTTGCGCTCCGAGAGCAGGCCGAAGACGCCGACGATCCTGCGGTCGGCCGGCAGGTCGAGCTCGGCACGCAGCGCCGCCCGGTCCCGCGAGTGCGCCGTACAGATCGCCGGGTCCCGGGTACGCCGGACGATCCAGCCGGTGGCCATGTCCTCACGACCTGCGAACCCGGCCACGTGGTGCAGGGTGCCGGTCGCCATCGCGGCGACCGCGAGGGTCGCCTTGGGGATCCGGAGCTTCCAGCCGACCCGGTCGGTCAGCTTCAGCTTGGCCGGGTACCGGGTGAGCATGAAGACCACCCGGGGCTTGCGCGGCAGGCTCCTGAACTCGCTGCGGGCCACGTAGAACCACCGCTTCAGGGACTGGTCCGCGTCCATCACCACGGCCGTGCCCACGTCCAGGTCGCGGGCCTTGGCCGCGACCGCACGCGCCATCAGCCTGGTCGGCGGGTAGACCTCGTCGAAGACCTCCTCGACGCTCACGAACCTGGTTCCGGACAGGTAGACCTCGAACGCCTCGCTGGTCGCCGAGCCCTTCGAGGTCAGCAGCACGACCTCGCCGGTCTCGTTCGCGACCTCGGCGACGTTCGCGACCGCCTGGTACCGGTGACCGCTCGGGTCGGGCTCGACGATGACTGTGACGGGCACGCGCGGACCCCTAGCGACCGATCGCTTCGGGGAGCAGCTGCACCGACTTGGCGACCAGGTTCTCCGCCATCCGCTGCGGGGTGTACTGCCTGGCGAGCTCGGAGCTCCGCTGGCTGATCAGCGCGCGCTTGTCGGCGTCGGCGTTCGAGATCCAGAGCATCGCCTCGACCATCTCGTCGACCTTGTCCGGTGCGATCACCCGGCCGTTGTAACCGTCGTTGACCAGCCTCGACGCCGAGCCGCACGCGCTCGTGCAGATCACGGCGAGCCCACCGGCGATCGCCTCGTGCACCACGACCCCCCACGGCTCGAACCGGCTCGGGAGCAGCAGGCAGCCGGCCTCGGCGAGCACGCCGGGCAGGTCCTTGGGCATCACGAAACCGAGCAGCTCGGTGCCCTCGATCGCCTTGAGCTCCTCGTCCATCGGGCCGATGCCGACGACCTTGAGCGGCCACGGGTCCGTTGCCACCTCGCGGTACTTCCGGTAGGCCGCCGCGAGCACGTCGACGCCCTTGGTGTCGACGAGCCGACCGGTGAACACGAAGGCGTTCTTCGGGTCCGCCTGCGGGCCGGTGAAGAACGAGGTCTCGCAGGTGTAGAGGCCGGTGATGATCTGGTGCTGCTCGAAGCCGAGGTGGCGGGCGAAGACGGCCTGCTCGTCACCCGGCATCCAGGCGGCGTCGAAGTAGCGCTGGAGGTACACGTCGCGGGTGAGGCGGGCTCCCCACTGCTTGACCGTGCCGAGCCACTGGTGGTCCATCACCACGACCCGGAGCGCCTTGCCGCGCCACTGCTTCGCAGCCTTCATGTACGCCGGGATGTGCCAGGAGTTCACGACCAGGACGTCGGGCTGGAACTCCTCGATCTCGCGCAGCAGCCGGGCCTCGTCCGGCTGGCCGGTCCAGCCGCTCGCGTCGAGGCCCTGGGTGAGCTCCTCGTCGTCGAAGGGTGCCAGGAACGGCGGGTGCACCAGGGCCTCCTGGTACATCAGCTTGACGGTGTGCCCCTGGGCGACGAGCTCGTGCATCCCGGAGGTCGAGTAGCCCGTGATGTATTGCCAGGCAAGGTAGAAGCGCATCAGCCGTGGACCTCGTTGGTCAGTGAGGAAGGGACGAGCAGGAGGGTACACAGCCGCGGTGCCGTCAAGGTCGCGCTTCCACCAAACCGCGGAAGTACTCGACGGTCGGCTTCAGGCCCTCGTCGAGCGAGATGGTCGGGCCCCAGCCGAGCAGGTCGTTGGCCCGATCGATGTTCGGCTTGCGGCGTACCGGGTCGTCGGTCGGGAGCGCCTCGTGGACGAGCTTGCTGTCACCGCCGACCAGCGCGATCACCTTCTCGGCGAGCTCGAGCATCGTGAACTCCCCCGGGTTGCCGATGTTGATCGGGCCGGTCACCTCGCGCGGGCTGCCCATCAGGGCGATCAGGCCGGTGACCAGGTCCTCGACGTAGCAGAACGACCGGGTCTGCTCCCCGTCGCCGAAGACGGTGAGGTCCTGGCCCTGGAGCGCCTGCATGATGAAGTTCGAGACCACCCGGCCGTCGTTCGGCAGCATGTGCGGGCCGTAGGTGTTGAAGATCCTGGCCACCTTGATCGGCAGGTCGTGCTGGCGGTGGTAGTCGAAGAACAACGTCTCCGCGCAGCGTTTGCCCTCGTCGTAGCAGGAGCGCAGCCCGATCGGGTTCACGTTGCCCCAGTACGACTCCTCCTGGGGGTGCACGGCCGGGTCGCCGTACACCTCGGAGGTGGAGGCGAGCAGGATCTTCGCACCGGTGCGCTTGGCCAGCCCGAGCATGTTGATCGAGCCGTGCACGCAGGTCTTCGTGGTCATCACCGGGTCGCGCTGGTAGAAGACCGGCGAGGCCGGGCAGGCGAGGTGGTAGATCTCGTCGACCTCGACGTACAACGGGAAGGTGACGTCGTGGCGCATCAGCTCGAACCGCGGTTCGTCGAGCAGGTCGTAGAGGTTCGCGCGGGTGCTCGAGTAGAAGTTGTCCACCACGAGCACGTCGTGTCCCTGGTCGAGCAGCCTCCGGGTCAGGTGCGAACCGATGAAGCCGGCGCCACCGGTGATCAGCACCCGCTTCGGGGGGCCCGGGACATCAGGAACAGGGTTGATCGTCATGCTGGGAAACCTAACCGACGGCGCCTGTCCACGTTCACCGAACCACGCCGGACCCGCTGCCGGGAACGTTAGGGTTTGTTCCATGAAGATCGCCATCGCAGGAACCGGGTACGTCGGCCTGTCCAACGCGGTCATCCTGGCCCAGCACCACGAGGTCTGGGCGCTCGACCTCGTGCCGGAGAAGGTCGACCTGATCAACGCGCGACGCTCCCCGATCGAGGATGTCGAGCTGGAGGACTACCTCGCGACCCGGGCGCTGAACCTGACCGCGACGCTGGACAAGGCCGAGGCCTTCCGCGGTGCCTCCTACGTGGTGGTCGCGACGCCGACGAACTACGACGAGCGCAGCAACTACTTCGACACCGGATCGGTCGAATCGGTGATCGCGGATGTTCTCGCGATGGAGCCCGGCGCGACAGTGATCGTGAAGTCGACGGTCCCGGTCGGCTTCACCGCCCGGATGCGCGAGGCACACCCGGGAGCGTCGATCATCTTCTCTCCCGAATTCCTCCGCGAGGGGCACGCCCTCTACGACAACCTGCACCCGTCGCGGATCGTGGTCGGCTCCGACACCGAGCAGGCGCACCGGTTCGCCGAGCTGCTCGTCCAGGGCGCGATCAAGACCGACATCGAGGTGCTCTTCACCGGGTCGACCGAGGCCGAGGCGATCAAGCTCTTCGCCAACACCTACCTGGCGCTGCGGGTGGCGTACTTCAACGAGCTCGACACCTACGCGCTCAGCCACGGCCTCGACACCCGGCAGATCATCGACGGCGTCGGGCTGGACCCCCGGGTCGGCAAGCACTACAACAACCCGTCCTTCGGGTACGGCGGGTACTGCCTGCCGAAGGACACCAAGCAGCTCCAGGCGAACTACCGCGAGGTCCCGCAGAACCTGATCAGCGCGATCGTCGAGGCCAACACCACCCGCAAGGACTTCATCGCCACCGACATCCTGCGGCGCAACCCGCAGACCGTCGGCATCTACCGGCTGATCATGAAAGCCGGCTCGGACAACTTCCGCGACTCCTCGATCCAGGGCGTGATGAAGCGGATCAAGGCCAAGGGCATCGAGGTGATCATCTTCGAGCCCGGGATCGCCGAGGACCGCTTCTACAACTCCGAGGTGCTCGCCGACTTCGACGAGTTCAAGAAGCGCTCCGACGTGATCATCGCCAACCGCTCCACCGAGGCCCTCGACGACGTGCTGGACAAGGTCTACACCCGGGACATCTACGGCAACGACGAGTGACCTGCTGTGAGCCGGTCGCCGTGACGCGACGGCTCACAAGAAACCCACAGAACGACCACACGGCTGCCGCAGGCCGTCCGGTCAGTCTCGGGGAATGCAGACGACAACGACCACCCTCGAGCGGCCGGTAGCCCGGGTCGCGACCGATCCACCCACGACCACGACCACGAGTGACCCGTCCTGGACCCGGCCCGCGCTCGCGGTGCTCCTGGTCGGTACGGCGTTGCTCTACCTCTGGGGCCTCGGCGCCTCCGGCTGGGCCAACTCGTTCTACTCCGCGGCGGTCCAGGCCGGCTCGGAGTCCTGGAAGGCCTTCTTCTTCGGCAGCTCGGACGCCGCGAACTCGATCACCGTCGACAAGACCCCGCTGTCGCTGTGGCCGATGGCGCTCTCGGTGCGGATCTTCGGACTCTCCAGCTGGAGCATCCTGGTTCCCCAGGCCCTCGCCGGAGTGGCGTCGGTGGCGTTGCTGCACCGCACCGTCCGGCGGGTCACCGGCTCCGCTGTCGGCGGTCTGATCGCCGGCCTGGTGCTGGCACTGACCCCGGTCGCGGTCCTGATGTTCCGGTTCAACAACCCGGACGCGATGCTGGTGCTGCTGCTGCTCGGCTCCAGCACCGCCACCCTGCGCTCGGTCGAGGAGTCCCGCACCCAGGCAGGCCGTCCGCTGCGGTGGCTGGTCCTGGCCGGGAGCCTGGTCGGACTCGCGTTCCTCACCAAGATGCTGCAGGCCTTCCTGGTGCTGCCCGCTCTCGCGCTGGTGTACCTGTTCTTCGCGAAGACGAGCTGGGGCAAGCGGATCGTGCACCTGCTGGCCGCGTTCGGTGCGATGCTGCTCGCCGGCGGCTGGTGGGTCGCGATCGTGCAGTTCTGGCCAGCCGCCAGCCGCCCGTACATCGGCGGGTCCCAGAACAACTCCATCCTCGAGCTCACCCTCGGCTACAACGGTTTCGGCCGGCTCAGCGGCAACGAGACCGGCTCGGTCGGCGGTGGCGGCGGCACGACCGGCGGCGGCAACTGGGGAGCGACCGGCATCGGTCGGCTCTTCAACTCCGAGATCGGCGGCCAGATCGCCTGGCTGCTGCCGGCGGCTCTGGTGCTCGGTGCAGCCGTGCTCTGGTTCGCCCGCAGCCGCGAGGCGGCAGACCAGAGGATCCGGGCAGCAGCCGTCCTCTTCGGGACCAGCCTGCTGGTCACCGGCCTGACCTTCAGCTTCATGGCCGGGATCTTCCACGCCTACTACACCGTTGCGCTCGCCCCCGCCATCGCGGCACTGATCGGCATCGGCGCCGTCACCCTGTGGCGGCAGCGCCAGGACGTCCTCGCCCGTGCCGTCCTCGCAGCGACCGTGACCGGTACCTCGGTGATCGCGTTCGTGCTGCTGGGGAGGTCGGCCGACTTCGTGCCGTGGCTGCGCCCGGTGGTCCTGGTCGCCGGCATCCTTGCCGGCGCCGGCCTGCTCGGTGTGCACCGGTGGCGTGCCCGGGGCACTGGTCTGGTGGCGGTGCTGGCTCTCGCTGCCGTGCTCGCGGGCCCGGCGGCGTACGCCCTGGACACGGCGAGCACGGCGCACACCGGGTCGATCCCGACCGCAGGCCCGGCAGTGGCCGGCGCCCAGGGAGGCCCGGGAGGCGGCCCACGAGGCGGCACCGGCGGGGTGCGCGGCGGCTTCGGG
>JAOPXD010000022.1 GCA_025965315.1 Marmoricola sp.
GCGGGGAGATCCAGTTCTCGGTGGCATCGGTCGACCCACGGCTGGACACGATCATCCCGATCGCGACCTGGAACAACCTGAACTACTCGCTCGGCCCGAACAACACCTCCGTGACCACCGGGGTCAACACCTCGACGCCCGGATCGACCAAGCTCGCGTGGGGTCTCGGCTTCACCGCGCTCGGTGTCGCCAACGGACTGGAGAACGCCCAGGTCGATCCTGCTCGGCTGCTCCCCTGCCCGAACTTCGCAACGTTCGTCTGCAGTGCCCTGGTCACCGCCGGCACGCTCGGGTACTTCGACCCGGCCTCGCGGGCGAAGCTGCTGCACGCCTCGTCGGCGTCGTACCTGGCCAAGGTCACCGTGCCGACCCTGATCGTCCAGGGTGAGGACGACACCTTGTTCAACCTCAACGAGGGGATCGCGAACTACCAGGCTCTGAAGGCCCAGGGCACTCCGGTGAAGATGGTCTGGCAGGCCTGGGGGCACTCGAACCCGACGCCAGCCCCGGGCGAGCTCGACCTGACCAACCCGGACCCGACCACGCAGTACGAGACCGGCCGGATCTTCGACTGGTTCGACCACTACCTCAAGGGCCTGCCGAGCGACACCGGTCCGGAGTTCGCCTACTTCCGCGACTGGACGACCTACACCGGGAACGCTTCGCCGGCGTACGGGACCTCGGCGAGCTTCCCGGTCGGCGCCCTCACGCCGTACTACCTGTCCGGCAAGGCGCTCTCGGCCACGCCGACCGGACTGGCCAAGGGCACCCAGGCGCTGGTCACCGCAGCGACAGGACTGCCGACGAACTTCAGCGATCTGGACGCGATCTCGGCGCTGGCGCACATCCCGGTTCCCGAGTTCGACCTCCCCGGGACGACGGCGACCTGGAACAGTGCCGCCCTCATCCAGAACGTCGATGTCGTCGGATCGCCGAAGCTCACCGTGCAGGTCTCCGCGCCGACAGCCGCAGCGACTCAGAAGCTCGGTGCGGCCGGCGACCTCGTGCTCTACGTCCAGATGCAGGACATCGGCCCCAACGGCAAGGCCACCGACATCAACGGCCTGATCGCTCCGGTCCGGGTCGCCGACGTCACCAAGCCGTTCACCGTGACGATGCCCGCCTTCGTGCACCAGTTCGCACCGGGCCACCGGATCCGGCTCGTGATCGCCGGCAGCTCGGTCAACTACCGCGGCGGTCTCGGAGCCAACCTGGTCAGCATCACGACCGGAAGCACCGCGCAGGTTCTGCAGCTTCCCGTCGTCGACTGAAGGTCCCCGGTCGGGTCGTCGGCACGGGAAACCCACCTGTATTGGGCATTTCTTGAACCCGCAGGGTTCAATAGGTACGGCAGTCCCGGACCCGTGTCGGTTGCTGCGGCACATCCCGTACTGCCAGAAAAGGCCTGAACACTCCGATGAACCACACCTCGACCCTCCGCGCCGCGTTCGCGGTCGCCGTGACCGGTCTCCTGCTCACCGTCGCCGCCTGCGGCGGGTCCGGTTCCACGCCCGACGCCGCGAAGTCGCCGAGCTCGCCGTCGACCAGCGTCTCGTCGTCGCCCAGCTCGACGCCGACGGTGACTGCGCCACCGAAGAAGCACTTCCCGAAGGGGCCCCCGATGCTGCTCGACGGCATCGCCCCGCTCAGCGGGACCACGGTGGGCGTCGCGATGCCGATCTCGATCACGTTCTCGGACCCGGTCAAGCTCTCCGCGCGCAAGAAGGTCGAGCAGCACATCAAGCTGACCACCTCGGTCCCGGTCACCGGCGCCTGGCACTGGTTCGGCTCGCAACGGGTCGACTTCCGCCCGAAGACCTACTGGACGCCCGGGACCACGGTCTCGATGATCGCCGCGTTCAAGCACGTCGGTGACGGGTACGGGCGCTACGGCACCCACGGCTACTCCCGGACCTTCAAGATCGGCGCCGACGTCCGCACCCACGTCTACGTGCGCGACCACAAGACCGTGGTCACCCGCAACGGCAAGGTCCTGCGCTCGATGCCCAGCGACGCCGGCAGCCCCGACTTCCCGTCGTGGGACGGGACGATGGCCGTGGTGAACAAGTCGACCACCGTCCGGATGACGTCGTGCAGCGTGCAGATCGCCTGCAAGAAGAGCGACCCGAACTACTACGACATCGTGCTGCCGTGGGATGTCCGGATCACCTGGTCGGGGACGTTCCTGCACTACTCCACCGGCGACCCCTACCCCGGGCACAGCTACGGCTCGCACGGCTGCGTGCACCTCTCCCTCGCGGACGCGAAGTGGTACTTCAACCTGACCAAGCAGGGCGACCCGGTCACGATCACCGGTTCCCCGCGCGGCAAGGCAGCCGGTGACAACGGGTACGCCGACTACAACGTGTCCTGGGGCGACTGGCTCGCCGGCAGCGGCATGAAGCAGTTCACCACCCTGACCTGAGCGTCAGCACCTGCGCACCGGACCGAGCGGTGCGATTGTGGTGCCCGGTTCTGGGTACTGACGACCCATGCCAACCGAACGCGATGCACGCCAGGACTCGGACTCGGATCCTGCCGAGTCCGACGAGCGCGGTCAGGACTGGGCGTCCGAAGGTGGTGCCACCACCGAGGGGCCGGCCACCGACACCGACAACTCAGAGAACGACGACGACCGATGAGCGCGCCGGCCAAGCCGCGGATCGGGTACTTCCTGAGCTGTGAGGAGTACAGCCCGAGCGAGCTGGTCGAGCAGGCGATCCTTGCCGAGCGGGCCGGGTTCGAGGCTCTCTGGATCTCCGACCACTTCCACCCCTGGAACGACGAGCAGGGCGAGAGCCCGTTCGTCTGGACCGTGATCGGTGCGCTGTCCCAGGCCTGCTCGTTGCCGATCACGACGGCGGTGACGTGTCCGACGATGCGGACCAAGCCCACGCTGGTCGCTCAGGCCGCGGCATCGGCGCACGTGATGCTGAACGGCGGCTTCACGCTCGGCGTCGGTTCCGGCGAGGCCCTCAACGAGGCCATCCACGGTGACCAGTGGCCGCCCACCGACGTACGGCTCAAGATGCTGCGCGAGGCGGTCGAGGTGATCCGCGAGCTGTGGACCGGTAAGACCGTCGATCACCACGGCGAGTACTTCACGGTCGAGAACGCGCGTATCTACACGATGCGCGACGACCCGCCGTCGATCTACGTCTCGGGGTTCGGCGAGGCATCGACCAGGCTGGCGGCCGAGATCGGCGACGGCTACATCACCACCAGCCGCGACGCCGAGCTGCTCGCCCTGTTCCACCAGCTCGCCCCCGGCAAGCCGGCCACGATGGGCTACAAGGTCGCCTGGGCCGACACCGAGGACGAGGCGGTCAGCCACGCGCACCGGCTGTGGGCGAACGCCGGGCTGCCGGGCGAGCTCGCGCAGGTCCTCCCGACGCCTCGGCACTTCGAACAGGCAAGCACCCTGGTCACCGAGGACTCGACCCGCGACACCGTCGTCTGCGGCTCCGACATCGGCGCCCACATCGACGAGCTGCTGGCGTGCGTCGTCGCCGGCTTCGACGACATCTACGTCGCGAACATGGGTCCGAACTACGCCGACATGATCGCGGCGTACGGCGACAAGGTACTGCCAGCGGTTCGCGGCTAGGACCCGTACGGTTGCCCCGTGACCGAGGCCGTTGACCGCATCGACGAGTTCCAGCGTCGGCACCCGACCATCGGGCTCCCGCTCGGGGTGGTCTACAAGTTCTTCGACGACCAAGGCAACTACCTGGCCGCGATCATCACCTACTACGCGTTCATCGCCATCTTCCCGCTGCTGCTGATCGCGTCCTCGGTCCTCGGTTTCATCCTCCAGGGCGATGAGGGCCTGAAGACCGAGGTGCTCAACTCAGCGCTGCGCCAGTTCCCGATCGTCGGCACCCAGCTCGGGCAGCCCGAAGGGCTCCGCGGTAGTACCTCCGCGATCGTGATCGGAACGATCACCGCGCTCTACGGGTCGATCGGACTCGGGCAGGCCGCCCAGAACGCGGTCAGCGTCACGCTGGCCATCCCGCGCAACAGCCGGCTCAGCCCGATCGCGAGCAGGGTGCGCAGCCTGCTGCTGCTTTTGTTCGCGGGCCTGACCGTCCTGGCGATCACCGTGATCACCAGCCTGGCCAGCCACACCGGGTCGTTCGGGCTCGACGTCGGTGCCGGTCTTCGCTGGGTGCTGCGGCTGGCCTCGGTCCTGGTCACCGCAGCCGTGCTCGCGGTGATGGTGATGTTCTCCTCGTCGAGACGTCAGAGGTTCCGGGAGGTGATTCCGGGAGCGGTCGCGGTGGCGCTGCTGTGGCAGCTGCTGCAGAGCCTCGGTGGGATCTACGTCGACCACGTCGTCACGAAGACCGGGTCGATGAACTCGGTCTTCGCGCTGGTGCTCGGGCTGATCGCCTTCGTCTACCTCGCCTCGACCGTCGCCGTGCTCGGGCTGGAGATCAACGTGGTCGTCGCCAACCGGCTCTACCCCCGGGCACTGCTGACCCCGTTCACCGACGCCGTACGGCTCACCGATGCCGACCGCCGGGTCTACACCGAGTACGCCCAGGCCCAGCGGCACAAGGGCTTCCAGCGGGTGCACGTCGAGTTCGACCAGAAGCACGACTGAGCTATCCCCCGGCGACCGAGTCCGCCTTGACCGCCCCACGGTCACCGCGAGGCCGTTCCGGACCGGTGGTGGTGTCCCGAGCCGTCTGCTCCTCGGCCGCCGCATTGATCTCGGCACCGAGCAGGACGATGTAGATCGTGATCCAGAGCCAAAGCAGCAGCACCACGACTCCCGCCATCGCGCCGTAGGTCTTCGCGTAGCTGCCGAAGTTGGCGACGTACACCGAGAACCCCACGCTGGCGCACAGCCACAGCACCGTCGCGGTCGTAGCCCCGATGGATATCCAGGAGAACCGCGCCGGCTCCCGGGACGGACCCACCCGGTAGACCACGGCGAGCGCGACCGACACCAGCGCGACCACGAGCACCCACCGGACCGCCTCCAGCACCCAGCGCAGCGGACCGTCGACCTCGTTGCCCAGGACGGCGGGCGCGACGGCGACGAGACCGATCGCAGCGAGCAGGAACACGATCGCGGCCAGCGTCAGCGCGAGAGCGAGTGCCTTCAGCTTCACGAACCCGCGGGTCTCGCGTTCCCCGTAGGCGATGTTGAGGGCCGTGATCAGGTTGCCGACGCCACCAGCAGCACTCCAGAGCGCGAGCACCAGCGCCACGACGAGACCCAGCCCCAGCGACCGCGTCGGCGACTCGGTCAGCGTCTTCATCTGGGTGGTGATCAGGCTGGCGGCATCGGCGGGCATGGTGGAGGTGATCCGGTCCGCCTGACGAACGGCGGTGGCCGGGTCCGCCATCAGCCCGTAGAGGAGGACGCCGGCGATCATCGCCGGGAAGAGCGCCAGGAACGTGTAGAAGGCCACGCCGGCCGCCATCAGCGGGACCTGGTCCTTCTTGGCTTCCTTCCACGCCCTGCGAACGATCTGCCACCAGCCGCGGGCCGGCACCTCGGCCGGCGTTTCGGCCAGCTCGCCGGGCGCAACCTTCGTCGTCGTGTCTGCACTCATGGTGATCCGGTACCCGGGTCCGCCACGTTCAACCCAGC